>NZ_AP023363.1 GCF_018326285.1 Mycolicibacterium sp. TY81
CAAAGCCATAGCCGCTGTTGCCAAACAGACCGACAGCACCCATTCGCATATTAGTCCACATACCGGTGACGCCCTCTGTGGCGAATTCAGTGGAACAATGCCGTGCCATGCTGATGCGTGGATGCCGCTAACACGATAGCCGAGCAGACGTTTCAGCAGCAGCTGGCGCTCGGGAAGCTGCGGATCGCTGCATCGGCCGAAAAGAGTTTCATGACGAGGTCGGTGAGAATGGTAACGTAACGCCAATGAGGCAGAACAGAAGCCGCGGCACAGTGGAGCGCCGCCGTGATAGGAGGCAGAGCAAAAACGCCGATCAGCAACGACGAATGCCGCTAAAGGCTACGGCACGACGGTCGCATCTCGATGTCTCTGAGCGATTTCAGTTGACCGTTACTGACTCCCAAAGCATACGAGGTGGCCAGCCAGAATTGCAGCGAGACTTGGCGATGACGCGAGCCAGCTCACACTCTGCAAAGCTCACATAGAAGGTGCTGGTCATGTCAGTTAACAGGGCTGTCGGGGTGATTTTGATCGTGATCTGCAATGGGATCTCGCCGCCGGTTCGTTTGCCAGTTCGCCATGGGGCGCATTGGGATCTAAGTGATCATGACTCACGACCCTCGTTCATCTCGGTGCTGCCCAGCCGCAGTGGGCGTGGCGTCAGACCATGCCAGGCCTGAAGAACATGCAAGCAGCGCAGTTTCTGGCTGCAGTCGTTGAAGCTTAGTGAGAGCGTGACAAGCACTGATCCACCAGACACGTTTGGGAGCAAGTTTGACTTCATCGCTGCCGACCAGCGCCATCGGTGCCGTACAGCGCGGATGGTGTTCGCAGTCTGGGGCGAGTTTGACCTGCAGCCCAGCCGCTGCTGCAGAGAGTTCGATCGCCATGTCTCTGATGACGGGAGATGCTCGCCGAAAGTTATGTTTGGCAACGATGGCTACGGAATACTTGACGCGGCAGCACTACTCGTTACGCGCTGACTGTGCTTCCGTTTCGACGCCGGTCGTCTGTACAGAACGTGCCGGAACTTCGACCGCTGCTGCCGTATGTCCATGGTCCGTGCCGACGCGGTCAGCGCGACGCGCAGCGGAAATGAGTTACCGGACATTGCGGCATTCGGCATATCGCTCGAGCAGTGCCGATTATCGGCTGCTGATGACGACACGCTCATTCAGGCGACGGGCCGTACAGTTGACCCGAATTCCAGTTGCATCAAGGAGAATAAACCGACGGTGTCGCAGAGCCGGGTGGCGGAGATCTATCACAGAACCATGCAGCTGGCCCGGTGCTGCGCTGCCAGTGACTTGGGCACACCGCGCAGCTACGGTTGATCAGGTACCGGTACGATAGCTGTCGCCTGACGAAGCGTCGATGAGCAGCCTGTTCGCGGGGACGGTTTCCGTTCTGATTCCACCAGTAATTCAACAGCAATGCATGATCGCTGCACACGTTGACCCACCTGACGATCGGGAGCAGCGCCTGCGTCAATCAGCACGCGCTTGTACAGCCCATTCAAAGACGCTGACTGGCGATCGAACGGAGTCGCGTAGTTTTGGTTGCTGACGGCGTAAGCACGAAATTCGAGGACGGCGATGGCACGCCGATTTAGCTTACTGCGGCCGGAACATGTTATTTTATTGACTGGGGCCGTCGCGTGACGGTCCAGCAGAATCGTTCGTAATCGCCGCAGATCGGATCAAATTACCGATGTCGACTCCAGGTCGCGTCGCATTATGCGTGTAATGCGGTCCCGAGCACACGTATCGCGGCGAGAGGAAGCGATCAGCATCGCGATGACTGGGGCAGCGATTTCAAAATATTACTGCGTGAATCGGTCTTGCCGCCATACGACGGCCCGCGGTTATGCAAGGTTACGGCTGAGATCGATCAGACGCCGATGCCGTACTGCAGATGCCAGACACTGCAGGCCATTCGCTGATCGAATGCCGAGCCGCCGAAGATCACCGCAGGCGCTGGCTCTGCGAGTCGTGCAGTTGTGACCCGCGTTACGCCAGTGGGGGCCAGCCGAGAGCAGCTGGCAACGGAGCGGGGGTGGTGCCATTGCCGATGGGGCTTGCTTGTCGGTCGTCGGTCGTCGGTCGTCGTCGTTCGCGGTAAGCACGCTTACTTGGCCAGTGGCTGGAGAGCAGGAACGGCTGTCGCAGCTGGATCGCCGAACCTGAATGGCAGAATAATCGCGGTACCCACGACTCACCCTGTTGATGAATCGCTGTGACCGACTCTCCCGGTTGTCGCTGACGGGGAGTGCGAATCGTTTGCCCTGCTGACGACAGTAATAGACAGATGACCGCCGGCTCTACCGCTGCTGAATCAGATTCTGCTGATTTAGAGGTCTACCGAGCCGCGCGCGCCTTAGCGTCTGACGAAAGCCGGGACTACTACATCCGCGCACGATAAAGAGCGATCAATCGCTTATGGTTAATGGTCGGCCCAGTTTCGAGCTTATTGACATTTCCGCATTCGAATGAGCGATCATCGAATGGCCTGACCCGGTTGGGACCGGCAGAGCCCTTCATGCCGCACCGATACAGAAGCTGCTCGGCCGATCGACGGGAACATGGCAGTGATGCCGTCTGCCAATGGCCGTGTACTTTACTGGGCTTCCACGAGCTGACATGTGATGCTTAATACACTCTTTGCGTGGCCGCGCCAGATTGAAGCCGAGCCGGTGTCTGCAGGTGCGCGAATTGCAATCGGTCGCTTATTTGCCCAGACGGCCTGAATTTGCCGAGTCGCGCGCGTATGATTGCGACTGGCTTCCTCGGCAAAACGACGAGGTCACGATCATGACTGAAAGCGCCGCAGGCCGACTGTACGGTCGAGCATTACTGAGCGACTCCGGGTCGAAGGCGTCGTAGACGCTATGGATCACGCGCCCCGGCGCCGCTCATCCTCACTACCGAGTGGGTAGAGGTCTGGCTTGGAGCAGCTGCGTCTTGGACCTTCGATTTGGCCGCAGGCCGTGGCTATGGCGCATCGTGGGTCTGTTGGCGCAGGGCAAGCCAGCAGGCCCACTACTCCCCGGGATGTCTGGTTTGTGACGGCTCGCTTCAGACGGTTCGTTTGTGACGACGAGTTCCACAGCGATCTGGCGGCAGAGGTGAGCGGCGGGTGCGTTATTGGAAGTCGCTGCGGTGGCGATGGCATGGCGCTGCCGCTGGCTCTTAACGAATGTTGTAGCCAGGTCGGCGGTGGTGGATGAGCAGTCGACGTTCTGCGACGCGGCCAAGCGTCTCGATCTTCTCTATTCGACCACATTGATGGTCGGCTGAATACGCCGCCGGAACATGACGGCGAATGGCGTGTCGTGCCGTGGCTCGGATGCACAGCAGTGGTTCGAGTCGCATGCGGCAGTTGGATGACGCCGGTGAGTGGGCCGCGGTGAAGTAGGTTGCTGAGCCGGCGAGCCTCGGCTGCGGTTGCGGCGATCACTGCGCCTGACGGTGACTCGTGCCAGCTATAAAGCGAAGTGACGACTGCTTCATGCCCGGTGCCTCCGGCCGTACCTGCAGTGCCGTGACAGAGCGTACGGCAACTGGCCTGGTTGGTACTGGAGTGAGGCGGCGGCGCCAGCTGGCCAGTAGTGAAATCGCGACCCAGCTGCGCACCCGAGACCGCGACCCCGAGATCGCCACAGGATATGGCGCATTAGCTCCTCAGCCCCAGTAAAGGCTAACGCCCGCAAGAACTCCAATGCTTGAGGGGTGCACTCACGCGAGCTGCCGGAAGATGTAGTGCACGGGGCGGACGCGAACTGGCGAAAGCTGCGTGACGGCACGCGACCCCGCAGATGCGCGAGCGGCAGACGCGGTGCAGGCCGAAACGAGCAGACGCTAACACGACACCCGATCATCGATCATCGCCTCCATCGCTACATCCTGGAGCGGGGTGGTGTCCTGACACTGCGAGTTCGTGGCATTGCCGATCTCGATGGCACACGGCGTGGCCTGACTAAATGGCGGCAACTTGGCGCTAGGCGGCCTCATCCCGAGAGGGGACTTGTATCCCCGCAGCAGGCGCTGAAGGATTTGCCGTGTCCGCGTGTTCCGTGACCGATAGCGCCGGGCGTTCTTCGGCTTAGCAGATCGGTTGCTCGTACGACGCGATCAAACGACGATTTGTTACAACGTGACGCGTGGCGAGGTCGCTGTTGATGCACTGAACAGGCGGCTCGCGTAGGATCGCGTTTGGCGCGTAATCACCGAGGTCACTGTGCCGGAATTGTGGCAGATCTGGGCGCGACATCCGGCGATGTTGACCGTTCAGTGGCGAACTGGAGCATAGGCGTGACTTGAGCTTTCACCTGCAGCCCAGCGCCGCCGCGCTGGCGACGCGCCAGGCTGCGGGCTGCGCTCGCGGTGTGAGCCGGCGGCCGGATTTCGACGCCGCCGAGCAGACGTGGCATGAGCGAGTGATTGCGGCAGCTGCAGGTACGCGACCTGATGACTGCGTCGAGATCGACCACTGCGGCAAACCGGTCGCGTCCGCGTTTCACGAACGGGGCGATCTACGACGGCACCCGGATCGAGCGACTGGCGCACTCACGATGTCTCGATGGTGTTTAGCCGGGAGGAGAGGCGACCGCGATGGTCGGCGTTGACACGGTCACTGCTCAACGGAGACGCAGCGGTCGACCAGCTCGTTACCGCCTGACTACGAGCGGCGGTGGCCCGGCTGCGCGCGCCAGGCAGCAATTTGCTCAGACTCGGGCACTAACAGACATCCCCAGCGGTCTCGAAGCAGTTCGCCGCCTCGCTGACCAGCGACGTTGCAATCTGCACGTCACCGGCGGTCAGCGAGCTGGCGGCAGTTTGAGTCTCGCAGTCTGGAGAGCCGCGGCACAGAGCGCGGCGGCCACACTCACCACATTCATTCCGGCATTGTGAGCGGGGCGTGAAATATGGCATTCAGACGGTAAATACGGCCACTACCCATCTCGAGGCTATGCCGCCGATTCGACTCTGGCCAATGACCACGATGACGATCGGGTACGTGGCGCACGCCGGACGATTGAAATGCCAATCGGTTTAAACGCCGTTACTGCGGCGGGCGTAATGTTGAAATGACTTCATCGAAACTGACGGTTGTGAGTCGACCGAGGCACGGGGAGGTGGAAGCCGACATGCCCGCACAGCAAAGCGAGACGCGAGCTGATGGCGCGAAATTCGGATCACTGGCCGAATATCGATCGCCAGCGCACATTGCGTAAAGCGCGGCCTCGCAACTTGGAGATCACAGGCGGCGAGCTCCGTCGATCGAATCACCACACCCCAGCCGGGATCACGCACGATAGCCTGAATGCTATGCTCATTCTTCTGGGGCGAACCAGGAGGCGCGCAGAGATGATGGACGGGATGCCGCCGCGCGCAAACGACAGAGGCGGCGGTCATCGCGGGCGCGCAGCGGCACCCAGCCGGCGGTGCCGGATGCGTCCGTGCGTACCACCGAGTTCATTCGATCACACCCAGCCGGGAGCCGATCGTCCGACCGGACGCCGGCTGCCGCTGGATGCCGTCGCCCAGTAGAGCCGCGTGAGCTCTACAGCGTTGGATTGCTGTGACGCCAGTGAACCGACTTGGCAATCGTCGGTTAACGTAAGATGTTGCCGATCCGTTTTCATGCGCTCGCTGATCATTGGAGGCCGCGCTGGGAACGGTCAGAGCCGATCTATCGATCTGAAGTGCGGGTGTCGATCACCCGGCTGGACGGTTGTCGCCGCCAGTGCACGCCTGACGAATCACCCGCCTGGCGAGCTGCAAAGGCATGGTCTGGCAATACCAGAACCTGCCGAGCGACTTAGCGGCCCATTATTGGCGGGGAACAGGTGAATGCGCAGTGATGGTGCCGCTCGACCGTGGGGCCGAGCCATGACTGCTTTGTGTCACGACGGTTGGCGCTCAGTCACGATCAAACCCGGTCGCCGATGGCGAGAGATCGCAGCGAGTTGCCGATGGCGATGGTGGGAATTGGCGATGTTGTGACCGGCCCGGCGGCGATGCGACCGCGGGATCGCGGCGCCGATTCGACGCGATGACTGCGGTCAGTCGGTGACCAGCCCGCAGTCATCGCGTCGAATCGGCCTGCGATCCACTCAGCCCGGTCCATCGCCGCCGGTACCGCTGCTAGCAGGGGTCCGGTCTTGCGCCTGCCCAGATACACCATCGCCATCGCTGGCTGACCGCTCGCTGCACGCGCCGGTCTCTCGCCATCGGTGTAGACGACCGGGACGCCGAGATCAGCGATCTGCGGGCCGCTCAGCGTGACTGAACGCGGAGTGGCACCGTCGATGTCGATGACAAAGCAGTCGTAACCGTTCACCGGCCCCCGCACAGTTCGTCGAGCGGCCATCGCAGCATTCCACTGTTCCCACGTGTAATGGGCCGCTATGCCCTTCGTCTCGGCTCCGACTTCCCAGGTCTGGTCGGTTTTGCGCAGACCGGGGGCCAAGACGGTCAAAGGCACGGTCTTCTGCCCTTCCGGCACAGCGATCACTCGCCAGACCGTCGGGTGATTCTCGTCCAGATACTTGGCGAAGCGCGACAACACCCGTCCAGCCGGAACACCAGAAACGACAAGGGTTTTCAAGAACTCGGTCGGTGCGGTTACCGCCTCAAATCGGTCGTCGGGTAGTCCGTTGACCCGTTCCCAGCGCGGGCGTCCGGACGTAGTGCGTACGGTCCAGGCTCCCGATCCAGCGGGCACGCAGACGTGAAACGGGATCGGCAACATCGCGTTCTTGCCGACAGTGCCAAGGGTGTCGGTTCGCAGCGTCACCGCAGCGGCAACGTCGGTAGCGGCCAATTTCGTAATGCGCTGTGCCAGAGCTTCATACGCGACTCTGTACTGTTTGAGCGCGGCATCAACAGCAGCCATCGTCCGGTCGGACGCGATCACTGACTCCCGGCTGGGTGTGTGATCGAATGAACCGATTGGTAACTCGATCACGCACGCCGCCAGTCGCGTGCTTTCCAGGACGCGACTGGTGACCTCCGGCACCGCCGAGAACAGGGTGCCGCCGCTACGCACGATGACCGCCGCGCGGTCCTGTCGCTGCACGCGGCGGCATGACACCGGTCCGATCCATGTCGGGCCGCCAGCCAGACTCTCTACCGCCGCGCCGTCCACCAGGACCGCCCCAGGGTCGTGAGCGCTAGCGACCTCACGGACGATCCGATTCCAGGTATCGACGTGTCCGGCGACTTCGACAGGAACGATGATGGTGGTCCCGTCAGGCAGGTCACTCGGCTCACCGGCTACCAGTACCTGATGCTCCAAGTTGCGGGCCGCGCGCACTGTGGTGCGCTGTCCGCCTTTGACGGTATCGACCAGGAATGACTCGGCCAGTGTCCAGGCAGATTTCGCGCCGACACCCAATCCGCCGATCAACTCGTTACTGTCTCGCTTGCTTGACGCAGCGAACGCCAGGAACGTCGCTTCCACCTCCCCCATTGACATGCCCGTACCTCGGTCAGTCACAACGAGATTCGGTTCGATCAGGGTCGGTGTAGTCACTGTGACCGGCTCCCCGCTGCCCGCTGCACGAGTGGCATCGACGGCGTTGGACACATACTCGCGCACCACCGCCAAACGGCGGTCCGCATACAAATTGACCAGCATTTCCATCATCCGGCGTGCACCCTGCGGATCTACCCGACTCGTCATCGTGGGCATCTCCGTGGCAGTGCTGACCAGAGTCGAAATCGGCTCGGCAAAACGCATAGCGATTGTCCCCTTTCGGGATTGGTGGGCCAGCCGCGATTGGCGTGCCCTGCGCCACCAATTCTACCCATCACCGCCGACAAATGCCGTACCCAAACACGTTCCGCGCCAACATAATTTCCGCACCACCACCCCACTCCTATGCCGGGTGGGGTGGTGGTGCGGGTGTGGCTCCCCACCGCCCGCCGCGCGCTCTGGTGCCCCGCAGCTCTCAAACTGCGGGGCACCAGAGCTTGCCGCTATCGCGATTGACCGCCGGTGACGTTCTGCCAGAACGCAACGGCGTCGTCATCCTGGTCGAAGAACGGCGGGCAGCTGCTCGGGGCCGCTGGAATGATCGCGTCCCTGATCTCATTGAACGTGCCCGAGTCCCAGTCAAATTTGCGCCCCAATAGCGCGCACAACCGGGCCACCGCGTACCGGGCTTTCGACGGGTCGATCCGGGCGGCAACTTCGTCAATGTCGCTGCCCCGGGTCGACCGCTGCGCGTCCTGCACGTTGGTTGGGTTCAGCGAGCAGGCCGGGCCGTGGTCAACGCCGACCAGCTCACGGGTCAGCGCCCCGCACTCGTCGCAGTGCTCATCCTCCCGGCTAAGCCATCCGGGGCCGTCGTAGTGCGCACCGGGTGCCTCGTCCACGTCCGGGGTGCCGTCGTAGATCACCCGTTCATTGATGTAAACGCGGACGCGACCGGTTGCCGCAGTGGTCTCGATCTCGACCACCTGCGCGTCATCCAGGTCACTGACATACCCGCATACCGCGAGTTCGTCGAGCTCGCTCGGGTCGGCGGCGATCACCCGGTCTGCGATCTGCTCGGCGGCTTCGACCAGAATCGCCAGAGAGTCGACGTCCTCGTCATCATCGGCCACCGCCCGACGCCACCCAGCGAGCGCAGCCCGCAGCCGCAGCGCGTCATACCAGCGCAGCAGCGCTGGGCGTGCAGGACGAAGCTCAGAGGCCAGGAATCGCACCTCTATGCCCTCCAGTTCGCCACTGGACTGGTCAACTCGCCGGATGTCGCGCAGATCGCCCTGGGCCCTCACGACGCGACACAGGTCGTCCTCCAGGCCCTCGGTGACCGTCGCCCCGGGAGCGGGCACAACATACGCGCCAACATCAAGCCGCACCGTCATCGGGACACCTGCTCACCCACGTCGGTCAGGCTCTCGGCGCCGAGCCACTGTTCGAGTGCATCCAACAGCGAGCCTGCCCGCAATTCGATGTCCTCACGCACGTCCGCGTTGTGCTCGTCGTCGACCCACATGTCGATATGACCGTCCAACGCGATCACGTCGTACCACGAGCAACCGATCTGCTCGCGAAGGAGCGCGCCAGCACTGCCGCGCTCATCGGTCACGAACGGCACACGGGTTACGGCGCCATCCATGCCTACTTTCAACACCACCGGTGCGTCTACAGAGTTCACAAAATTCCCCTCTCGGGATGGTGGGCCCGCCCCAATTGGCTTGCCCTGCACCAAGAACACTACCGGTTGCCACCGACAGATTCGGGCCACCGTGTGCGCCACTCGGCCCGTCGAATGCAGCAATGCCACAGACTCGCAGTGTTCGATAGGACCACCACCCCACTCCGATGCCGGGTGGGGTGGTGGTCGGGGTGGTGGTCGGGGTGTCTTGTTGCTGTCTGCTGTTTCAGCCGGCCTGCGCCGCGGCGGCGTCTGCCCGCTCGCGCATCTCCCATAAATCACGCAGACGGCAGGTCGCGAGCGTGCCGTCACACGGCTCGCCGTGTTCGGCGCATCCGCCGGCCACGATTCCCCGCCGCCACCGCAACGCCCATTTGACGCAGTTCGAGCAGCTCGCGTGAGTGCACCCCTCAAGCCTTGGGTTCTTGCGGGCGTTGAAGCTCCATCCCAGGCTGTCCGCGCTGCACAGCAGATCCCCGTAGAGCCTGAGCCCCAATGTCTTAACGCCATATCCGTGTAGCGGAATCTCGGGGTCGCGGTCTCGGATGGCCTGTAGGACGTCGCGGATTTCGCCGCTGTGCTGGCGCCGGCACACCGAGCCCACACCAACCAACGGGTAGTTGCCGAGGTCCACGCCGGCCTCCCCGTACATGTCCCAACACTGTAGGTACGACTCCGGAGCTTGCCCGCCTTGCAGGACCGGCATAAACGGCGACTCAGGATGCCACTGGTCGTCACTATCGCGCCAAAGCTGTTCAAGCCTCACGAAATTCGCTACCGTCAGGCGCTGGTGATCGGCCACCGTGAGCCCCGTCTTGGCGAGCATCGACTCCTCACACATTGAGTCCTGCGGGCTCGCCCATTCGAGCTGGCCGATCTCGCGGTCGTACCGCTTCACCGCGGCCACATACTCCTCCGGCGTCGTACGCCAACCGCCGTAAAGCGACAGCTCGCTGAACCCACCACTGTCCAGCGCCCAACCCATCCGAGCCCGCGGCAACGACTTGCGCCGCGCCAGTCGCCGATGCGAGACAAACAACGGCACGCCAGCGTGATTCAGCCAACCATCAATGTGAGTCCCGAGGTAGAAGATCGGGGCCTTGGCCATGACGACCAGTCCTTCCAAAGGGGATTGATGAGCCCGCCGCGATCGGCTTGCTCGTACACCACCGACATTACCGCCGGCCACTGACACAACATTCGTTAAAACCATTGCCCAGCAGCGCCATACCGCTATCGCCACCGCAGCGACCGCGCCCCGGCGCAGGACCCCTACATGGGCCCCACGCCGCGCCCACCCTGCGCGCCAACCACCCGACACAATGCACCCGCCAGACCCTCGCTGGCCAAGACTCCACAACGAACCGTCACAAACGAACCGTCACAAACGAACCGTCACAAACGAACCGTCACAAACGAACCTGAGGCGAACATCGCTAGACCCTCCCGGGGAATTGGTGGGCCTGCCGCACTTGGCTTGCCCTGCACCAACAAACCTACCCGATCGCACCGACAAGAAACGCCACAGCCTGCGGCCAAATAGAGGTCCAAAACCGCAGCACTCCAACCAGATACCCTCACCACCCCACTCCGATGCCGGTTGGGGTGGTGAGGGATGAAGCCGGCGCCGGAGCGCCGGCTTCATCCCTGCTCGATCTACGACGCCGCTCGACCGGAGTCGCTCTCAGCCTCATCGTCGGCCGGTACGGATCGGCCCGCCGCGAGAATCTTGTCCACGGCGGCGAATACCGCTCGGATATGACGGTCGGTGACCTCGTCGTTGCCGAGCCAGTCCTGTATGTACGCGCGCGACTCGGCCGGGGCCCAGTCCGTCAGGCCGATCTCATGGGCCAAGAGATAAGCGACCGATTCGGCCTGGAATTCGCGCACACCTTGGCAGACCGGCTCGGCTCCATCTGGCGCACTCGACGAGGCCGCCGCCGTGGCGGGGGTGGTGTGGCCAAGCATCACATGTCCGAGCTCGTGGAGCCCAGTCTCCAAGGGGTACACAGCCATTGGCGAGACGGCTACGCGGCGGCCGTACGAGTACCCTTGTGTATTCCCGTCGATCAGCCGAAACGGCTCCTGCTCAATATCGAGTGCAGCGAGGGCTCGCTGCCAGTCCCAACCGGGCAGCTCGGGCCATTCGATGTCCGGGCCCGCGGTATTCGAGTACGGAAATGTGCTCCGCTTCAGCTTGGAGCCGACCATTACCCGCTCTTCCTCGCCGGTTGTCTTGTCCTTCTTGCGAATCGTGCGCGGATGGCGAACCCAACGAGCCCCGCCCGGCTGGGGGATGCGGCCAAGCTTCGTCCAGACGCTAAAGGGCGCGCACGGCTCGGTAATTCCCTGCATCATCAGCAGAATCTGATTCAGCAGCGAGTAAGAGTAGAACCGGCAGTAGGTCGTCCCCATCTGGCCTGGCAGCGTCAACGCCTCGGTCAGCAGGGCCGGCCAGTTCACCTCCCCGTCAGCGGCGAAAGCGGGTGAGATTCGGTCCACAGCGATTGCAGTCATCAGCAGATTCCTAAGGGTGAGTCGTGGGCCCGCCGCGATTGGCTTGCCCTGCACCACAAAGACTACTGCGCCCCACCGACAAGTTCGGCGATCCATCCAGACACCCCCGGCACCACACACACGACAATGCCGGGCCGACCCTGCTTCTCCGGCAACCCCTTTGGCGACCCAAGTCAAAGCCGCACCAGTTGGCACACGCACTCACCGCTGAACGACGACGACCGACGACCGACGACCGACAAGCGGACCCCCATCGAGCAATAGCACCACCCCACTCCGTTGCCGGGTGGGGTGGTGCTGCTCGATTAGTGAGCGCAGGGTTGTGGGCCCCGCAGCATGTGCGCGGGGCCCACAACTACTCGGACACGACCTGCGGTCGGCCTGGCTGCTAGGCCGCCTCCGCCCCGTCGTCGCGGGCCAACGCTGCGGTGATGGCCTTGTTCACTTCGGCGAGCTCGGCGATCGCTACGGCGAGCTCGGCGGGCTCGCGAATATCGGTAGCCGCCGCAGTGTCGCGAGCGTCCTGGGACTGCCGCAGAGCGTCGTTGCGGCGCTCCTCAGTGGCGGCGATCTCCTGATCCAATCTGCCGATCCAGCCCGTAACCTGTTGCTGTGCCCATGCTTGCACTGCTCGCGGGCCGCGTCGGCGAACCTTGGCCGGCAAGACCTCGGTCCACACGGTGTGGTAGTTGAGTTGCAGTTCGAGCCGCTGCCCCGGGTCGGTATCCGCGATGCTGATGCATACCCCATCGTCGTTCCACTCACCGCGATACGACGAGTAGTAGCGTCCGGGTTCCCGCACGATGCACGCCTCTTCTGCGACACGCGACAAGTCGACATCGGTGAGGGCTGCGCGGCGCCCGGCCAGCTCGTGCAGGCGTTTGATCCGATCTGCGGCGGCAGCCGCAGAGGCTTGGGCCGTCGCGGCTTGGTGCTGCAGGGTCCGCACGTTCTGCTGGACCGTCACGTGCGCCAGACGCAGGCCCCGAATCTTCACGGTCAACTCGTGCTGACGCATGACCAGATCGTTACCTGCGGCCGCGGCTTTGAGCTCGCTAAACGTCAGCGTGCCATCGCCGCCAAGGTCCTCAATTTCCCGTGCCTGGCCGTCAGGGCGGTACAGCTGCTCAAAGCCACGCGACTTCCGTTCGATCGTGCCAAACATGTAGGCGTCGAACGTCCCTCGCGCCACGTGAGAGTAGATGTACACAAGCGCGTGCTGATTGCCGTTGCGCCGCAGGCGCCCATTGCGCTGCTCCCAGGCCGCAGCCGTCCAGGTTGGGTCAACGTGGTGCAGCGCGATCATGCGATGCTGAATGTTGGTTCCAATTCCCACTTTTGGGGTGGAACCAATCAGAACGGAAATCCGGCCGTCCCGGCATGCCGCGAACAGGGCTTCTCGAGCCTTCGGCATCGACGCTTCGTGCACAAACCGAACCTTCTCGGCCGGTACACCGCGATCGATCAGACCCGCGCGAATCCGGCCGTAGCTCTGGGTGTCCCCCTTTTTCGGTGTGCCCAAGTCGCACAACACCAGCTGCAGCGCCCCCGGAGTCGAAGACCCTTCGTAGGTCAGATCCTTGGTTCTGTGATAGATCTCCGCCACCAGCTCTGCGACACCGTCGAGTTTGGGCGCATTCTCCTTGATGCCAACTAGATTCGGGTCAAGGGCCACCTTGCGGCCGTCGCCGCAGATGAGCAACATGTTGTCGTCATCAGCGCAGGATCGCCGGGCCCGCACATTGTCGGCACGCTCCACGAGCGTGCCCATGAATTCGCCCTGGCGCGCCGTGGGTTCGGTGAGCTTCATTTCCCGCTGCACTTCCGGTCGCGGCAGGCCGACCGCGTCGGCGCGGACCATGGACATGAACTCTGACAGCATGGTCCGAAGTTCCGGCACGTTCTGTATCACAGACGGCCGGCGCTTGGATCGGAAGCCCGACCCATCTGGGCTGGTCTCGATCAGCACTTCGTAGCGAACGAATTGTGCTGCCCACGCGTCAAAGTGGGTCAACCCGGTGCGCTCCAGCTGCTCCGGTGCGAGCATCGTTTGCCAAACATAACTTTCGGCGAGCGTGTTCGTGAAGGGCGTTCCCGTCATCAAGGAGGCATAGGGTCGATCGGGCTTCGCTCTGCGCAGCAGCGACAGTTTCAGATACAGGTCCAAGGCTCGCTTGGACTGCCCGAGGGAGAACCCATCCGCGCGCGTAGTGACCTGCAACCGACGAAAACGGTCGGCTTCGTCGACGATGAGGTAATCAAACCCCAACTGCCCAAACGTGATCTGGTTCGGATCGTTGTACTGATCACGCAGCTTCTCGATTCGCCCCTCCAGCGACCGCACAGCCGAAGCGATGCGCTTGCTTCTGTGCCCCGCATGCCGCGCATAGTTCTTCAAGGCACCTAGCTGGTCCTGACGCCACGCCCACTCGACGCTGGGCGGCACCGGGATAGACGAGAAAGCCTCGTGGGTCATGATCACTAGATCCCAATCGCCCGTGGCGATTCGAGCCGCGAACCGGCGGCGAGCATCCCCGTGCAGGTCGTCGCGACTCACGATCAAGAATCGCCCCGACGGCCATGCCTGGTAGCACTGACGCGTTGCCTGCTCTATGAGGTGGTTGGGCACGCTGAAGCAAATTCGTTGAGCCAAACCGAATTGCCGCAGCGTCATCGCCAAAGTGATCGCAGTAAGGGTCTTCCCAAGCGACACCTCGTGCGCGCAAAAAGCCGCGGGAGTCGAAACGGCACGGTCAACGAAGTCCGATTGCCAGGGCCACAGCTCGACTCCGTCGGCCAATCCCGGGAACGTCAGATGCGACCCGTCGTGCCGGCGCAACACATGAGCATTCATCTCGTGGTTATAGCGATCAACGATCCGCTGCTCGCGCGACGCGTCCTCCCAAATCCACAGCGAGAACCGCTCTTTGATTGCCGCGAGCTTCTGTTCCGCCGCCTCGGTGGCGTCCGCATTCCGCACCGACCTGTTTTTCCGCGCGACCTCGTCATAGAACTCATCGACAACCACCGGCGCCGCCCCGTTGAGGCCGATCTGCAACAGGTCCACCGCTCCCAGGCGCGCCGTGCTGTAGGCGATCTGCGCCTCCGGCGACACTCGGCCGTGTGCGGTGACGTCCCACGCGGCCAGCGGCGCAACGTGTTCCACACGGACACCGACCCCAAAGACCTCCTTGCAGAAGTCGACGACGTCACCGGTCGTGACCCATGGCGAGCCCAGTTCAATGCGGATGTCCTCGCGGCCGAGCCACGTCGGTTGTACCGCTTCCAGCGCGGTTACGTTGCGGGTGAACTGCGGATCCGTGGCCGCGGCCGCCAACGCCTCTCCGAGCTTGGTCCGCACATCGCCGCACAGATAGTCACGGGCGATCAGCGGCCGGCCATCGCGAGGGTTGCGGTAGGCCAACTCCCCCAGCGCCTCGAACGCCGCCTCTGGATCGTCAAGGCCCAACAGTCCGGCGATCCGCGTCAGGTCCAAGCCCCTGCCCTCACCCATGCTGATGGCTAGCGCCTCGCCCGCCGTCGCCGCGCGCGTCGCCGCCTCGGGCCGCTTGTTGACCCGCCGCAGCAGGATCGGCGCGGGCGAGGCCTCCCCGCTCTCCTGATCGAATCGTTCGAGTGCAAAGACCAGCGGAGCATCGGGGTCTTGCCGAAAGCCGCCGAGTGGGGGTGTGCGCCATCCCAAGCGGGGCATATCCGTCTCCGGGTCGACCTTCCCGACCGTGCTGACCCCGCGATTGAGTGCGCCATAGCGCGCCACGTACCGCTGGTAGGACTCACGGCATGCGGTGCGCAGCGGCTCCAGGGTTGACGCCGGGCAGTCCCAGTCCGATTCGGCTTCCATCAGTGCTACCGCGGCATCCCGGAGACCGATCAGTGCGCGCAGCTCGGCGCTGGCCCGGGGAATCACGGTCAGGGCGCCGTCACTGACCCGGACAACCTGGTCGTCGACGATATGCAGCGACCCGTCTTTGCGGCCCTGGTCGTCGGTCAGTCGGATATCTCCGAGATCAGCCAAGGGCTCCACGCCAGCCGCATACGGCACCAGCAGCGGCTTGACCGCCTCGAATGCGGCCGCCACGGCGGCCTCGGGCTCGTCGGCGTCTACTGCCAGGGGTTGGCGATCAAAGCCAGTCAGCCGCATCGTGCCGGCCACAAGTTCGGGATGGTCCTCCCAGAATCGGCTCACCACCTCGCGGCACCAGCGATCGCCCACCGTCCCGGCAAGAGTCGTCGTGCGGTCGCCGCGCGGCGACTTCCACCCGTGGGAACCGTCATCGCCGCGAACCCGCAGGATCAGGACGTCAGCGATCACATCCGTACCGGACGAGCTGAAGTACTTCGACGGCAACCGCACCGCCGCGATCAGATCAGCCTCACTGGCAATGGTCGAGGACAAGCCGTGTGCGCTGTCCATCTCATGCCGCGATGTCACCACCACCACGTATCCGCCCGGGCGCACCGCTGAAACCGCTCGTGTCACGCAGTACTCATGCAGCGCGCCGTAAAACCCGGTGGCACCGTCGTACACCCGCGAGCCCGAGAACGGAACATTTCCGATCGCGGCATCAAACCGCTTGTGCGGCAGCGACACTTTCTGCAGCTCCCCGGTGATGATGGTCGCGCCGGGATGCAGCACCCGCGCGATTCTCGCAGAGATCGGATCCGCCTCTACGCCCGTCACAGACACCGCCAGGTCCTCCGGCACATGCTCGAAGAACGCCCCCGTTCCGCAGCCCAGATCAAGCACCGACCCGCCGCTGAATCCGGCGGACCGCAACACCTCCCAGACGTGCCCAACCAACGCCGGCGGGGTGAAGAACGATGTGTCCACGACGTCAGCGGCCGAGGACATCACTTCACCAGCTTGGCCGACAACATCATCGAGTTCGTCGGCCAACGCAGCCCACGCCCCGGCAGGCTCAGCATCAAACAGCGGAGCCACCGGCCCCCAACCCGGAAACGCCTGCAGCACGGCGCGCTGCCGCTCATTCGGTAGGGAGCCGTCAACCTCGGAGAGCGTCCGCACCGCGGCAATCGCTCTACGCGCCAACGTCACCCCCCGACCAGCCGAACGGCCCTGACGCTGCATAGTTTTCACGGTCGACATATCGAAACCCTCCAGGGAAAGTGGGCCCGCCGTGATTGGCGTGCCCTGCGCCGACCAATCTACACACCCCCACCGACAAAACCCGCAACCGCATCGCGCCCAATTCCACTGCACCGCAGCGCATCCGAACTACCACCACCCCACTCCTATGCCGGGTGGGGTGGTGGTAGTTCGGCGAGGCCATCTCGTCGAACAGCCACCACGCGGCCTACCGCCCCTGCACCGCCACCAGCTCCGACGACACGAAGCGCACAGAAATCCCCGTCAGCTCCCCCGTCGCAACATCAACGCGGCGAATATCCCGCAGATCACCCTGTGCCCCAACAACTTTGCACACAAAGCCACCAAGGCCTTCGGTGCACGGCACCCCGTCACGGACTTTCACAAACGAACCAACGGCGACCATCGCCACACCTCCGAGTGATTGGTGGGCCCGCCGCGATTGGCTTGCCCTGCACCACAAACATTACCGGCACCCACCGACAAAAATTCGTCCGCGCAATCCGCAATCCGGCTCGACGACAACGAAGCCCAAGCCGCCGCAAACCCACTGCCACGCAAACACATCCGTAACCACCACCCCACTCCCATGCCGGGTGGGGTGGTGGTTGGAGGGCGTAGGCGATTCGGACTCGGGCCGTCTCGCAGATGCGTCCAGTGAACCGGTCCGGCCGCAACAGAGCGACTCATGCCCGACGCAAGGAAGTCGAGCCAGCCCAAACTAACCCCGTCCAGCGTGCGGCGCACGACAGACTTCAACGCCTTCGGCCGCACCGAATCTTGTCGGTGGCCGGCCGTAATCTAGCCACCACAAACCGAAAGAAGGTGACCCGCAATGATTGCGGACGAAGCGGTAGTGCGGACGGTATTCTTAAGTGCAGGAGCCGATCCGGAGAAGTTGGCACGCTGGATGTCTCAGAACATTCCCCAGCATGCCGCCGGCCCCTCGGCCAAACCAGACGCAGACGCGTTTCCCACGAAAGGAACTCCCGTACGTGCCAGCCGCTGACGTTCTCAACTTCGTCGGATCACACCCGCAAATGGCCCTCGGAGTTGCCGCCGGCGCCGGCCTCACCGCCATCGTGCACAAGGTGATCCGCCGTATCAAGTGGGCATTCACCACCGGCGTGGCGATGGCCTTCGGGGGCGGAGCCGCCGGCGGCCTAGCCCCGCAGGTGAACGACCTGATCCAACACTTTCATTGATCAGCCGGTCCAGCGCCTGCACCGATAAGCGTCTATCGGTCTCTGACACTTGCTGACACGTGGGTGTCGCTGGTGCCGGGGATCGGTTGTGCAGAGGTGCGTGCTGCCGGGTTGGCAGTTGGCTGGTCTCTGTCCCACACGGACGCTGTGCGTGCAGGAGTGATCGGGTGCTGGTCGCTGGCCAGTTGGGTGGGGGTGGTGTTGCGGACGCGTTTGTGGCGCCGTTGTTTCGGGGTGGTGGTGGTCTTGTCTCGGGTTCTGCGCACTGGTTGGTGCGCCACGGTGCTGACGCGTTTCGATTTGCCTTTGGGCCGTTTGATTTTCGTCTTGGCCAGCAGAACCCGTTTGGCGATGTTCTGCCCGGCGATCTGATCCCGGTTCGCCAGGCGGATACCGCACTCGGTGCAGGTTGCGGTGTGGTAGCCGCCGGGGCGGGTCAGTTCCTGGTCGCAGCCCGGGCAGTTCGCGGAGGTGCCCCGGGGTGGGCACATCACCACTTCCAGGCCCGCCTTGGCGGCGGTATGTTCCAGCGCCGCGACCGCACGCCGGCGTGCAGATTGGGCGGCACGGTTGTTATTGACCGGTCCATGCCCGCGCGATTCGAGGTCACGCAGATCTTCCACGGCTATTACCCCGGCACCCGAGGCGGTGGCCATCGTGGTCATGGTTGCCGCGAAATCGAATGCCATGTCCCGGTTGATCCGCGCCCGCTTGGCTCCCACGGCGCGGCGGTGATCGCGCAGGACAGCGATTTTCGTCATCAGTCGGGCCTGCGTCAGTTCAGGTGCGGTGGCGGCGAGGTTGGTGAGCCGGGCAATCTTGCCCGTCAGCGCCTGACCTTCGGCCTGCAGCCGGGCCAGCCGCACACCCAGTCCCCCGATCGTCATACACATGGGTTCGAGCGTCGGTGACCAGCTGTCCGCCGCGCTCGACAACCATCGTGGCCGCACCCAACGAGGCCGGCGACCAATCGATACCCAGAGCCGCAGTCGCGGTGGCTGTCGCCGGTTCCGGGACGGATTCGGTGATCGTGAACCGCAACAACGGTTTACCCCGGGCCATGCTGATGGTGGGCAGGTGCCAGCAGGCGATGTCGCGCTGTTTCAGGTGCGGTGGGGTGGGGCACCACAACCGGCACCATGACCAGTCGCCGCGCCCTGCCGGCTGCGGGCAGGTGGGCAATTTGATCCGCAGCCACGCCCTGTCTGGACCCGAATCGACTAGCTCGACAAACTGACTATCGGCCGCCCCGAGCCGCGCGATCCGCGCCACGTTGGGTGGGTCCTGAATCTCGGTGATCGATGTGACGGGGACGTCACCGGCGCGGCGCAGCTGGCGAGACAAGTTCCGCAGAAATGCCGCACTCACGTACCGGCCCTGGCCGTCACTGAGCTGCTGGTGATCCAGCCGGCCCTGCTCATCGAGGGCCGCGAGCACCGCGGGGATCAGCGCGTCCCGAAACGCCACGGTCTTGAGCACTGGAACCACGTTGGCCTGGGCTAGGCGCACCACCCGGGAGGGCACGTACACGCCATCCGGCGGCGCCGGTACCCAGCCCAGCCGGGAGGCGACCACTGCTGCTGTCGACGGAAGTTTGCGGCCCAGCGCATCGATCCCGGCATGTAGTGCGGCGAAAACCTCGGGCCGCCAACATGACTGCATCAACTCGGCGCTCATCTGGTGCACCAGGTTCAGCAGCCAGCCCAGCCGTTGATCGGCGTCCACTTCCTCACCGGTGCTGTCCTCGACCGCCACGGCGATCCGCAGCGGCACCGCCGACTGGATCACCGCCATGTCACTGCTCACGTAGCCTGATCGCCGCGGCTTCGAGTAGGCGTTGCTGATTCTGCCGGGACCGCAACTGGTAGAACCGGCCCGAGAACGACGCCAACAACGCCATGAAGTCGTCCATCAGCTCCTCCAGCAGAGATTTGTCCCCACGTTCGTGCAGTGCCTCGACGCTAACGCCGCACACCGACAAGTACCGCTCGATCCACCCCACCCCCGAACCGGGCCAGGCGATCGCGCCACACCACCCGCACCACGGTGAACTTGCCGGCCGCGGCATCATCGAGCAGCCGATCCAACCCGCGGCGGTTCTCCCGCAGGCCCGACCCGCGGTCTTTGTACACCCGAAACACCGTGCCCGAAGCGGAATCTCGCAGCATCTGCTCCTGGTTATCGAGCGAGGACTCCTGCCCTGTCGAACCCGATACCCGGCAGTACAGCGCCTCCACTCGCTCGCCTATCACCCCGTCAGGATCAGGTGCGGGACGACCCAAATAGGCATCCAAATCCGCCCGATCGAACAATCGCTGCCCCGACGCCGACCACCGGAACGCCAACCGGCCCTCCACCGCGGCCTTACGCACGCCCACCACCGACATACCCAAGTAGTCAGCCGCAGCACCGATCCGCATACAAGCAAGTATGAGACAGTATTAGGGAAATCTCAAGCAGCGATCAGCCTGAACTGCCACGGTGAGGTCAACCACGCCATGAGGTGCACTTGACTTCCGCGCTCGCACAGCATCATTCAGCCAAGCCACTGCGATGCCACCATCACGATCCCGTTCGTCAGTCGTCGGCGACGACGGCGATGCAGACCGGACCGCTTCCTGCAGCCTGCAGTGCGCCGGCGCGGCGGCCAGCAGCGATCCACATCGTCTGGACCTGATAGGGATTGCCTGACCGCTCCACCACCGCAGCCGGATAGGCCTTTTCAAAAGCTGCTTGGTCGTCACTGACCCAGATCACAGTGGCACCGTCTTCGGTGGTGATTTCCAGCTCGCCAACTAGGCCGGCGATGAAGTCATCGATGCGCTGCAGTTCCGCCATCGGCTTCGGCGGCGGCGGGTTCACCCCTCGCTCGTTCTTGCTGTAGGTCTTCTCATTCGATCCAAGCAGTACGGCAGTCTGAGCCTTGCCAAGACCGAGTGCAGCCCTGGCCGCAGCCAGGTCGAAGCGCCGGTCGCCCCGGTACACCGCGACGTCGCGGCCGCGGCGGCGCAGCTCGGCTGCCGCTCGTCCAACCGCAACGTAGTGCAGCATAACCGGATACGGATTTCCGCCGAGCGTGTGCGCACCGGGATAGCGGTCAATAAACGCTGCCTGGTCAACGACCGCATCGAGCGTCACAGTGTTGCCGTCGGTCACCGCGGCGGTGATCATCCGCTGCGCCTCGGTGGCGACGAAAGCCTCCATGTCCGCCAGCTCTTCGATGTACTCCGTAGGCACTTCGTGGGGGTCGCCTGGATGTCCGGCGATGAACTCCCTCATTGCCGGCAGCTCGCTTCTGTATCGCCAATGCACCTTGTCCAGGTCGTCGTGCTCGCAGACGAGCACCCGCGCGATATCGACACCCAGCACCGGCGCCAGGTCTTCAGGCCACAAGCTCAACGCATTGCGGCGCGCTTTCAGATCGGACCACAGATAGTCGACAGCATGCTCAGCGATGGTGGCCTCCTCGAACACGACGACAGGTAGGACTTCTGCCAATCCAACGCTCATGATTATTTGCCTCCTCGGGCGTCTGGGCCAGCCGCAGTTGGCGTGCCCCGCACCCACAACCTTATCAGCAGCAACCGACGTTCAGGTCCATTCACGCAGCCGTGGGAGGGCCAGAGCTAGTCGATCCGCCAGATCAACCCATCCCATCTGCAGGAAGGCCATGTGTCCATTGGACAGCTTCGCGGGGTTGATGATCGAGTCGACGCGTATCTTCCCCGGCGCAACTCCGAGCTTGGCGAGCTTGTCGTAGAGCGGGTTGGGTTCGATACCCCTGCCGGCGAGGTACTCGAAGACCTGGTTGGGCTGCCAGTCCCAAATCGGCCCGTAGCTGACCGTGCCGTCGACGCGCCGCACGATCCCTCCCACTGCGGCCCTGACCTGTTCGCGTGAATCACCGGGCCGCGTGCGGGCTTCGGCGGCCAGGTGCCGGCGATACAGCGCCTGTCGGCCAGGGGATTCCTCAGCCCGCACGCCCCACAGGTTTCCGCGGCCGTGGCGGCGGTGGGCCTCAGCCGCCGGCCTGGTGATCATCAACTCAGCCAGCTCCACACCCAGCAGACGATCTGGTGCGTCATGATCGAACCCACCGCAGGCCACCAAGGCGGTCAACAGATCCGGCTCGGCGGCGATGACCTCGAAGTTCAGGCGCCACTGGTCGACCAGGCGCTCAACGTACTGCACGGTCTCTGGGAAGAGCAGCCCGCTGTCGAAGAACACTACGGGCACGTTGGGATCGACCTGGCGGGCAAGGTCCACCACGACTGTGGAGTCTTTGCCGCCCGACCACGACACGAACCCGTCGAAAGTATCGAGGTGGTTCTCTATACGCGCCAGTACATTTCGATTGGACGCTTCGCCTCGGCGGCGAGCCGCGATGGCCTGCAGCGCACGCATATCCAGACCAGCGGACACGCTCATCTGCCGTCGACGTCGTCTTGGCCGCCCGAGTCGTCTCGATTGTCGGTGACCGTCACGATCAAACCGGGAAACAGCAGCTCGAAGTACTCCTCGACGTACGCGGCCGCATCGGGCCCGTCGAGGATCGATTCATCGGTGGTGGTGTCGTCCCACCACCACCACTGTCCCCGCCGCTTGAACCCGAACGGCGGCGGGACCTCGACGTCGGTGTAGGTGCGAGCGAAGGTATGGGCAGTCCCGACAACGAACCACCAGTTCAGACCGCCGAAGGTGACCGATCCATCGGGATCAGCATGCTCGGACAGTTCCGCCGGCAGCTCCACGCGCGCCAGGCACACCGAGACCGTGATTTCAGGCCGAGGTCTGGTCATCGTCGTACGGAAGTGTCCGTTGCGGCCGGGCTCATCCGGCCCTATCTCGGATCTATTCGGGTGAACTGTCCAGTCGCTCTTGCTCATTGAATCTCCTGGAGTTGTAGGACAAGGCGCATCGCGAAGCCTGTTGCACCCGTGGCGTACGTGACCGAGTCCGCCGCAACCACTTGGCACCGAAGCCCTCGGGGAAGCAGATGTGTGGTGTCCTCCACTGTGTTCGATGCGCCCAAGTACATGCCGCGGCTGGTGACGATCTCGAACACCAAGTGGCGGACACTGTCGTGGCCGGGGGCTTCAAACAAGTTGTGCCGGGCAATCGTGAACTGATCGAATTCCAATGTCGCCCCGGGCGATAACTCGGGCGGAAGGTCCTCGTAACGCTTCACGTCGCGATGGGTATCGGGCAGCTTCACCGCGACATACACCGTGTGGCGTCGATCGTTGAGTCGCTCGTAGGACTGGATCGCACGATCGAGACGCTGGACTTGGGTACGGTCTTTGTCGGTGAGCTGCTGGGCATCACCGGCGGCGTAGTGCAAGGCGCCGTTGATCCGCCGCCATTCGGCGGGGTCATCGTTCTTGAGCATGCTGCGCATCGCTCGATGCTGCGATGCCGGCGCCGCGGCGATGACCCGATTCTTTGTAGCAGAACGGATTTTGCGCTGACGCGCACTGAGCGGCTCCCGAAACTCTCCCAGCAGCGGCAGTTCCGAGCGGAGGCGAGCCGACTCGACGTGGCTGACGTCGCGTGGCGTGGCACGATCGCGGTCTCTGGCGGCCCGGGTCAGGGACGCGTCCTCGTCACGCGCCTCATCGATGATGCGATTGGCCAGACGGATGAATTCCCGCTCCTGCATGGCCGACTCGACCACTTCACGGGCAGCCTTAACGTCACGAGCGGAGATGACACCACCTTCGAAGTCGACCACGACAGGTTCTTGGTTGGGTCGTGCGTTTTTCACCCGCATCGGTACCCCCTCACAACACTAATGCCCTGTCTCCCTTGGCCATAGCTAATCGCACGGGCCTGCGTGGTGCGAGCAGATATTGATCCGGTCAGAATGAGCGGCGTCGTTTCTAGCCAAGACGCATCAGCCCCCGCACCTCATTGTCAGCCGAATCGAGGTCGACGGTGCCTACGACCCTGGCACGTCCCGGAACTTGGCAGACCGGGCATTGCACCGTCATGGTGGCGCTACCACCCTGGGACAGCAAGTAGCCGAGGTGAGCCCAACAGGTGGGCGTGGGCTCCTCGCTGTGGTGCCCACACGGCCATCCGACGGTCACTCCGACTGAGACTTGTCCATGGTGGTCGCCGTGCCATCCACACGGACGCGGCCACGGGCGGCGACGGTTCCACACTTTCAACGGATTACTCGCTGTGCCGACGCTGGCCGGTCCGGGTACAGGATGCCCGCAAGCGATGAGTCCTGCCCCGCGTCCTTCACGGCCGAATTTGAAGGCACACAACCCAATGCCTCTGCTAGCACAGCACCATGCTTTTGCATTCTGACACCTCCTATGGCACCTTCAGCGGGCTGCCTGCAGCGTTGCAATCAGCGCCTGATAGGCATCACCGCCAGCGAGAATCTCGAGATTCACCACTGCCCACACGTCGTCGCTCAACGTTGGTGCTGCGGCCGAGTCGGTGTAGTCACCGCCCCGGAAGAATGTTCGGTACATCGATTCAATCTCCCCCGCCCCTATATGGTCCTGCACTTATTTCAGTCTATGGGGGTGACGAGGCCGGTAGTCCGCATAAGCGACAGGCCTCAGATACGGGAGACGGCCCCGGAATCAGCTATTCCGAGGCCGTCTCGGGTGACACCATCACCCAACTCCTATGTGCGTTTCGTGCCCTCACGATAGCAGCACCGAATGGCACACCGGACGTATTCTGGCCGGCAGAATGCTCTCCGATCCCGCTGCCGCCGCCTGGGTCGCTCTCGGCCGACCCGCCGTAGATGCCCCCACACCGACACCCGGCCGCTGCGGCCGCTGCGGCCAAGACGGCCCCACCGTCCCCAGTTCCCGCATCATCTCTGAAAAATTCACCGGCTTCACCGATTGGCCTTTCGGCACCCGCAGGTTGTGCACGGCATGCGCGTGGGCCTACAGCCATCGACCCACCGCGCAGCTGGCCATGTTGATCACCACGACCTCAGTCACGGAGTACGCCAACGGGTCTGAACTCACGCCCACGCTGACTGCCGGAGCCCTACCACTCACGCATGCAGCTCTCGTGCCCGACTCTCGCCGCAAGCACCTCCTGCCACACACCCAGTGGGGTCACCTAGTGACCGACGGACTGACCATCCCGTGGGATGACGCTGCGGCTACGCGACTGACATCTGTTGTGTGGCTTCGCAATACCCTCGGGGCAACCTGGCCCCAACTCGGACGTCCCGCTCCGCCAGCCGAGCTGCTCACGGCCTGCCCCGCCACTCAGTGGCCATCCATCATGGCGGCCTGGACGTCATTGCAGCCGTGGCGAAAGATACCGCCGCTGTGGGCCGCAGCGAGGATTCTCAGCAACCCCGCCGGGTCCGGCACAGCCGCTCCGTAGAGCGGACAAGTTGGCCGTTGCGGCCGATACGCTGGCGATATGACCTCCGAGCTGACGCCCACCAGAGCGTGGCAGGCGCTGGTGCCCGAGCTTCAATCACTTAGGGAGAGCGCCGGCGACGCCGCGGCCGGCACCCCAGAAGCGATCGCCGCTCAGGCCGCCGACACCGCCGAACGGTTGCTGCTGCTGGTGCACTACAGCATCGACTGGGAAAACAGCTGGATCGCGCAGCCGAAGTACCGCAAGCACTATTGGGATGGGATTCTGCCCCGGCGGGTGCAGCGCGCCACGCGCCGCTCGGCGACGCTGGAGGACTGGTGGTCATCCCCCGCCCTGCAACAACTCGGGATGGTGCTACCCGCCGATCGCGACCGTCGCCTCGAACTGGCCAGCCTGCTACGCGAACCACCGTTGCCGGTCCTGAACACGATGCGCACCAGCCTGCCAGCCTTGCTACTTCGGGTCCGCATCATCAAAGAAGCCGTCTCCGCCCAGCGCAAAGCCCAATCTGCATGAGCTTGAACACGATTCGGTGGGATATCGACATCCTGGCACTGTCCTCGATCGTGCACCGCGAGGACTACACAACAGCCGGCACCGACACATTGGCGCCCTTCCGCACGGAGAAAGTCCTCGCCGCCGACGGCACCCCACAGCCACCAGTCCCCAGCGTCTCAGGGAGCAGCTTTCGCGGCGTGTTGCGCCGGATCGGCGAAGAGCTCACCGCCGAGGTACTCGAGTACGAGGGCTCCCTACCCATTCCCGCGGCGCACCTGCTCACCAACGGCGGCCGCCTCGCCAAATCGGCCGCACCGTTGACAGACGAAGGCGAACGCCACCTCAAATCGCTCATACCCCAGATCGCGGTGTTCGGCGGCAGTGCCTCAGGCCGGATCATGTCCGGCCTCCTGAGGGTCGAGAAGGTCGATCCGGTAGTCGCCGAGCTGGCCCATCTCCTTCGCCGAAAGCCGCAGTCCGCGGCCCTGCCGTCGATACAGACCCTCTCCGAGGAATCATTCACGCACCTCGCCGATCACCGGCCGAACACCAACCAGCCACCACGGACCGACAACGACGAAACAACCAGTCCCCTTGGACGTTTCAGCGTCGAGACTCTGCCGGCGGGAACGCGACTGCAAACCTCCGCCACGATCCTCTACGCCACCGATTTCCAGGTCGCGTTCCTGCGCGATGTCCTCAACGCATTCGCCACCAGGGGCCATCTCGGTGGGCGTATCGCCGCTGGGCACGGCCGGATTTCCGCCACGATCACCCCCGACGTCCAGCGTGGACGCCTCCCGAAAAGGACTCTCGACTGGCGGGCCGAGCTCAAGACCAACCGCGACCAAGCTCTCACCGCGCTGTCCAAACTCACCTGAGCCACACCATGATTGCGCTACAGATCACCGCCATCACGCCGCGCGGCATCGCATTGTCACGTCCCTGGGGTATCGCCTTCGATGGCCTCCTGGCTTCTGTCGTGTGGCACCGTCGCAAGCGGGCCGCTCTCGCCGCTGGCGGCAACCTCACCTACCAGGTGGACGGGCCGCAGGAGGCTCTGCCGCTGCCACTGGCACGCTGCGGCGACCCGAGCGACGATGACTGGCACTGGCTGGCTACCTTCGCCGACCTTCACCCGCGCATCCCGTTTGTCACCGAACCCGACATCCGTTGGCGCACATCGCGAACCGATCGCAACCGGCTTCAACAGCTCGCCCCCAACATCGGGCGGCAGGTCGTCTCGGACACCACTGGCCGCTACCAGCGCCGTGTCATCTCCGTCATGGCCTACGCGACAACCCACCTCACGTGGCGCGCTGTCGGCGACCCCGACCAGATACGCGAGCTACTCGAAGATCCCAGCCTCATGTCCATCGGGAAGCACACCGGTGTCGGCGAAGGTGTCGTGACCCGCTGGGAAGTCACCGAAACCCCCGACGTCACCGACTGGTCCGCCGGCCACGAACACGAGCCCGGTGTCCTGGGCCGCACCACCCCGCCACGTTGCCTTCACGAGTGGCCCCACGTGACAGCTGGGCCACTTGGCGTCGGAGCGGTCCGGCCGCCGTATATGCATTCGCAGAACCGCGCCTCGGCATTCCAGCCGGTGAGATAGCGACTGTTGCCGTCGACCGGCCGCAGCGGGCGTAGACGTCCGTCGGTTCGGCTCGCGGCACCGATCTCGCCGCCCGGAACACGAACCTCCGCGTCGACGCCCTCCCTCGCTCCTCGTCTTCGTCAGGGTCGCAGTTGGGGCGTATTCGAAGGGCTGATTGGGCCGAACGTCAGCGGTAGTGCGCCCTATCCAAAATTCGCCCCCTGCGCTGGTCAATAGCCTGCAGGGCCTCGCCGATCCACCAACGATCACGTTCAGTTTTGGGTCGATATTGGGCCGGGCAACCGGTCGGAGCTGGCTCCCGTGCGGCGTCAGGCCTGGGGTCCAGCGATCCACAAGTATGTCTGCCGAAGGGGCTCTTCCAACGTCGCATCGACGCCGGCAATGACGTCGTCAGGCGTGAGCTCGCTGGGGTCCGTAAGCCCGAGCGAGCCGCCCGTTGTGGTGCGCTCGCTGATGTGTCGGATGGCGGCCTCGGCCGCCGCGCGGCCGAAACGGGCGTTGCCGTACCGATCGAGAACCGGGACCCCATTAGGGGTGCTCATGGTCGACAGTTCGATGATCTTGCGGTCCAACACCTCGGTGGCGTCCCCGGTAAGGACATAGCCGGCGTCTGCGGCATGGGCGGCCAGGACATCGACGATGTCCTGAGCGGACAAGCTGGGGAAAACCACTCGCTCCACGAAGTTTGTGTCCAGGTAGGTCTGGACCCAGGACCGCCTGACTGAGCGCTCGTGGTCGTCGGCCGTTCCAAGGCCTCGATCCCAGTCGCCATCGTTGTACTGCATCCAGATGACCGCCAGGCGAGGGCCGCGGTCCGCCAGCTCGGTGAGGGCGTGGGTCATCACGTCCCACGGCAGTGCGAAGAGTGCGTGAGGGTCCTCCAGCACCAGGACGCCGCCTTCGGCGGCATCCATTGCGTCCCGCAGGTCGCGGTTCGAGCTCGCCCACACGACCGGGCCGGCGAGTCCCAGTTTGCGCGCAAGGATCCCCGCAGCGGTGGTCTTTCCTGTGCCCGCGTGTCCGGTGAACACAGCTCGAAGCTGATGTTCCTCCCCGACCCGGCGGCCCTCTTCATACCGGAGGACAAGGGCATCGAGGCGCCCAACGACCTCCGGCCGGACCAGAGGCTCCCATCCTGTCGATCGCGCAGCGGCCGCAGCTGTAGATGTGACGGCCGCCAGCGCAGCGGTGTAGCTGGTGCCGGGATGCTCGCGTTGGTAATCGCGGGCCTGCTTCTTCACTGAATTGTGGTGCCCGGGGCGGTGATCAGTCATCGGAGGCTCTCCTTGTCGCCACAGCGGCGGTGCGCGCCCCACACTCACTTTCCCGCCAGCAGCCAACAGGGATAACACCATCCACTTCGCCCTTAGTGCGTTTCCCGTTGCGGCACAACCGTGTGGGTGCTGCGCCCTGGGTCCGCTCGGTGGTGAACGGCGAATTCGACCATACACCGGTTCATTACGGCAACGTCCGCGTGCACTAGGTGTGCTTGTCCATGGCATTGGTTAACGCGGGGTCGCTTCCCAGCCGTCTTAGCCGCGGGGGCTAAACCGTCCTAATTTCCCTAACTCGCGGTCACGCGACGAGGGCATCGAACGACAGTTGCAATGGCCGCTCTCGGCCATCTGCAACCACGATCCCCGCGGCCGTCAGTCAGTAGGCCTGAGGCCTGCAATACTCGAAACCACGAGACATCCAGAGGGGGGATGGTTGTGAAACATCGTGCGTTCGCAGGGCTTCTGGCGGCGTTGCTGCTCGCCGGTTGCGGCGATTCGGGAAACGGTTCCGTCGGCTCATCCGCGTCGACGGTCGGGACCCCGGCGGACCTGCTGGTCGCGATCCCCACCATGACGCCGAAACCGTCGTGGACGATCAAACTCGCCGATGTGGTCCACGCCCCGGACCTGAAACAGGGCATCCTGCCCGGCAGCGTCGAGGACCGGGCGTTCGCGCTGGCCTACCCGGCCCACCCGGACCCAGCCGGGCCGGGTACCTCCTGGGTCTACTCGTTCAACCCGCGCACCGGCGCGGTCCTGTTCGGTGGCGTCGAATTATCGGGCAGCGTGGCGGGCTGCTACATCAACGGCCCAGACCAGCTCACCTGCCTGGGCCGGCAGAACACCGCCGTGGCCGATTCGCATCCGTGGGCGTGGGTGCTCGACAGCCACAACGGCAACGTGACCTACAACGGGCCCACCGACATCGTCAACGGCGACGCGATGAGCGTGTACAAGGTCGGCCAATACCCGGTGGTCGCAGTACCCGGCACCGGCTGGTACGGCATCGGCGCCTCCGGTGAAAAGACCTGGTTCGTGCCCGGCAGCGGCAAGGCCAGCGACGACACCTTCTGGTCCCGCGACATCCCCCCGCAGCGGCTGGTGGTCGGTGACCGACCCGATGGCACCTATCTGGTGTACTCGGTCAGCGACGGCGCGGTCATCGTCGACAAGCTCACCGCCCGGCCATGGGTGTACGACGGCGGTTACGCGGTACCGGGCCGCAGCGCCAGCGACCCCGAGGGCCGGATCACGTTCTACGACAACACCGGAAAAGAACTGTCGCACTTCACCGTTGGCGCCGGCCGCGGCGCCTGGCAGGTCATCAGCCGCGGCGCCCTGCTGGTCGTCCAGTACGGCGACCCCAAGGCCCCAGACCAGATGCGGTGGCTGGTATTCGACGCCACCGGCAAGAAGATCGCGGACCTGCCCACCCAGGGCGAGCCGAGCAAGACCCGGGCGGTGATCATCGGCGACAAGATGTACGTCTCGGACACCGTCGGCATCGAGAACACCGCCAAAGAAAACCCGTGGAAGCAAATCGATCTGGCCACCGCCAGTATCCTGCGCACCTGCGCCGATCTGAACCTACGCGGCTACGTCGCCTCCGACGGCAAAACCATCCTGTCGGGCACCATGGGCGAGGCCGGGCACATCACCGAAAACGCTGTCGACCCGTCCAGCTGCCAGACCCTGTGGTCGATGGATTCCCGCGACGGCGGGGTGGTCAAGGTGAACACGTCGTTGGTGCAGTACTCCGACAGTCAACTCCAGGGTGTGGAGGGCTGACATGGCCAGCGATTTCGAAGCGATCCACCGCCGCCGAGCCCGCATCGCCGGAGGGATTGTGGCCGTCACAGTCGACGGTCGGCGAGGGCCTCTTGGACGGCGAACGGTTCTTCACACTCGGTGCATACCCGCGGTGCCGAATGCGTAGGTGAGGCACTGGGCGAGCGAACCGGGTTCGACGACCTCACCGCGTAACCCATGTCATGGAATAGCACACCTAGCGGAGTCGCCGGCAGGCGTCGCCGTCACCCCCACACGCGCGGCGGGATTGTGTCCCAGTCGAATCCGCTTGGAGCGACCCGGTCGCTCGCGACGGACAATGACAGCCCGCCAGCTACAGCCAAGTCGGTGATCGGCGCGGCCGGGGCGCGAAAGGCTGACTCGTCATCCGCACATAGCTGCCAAACGACTGCGGCAAGCTCCTCAGCTTGTCCTTCTCTGGCTACCAGTTGCGCAAGCTGACTACTCAGGTCCCGCGGGAGAGGTTCGGCCACCGACTCCACGCACAGCGCACCCTCAACAACCCGCACACCCACTAGACATTCACCGCGGACGTCCATGGCGTCGAACATGCCCTCCGAAAATAGGGCAGCGGTGCCACCGGTGATGGCCCCCGACTCGACGCCACGCTTGCGCAACGCCGCCGACATACCGTCGTCTTCGAAAAGAACGCCGCTGCGCAACCGATCCACATTGCGGGCCTGCGACCCGGGCCCCAGCGGGTTGATAGGAAGCAGGTCAGGCCAAAGATTGATGAAGTCACCCTCGACTTCCGCATGCGTAAGCCGGCAGGTAAAAATGCGACCGTCAAGCAGCGTCGGCGCCCAGCCGAAACGACCATCGAGCAGCACGACAAACTCCATGCTGTCCTGGACGAGCACCTCCATCAACAGATCATCAGAATCGCCGCCGAGAACGCCCCCCGGTTGCGCGAGGCTCGCAACTATCACCTCGTAAGGAAGCGGACCTCGCGCGGTGAGCAAGTTCCGCGCGGCGGCAGTCAATTCAGCGAAATCCGTTGACGTTACCTGCATTTCAACTCCCCAGTAGGCGCGACCACCCTCGTCATGCTCGATGACCAATTCTCTCATCGTCCGAGCCGGCCCCTGAACACCACCCACAACGGACAGCCGCCCTAACAGGGCAAGCGCCAGGTGCACAACGCGTCTCGCCAGGACGCCGCCGACGGCCCCTTACTGCGAGCTCGGCGAGTCGGTCGTCGACGGCCGGCGGCAACAGTTCTGCACGCACGTCGGCTACCGCCCCTCTCCCTCTGAAAGTTGGAGTGCCGGTGGGTCGGTGATGTCGCACAGCAGTAGTTCGTCGCCTTCGACGGCGAAGTGGAACACCTTGCCGTTGTCGCTGCCGCCGGGCCGGAAGAAGAACACCATCATCGACCAGCTGGCGGCGGTGTCCTCGGCGAACTCTCCGAACCCGAGAATCTCGATCGGCGAGCCGGGCGCTCCGACCTGGGCCAGGCGCTTACCGGCGTCGGTGCCCGGACCGGACGCCGCGCACGTCAGCGCACGCACGTTGGCGTCCTGGCGGTCGCGGATCTGCTGCGCCCACAGCCGCACGGTGCTCTGGGCGACGGCTTCACCTTGCTCGCGGGGCATCGCCGCGGCCGCGGCGATGGGCCGCATCGTCACCCGCTCGTGGGTCAGTGCGAATCCGACTGCCGCACACAGCATTGCCACCGCGACGATCGCGGCCAGTAGTGGCCAGCGGTACCCGGCTGGCCGGGGTGTCATGAGATCGCCCCGCATACCTTGAGCTCACCGTCCTCGTTCACCAGCACGTACGTGTCGCCGAAGAAGTTGTTGGCGCCGACCGCGGCGTGCTGTCGTCCGGCTGGGGTGAGGCCGATCTGCCGGTACATCACGTCGATCTGGGCGCCGTTGCGGGTCTTGGCGTACCGGAAGAACCCGTCGATGTGGTCGCGGGCCTGGACCCGGTACCCGGTGGGGTCGAGGATCGTCGGCAGGTCCCGGGCGATGGTGCCGGTGGGGTTGGCGCACGTCAGCTGCCGCACCGTCGCCGTGTCGCCGCTGTCGGCGGCCTGAAGCCACGCGGTTACCACCTGCTGGGCGTGCAGCTGCTCGGCCGACGGCGCGGGTGTCGGGGTGAGGCCGGCTCGCGGGGCGGGCCAGATCGTCATCGCCAACACCACGACGGCTGCGATCAACGCCACGACGGCCACCGCCCACAACGCCCACCGCCCTGCCCGGCTCGGCGCTGACGTCGGTGCCGAATGTCTGAGCGGAGATGGTGAAGCCACGGCCTGATGCTAGCTGTGGTCCGTAACCGTGCGCCGATTCCGGCGACGACGGTGTGCGACGTGTGCGCCAGTTACCGATTGACCGAAAGTTGGCTCACGGAACCGTGCCTAACTCGCGGCGCGCGAGAGGCGCCGTTTGGCTAGTTCGTCCTGACCGGAGCCTGGTACAGCGGCCTGGGTGACCGTCTCGGGGGCAAAGTCCCGCACGTTGGCACGCAGCTGGGGCAGCGATGCCCCCACCGCGATAGCGAAGGCACCTTGGCCGCCCGCAAGGAGGTCCACCAGTTCGGTGGGCGAGGTGTATTCGTAGACGCTGACACCATCGGATACTAGGGTCAGCCCGGCTAGCTCGGTGACACCGCGGTCGCGAAGTGCGTCAACGGCGATGCGGATGTTGGTCAGCGAAATGCCCACGTCGAGAAGCCCTTTGACGACGCGGAGCACCGCTAAGTCGCGAAACGAGTAGAGCCGAACGCTGCCGGAACCCGAAGCGCCGGCGATCGACGGCCGGACCAGGCCGGTGCGGTCCCAGTAGTCGAGCTGGCGGTAGGTGATGCCCACGATCTGGCATGCAGCGGGGCCGCGCCAACCTTGGGCGGCGTCGGTCGTCGGGGACACGACAGCGTCGAGCCCCTCGAAGGTGAGTTGTTGCGGCTCGGGCATGGGTTCCCTCCTGGGCCTTGTTCACGCTCTGCTCGATTTCAATCGTATGTCGACAACTGCGCGGTGCTGTCGAGGACGCGCCTGAGTGCGACCAAGTAGGGCCCGACTCGGTCGATAATCGAATCCCGTTGCTACTCAACAGACCTCGACAGCCTCACTGGCCCCACTGGTCTCATTCTTTGCAGCGCGTGACTACGACGCTCCGCGTCCCCAGGGTGGCGTCGCGTCGCGAGCCCGGGCCGCGGACGAGGTCACGGTCGGGCAGTGACGCCGTGGGGGCCTGGTCGCCGGGCGTCGGCGGTCGTATGGCCCTGCGCGGCGCACAACCGGGTCGCCGTCTGCCACCGTCGGCCAAGTTGGAGCAGTTCGACTGCGTCATCGATCAGGCCGGCCCGCGAAAAGACTGACGCCGCCGGGGCCCCCGGCACCTCAGCCTCCCCGCGCAGCTTGGCCCTGCTCGCCAGGTGAAGTCGAATCGCGTGTTGCAGCTCAGGCACATCGGTGCTCCGCCGACTGTAGGAATCCATGTCAGCGGTGATGTACCGCGACAAGATCATCACCGCGTCACGGATCTCAATGACCCGCAGATGCAGCTGAAATACGGGGTGGTTCATGCCTGCGTCTTCGACCAGCGGGTGCACAATCTCCGGGCATACGGCCGTCATAGCGCCCCAGAACGCGTTCAATCGACAGTTAAGGAACCGCGAATAGAGCTCTGCCCGTATGTATTCCACCCCGTATCGCACGAGTGGGATAGCCGAGAGCAGAGCGATCGCCGCAGAGTCGACGAGCGGATCGACACGTTCTACGGCGGCGTAGTCGTTGAGCACCGGGCTGTAGTGTCCCGTCGCCGCCACCAACGTGACGATCGACACCGACAGCGTCTGCAGGAGCCATCCCGCCGCGAGCACCGTCACCCAGACGCACGCCAGCAGTTCTAGCCCGCGGGGTCTGTTCTTGAGCTCCCGAAAGCAAATCACCAGCAAGAGAAGGGAAAAGCCGTAGCTCAGGGCATCATGGGCAGCGATTCCCACAACTGCCGCCGGCACGCCACCGGAGTAGGCCAGGATCGCCCAGCCCGCATGAAGGCCGTGGGCGGCGGCGGGCCGCGGATCCGAGGTACCCACAACCCATTCGACAGCGAGCACCGACGCGACAGCTGCCAGCCATACCGCAGCGGTCACGGCCCGCGATTCCGACTTGTTGAGCCAGGCCAACCCGAGGAGCAGGAACGACGCCGAACTCAGCGTGATCGTCGCTTCGCTGAGGTGGTTGAGTAACGAGGGGGTGAGTAGTCCGCCGGCGAGATGGCCAAAGGCTCGTTGCACCGTCTCGTCGCGCATGGCGGCAACGCTGACGAGTAATGCGACGGCGAGATTGAGTGCTCGATCGGCGCGGGTTGCATTGAGGATCAGCATTCGGGCCACGATGATCGCGGCCGTGCCCAGCAGGATCGGCAGGGAAAGTGATGCTGGCACAGCGCCTTACGCCGCCGCGTCCGTGGTTGTCAGCTCGCGCGGCCGCGGCCGGCACCAGCTTAGAACTGAAATAGGTCAAACCCTCTCGTGGTCGTGCCTTGCTGAGACAACAGCAGCGAGGCGAACAGTTCGGCCTGGCGCTCTTGGGTGTCGTCAAAGGTCGTGCGGGCCATGAAATGTGTCATGGCCGAGACGTCGATATCGGGCAGCAGCGGTGAGACTGGCTGGAAATCGGTTGTGTCCGTGACGGATTCGGGACGATGTTCAAGCACGATGTGTCCGATCTCATGCAGGATGATTTGCTGGCAGTGGTACTGCGAGGTGAACTGGTCGTACAGGATGACGTCGACGTCGTCATACTGCAGCCACAGTCCGCAGGGGCGGTGCAGCGCCCGGGCCGGGTAGGGCTCAAGCCTGATCGACCGACCGCGCTGCTGCTCGACGCCGCCGATGAAGTCACGCAGATTCCAGGGGTCCGGGATCGGCACTTCCTTCAGTGCTACCAGCACCCGTTCGGTGTCGGCGGTCGCCTGTCTGGGCAGCCCCCGCAGCAGGCGGCGCAGCGTCAGGGCAGGCGGGTGCGCCGGGCCGATGACGCTTCGCACTGATTGGTGCCGGGGGTTGAGCATTGACGCCTCGCTACTTGGATTGTTGCTAGTGCTATCGGTTGCCGGTTGTCTAGGCCAGGTGCACAGCGAAGAAGGCAAAGAGACGCTGCCACGAGTCCTCTGCTGCGGGCCCCGAGTACGGCATTCCGATGAGCCGGCGAACAACGGCCGGAACGCGCGAGGTACTCGCGAAGGCGTGCCCGACATCCGGATATTCCTTGACGTCGTGCGGTACGCCGTACTGGGTCAGGGCTGATTCGAGTTCGGCCGCCGATCCAGGTTTGACGATCCGGTCTTTGGCGCCGAAGCTGGCCACAAGTGGGCAGGACGTTTCCATGATGGACAGGTCGCTGGGCAACAGGCCGTAGTTGGCTCCGGCAGCATCATATTTCCCGCTGGGGGCGGCCATGAGTGCCAGGCCAGCTCCGAAGCAGAAGCCAACGATGCCGGCCTTCCCGGTGCACCGTTCGTCAGCGAGCAGATACTCACGCGCGGCTGCGATGTCATCGAACGCGTCGCCGGCGCCTGAGAAGTGGCTCTGGATCGTGGCAGCCATACTGCGAACGCACCTCCGTCGGTAAAGACGGGGGGCTAGCGCGAGGTAACCCTCGGCCGCGAACCTGTCGGCCTGAGCTTCCAAGTCGGCCGTCATACCGCGAACGTCTTGGATGATCACGACGGCAGGCCAGGGCGGCGGGGAACTCGGCACCGCGAGGTACCCGGGCTGGGCGGCAGTGTCGCTGGTGTAGGTGATGGTCGGCATTGCCCTGCCTTCCGCTAGCAGTTACTGGGACCGGCTATCCCCCACACCTTCCATCATGCGCTGTCGACGTTTGCCCGTATAGAGATGGCAGGTTTGCTTTGACGGTCGAAAGTCACAGGGCGCGACGCGGGTGGTGCTGGGGGCCTGGTTATTGACGCCGGTGAGCACAGTGCCCATCGACGTCGAGACCTCATGGCGACAAAGACACTTCAGATTCCTCCCCGTTGCTCAGCGCACCCGACCGGTATTGCACTGAATACACCCGGCTGCGCGCCGTCCCCCCGGTCCGGCAAACCAAACCTTACAGCGATAATGTGCAACATGTCGACGGTAATGTTTTTGGTGTTGGTTGTATAGTTTCACGTGTCAGTTGTAATGTCTACTCACATGAGGTCCGTGCTCGACATCGCAGGTGCGCCGCAACCGGAGGCCGCCGAGCCGACCACCCGCGAGAAAATCCTCGACGCCGCAGCGACCCTGATCGCCGCCCACGGCGAAGAAAAAATGAAGATGAGCGACGTCGGCAAATCCATCGGCCTAACCCACGGCGCCGTCCAGCACCATTTCGGCACCAAAAAAGTCCTGGTCGACGAAACCAATCAACACGTGCTCAAGCAGATCAGCGCCATCCTCGAAGTGCCCGACACCGACGACGCGGAAATGCTCCGCGAAGCCGGCAACCGACTGATCAACATCTTCGTCGAGCAACCACACCTGATGGACTACATCAGCCGATCACTCGTCGACGGCGGCGACGTCGGCAAAGTCATGTTCAGATGGTTCTACGAGCTATCCGACGCCCAAGGCGAAACGTTCGCCAAGAAGGGCATGCTGCCCCCGGGAATCGACCGAGTATGGGCCGCACTCAACGTCGTGATCCTGCGCGTCGGCGCGTTCATCCTCGAAGAACACATCAACGAGTACCTGCCCGAACCGTTCAAAACCAAAGAGCAGATTCACCGCTGGGAAGACTCCATTTTCCACCTCATCCGCGGCGGGCAGCTCATCGAGCCACCAACACCGCCAGACGCTCCTGCCGATTAGCAACGTGCGGCGGCGCCGAATGATGTACGAGGGGTCACCAGGTCGGCGCCGCCGCCCTATCACTCAAACCATGCCGAAGCGTCCAGCCAGCTCGAGGATCGCACGCTGCTAGCGAAATTTGATCCTCGCCGGAACCGGACCTCCCGCGACAACGGTTAACGGTGCCGCGAGCGGGAATTCCTCATTCAGAGAATCGATTTCGGCGAGCCGGACGATTGTGGCCAGGGCGAGTGTGGCTTCCAGCATCGCGAAAGATTCACCAATGCACCCGCGCGGCCCTCCCCCGAACGGGACGTACTGCCACCTGTCTCGGCTCTTCATCGCGTCCTCGGTGAACCGATCGGGATCGAACCGATCAGGATCGGCCCACAACGACGGATCCCGCTGCACCGACATGCGGCCAACCACGAGCATCGAGCCGGCCTCAACGCGATAGCCGTCAATCTCGACGTCCTCGGTCGCCATACGTGTGCCTGTTGCCGCTGGCGGGCACAGCCGCAACGACTCTCGCAGTACCTGCACCGTGTAGCCCAGCTGGACGACATCCTGCGGAGTGATCTGCCGGTCGCCGAACTGCTCTACTTCACGCAGCACTCGCTCTTGAATGTCGGGGTTGCGACCGAGCTGCCACAGTGCGTAAGAGATTGTGGTCGCCGTGGTGTCATGCCCGGCGAAGATGAAAATGATTAACTCATCAGCGATTTCGCGATCGGTCAAGGGCTCCCCCGTTTCAGGGTCCCTGGCCGCAATCAGCGCCTCAACCAACGGCGCACTGATCGACGGGTCCCGCCGGCAGGCGGTGACGATGTCCAACGCCGCCTGGCGCAGGGCGCTCGCCGCTTTGCGGGCGCGCCGACGGCCGACCGTCGGCACCCAGTACGGAAGCCGAACCGGACTGATCGCCCGCTTCACGGCGTAGCTGACCGCTGTTCGCATCGGCGCGGCGATCATGTCAGTCCGGCCGGTCAGATCGAGCCCGAGCACCGACCGGCCCAGCGCCCGCATGGTCAGCTTCCGAGCCTCGACGTCCAAGTCGATCTCCGCGCCGTCTCGCCAAGCGCCACATACCGATTCAGTGGCCGTGGTCATGTCCCCACCGAACGTGTTGACCGATTGTTTGGTAAACACCGGCTGCAAGGTTCTACGTCGAGGTACCCACTCTGCGAACGGCACGACGAACAGGTTTGGGCCGATCAGTCGCCTCAGTTCCTGCGAGACGCCGGAGGTCTTGTCGATCGATCCGTCCCGGCACGCCACGACGTCGCGGATTCCCCGAGGCGAGGTGACGACAACCAACGGCGGCATTAACCATTTCGGTGCAAGCGAAAACTGTGTCACGGGTCCACCAGCATCACGCAGGATGTCTGTCCCGGTGTGAAAACTGCGCACCGCAGCCATCTGTTCTTTGCGAGGCAGCGGGTTCTTCGGAGCCAGCGGTAAGGATGCGACATCGCGAACCTCAGACTGCTTAACCACGCCCTGTCCCCCTACTGACGAATCCGCAGCCATGTCGTAGAAGCAACGATTCATCTGCGATGATCATGTTTGACAAAGAGCCAAAACCCGCATTCAGACTGGTCGGATATGTTGCGTTTATGGCGTTTACAAATCAAGGTTAACCTATGGATTTCCGGCTGAGGACGGGCGCCGCCGCGCGATTTCTCGGTACGCGACGCCAGCACGTGACCGACCGTTGCGGTCGCGAGGAGATCACCTCCATCCGACCAGGGTCCCACCGACGTATCGCACCCAGCGAACTAATCAAGTTCGCCAGCGGCAGCGCCGAACCACACGATACCCGAGTACTGCGCCGACATCAGCCATTCATCACGACGTTGCCCATCAACTCCCCTGCGGTCACTGCCGAGGCCCGGCCCTACCTCACCCGGGCAGGCAATGAGTACCCACAAGATTGGGCGCGAACCCTCGAATCCGGTCTGGGCATGATCGACGGCCAAACACCCCGACCACAATCGGCCGCCCTCCGTGCTCGATCGCCCTTCACCGAGTTTCTCCCTCGCCGCCCGAACGCGCGTCCTTCGCCCGCAACGCCAGAACCACCAACCGCACGAGGCATAACCTGCCGAGCGGACAACCGCCCCCACTACTGCCTCGCCTGAACCCCGCTGATCACCCAAACGTCGCACACACCGAATCGAGGACAACCACGTGAATCCCGCCGCCGGCACGGCCAGCGCAATCATCCTGAACCCCGCTGACCCCGCCGACGCCGAGCATCTCGACCGCCTGCGAGCAGACCCCACCATCCAGATGCTCGACTATCACGAAGTCGAGTTGGCCAACCTGCGGCGCCTACGCCCCGAACCTGCGGCCGAGCTGCTCGACGAACCCGGCCGATGGGCGTACTACCCTTGGCGGCGCACCGCCGTATCGATACTGGGGCCTAACGGATTTCGTGCTCTGCGCCTGGACCGCAACCGCAACAACATCACCACCGCCGAACAGGACCAGCTCAGCACCTTGACCATCGGCGTCGGGGGCCTGTCCGTTGGACACGTCATCGCCCACACTCTTGCGGCGCAGGGCTTGTGCGGCCGTCTGCGACTCGCGGACTTCGACCGGCTGGAGCTGTCCAACCTCAACCGGGTACCTGCGACCGTCTTTGATCTCGGGATCAACAAAGCTGTCGTCTGCGCGCGCCGGATCGCCGAGCTCGACCCCTACCTTCCTGTCGACGTCTTCGACACCGGCCTCACTGCCGACACTGTCGATGACTTCCTCGACGGCGTGAACATCCTTGTCGAAGAATGCGATTCACTCGACATCAAGGCACTGGTGCGTATCGGTGCCAGAGCCCGACGCATCCCCGTGCTGATGGCTACCAGCGATCGCGGCATCGTCGATGTCGAGCGATTCGACACCGAACCTGACCGTCCGATCCTGCACGGGCTGCTGGGGGAGCTCGATATCAACCTGCTGCCGGGTATGAGCAGCAAGGAGAAGATGCCGCACATCTTGCGGCACTTGGAGGCCGATCAGCTCTCCCCGCGCACGGCGGCATCCTTGGTCGAGCTCGATCGGACCTTGTCGACCTGGCCACAGCTGGCCTCTGACGTGGTCATCGGCGCGTCCGCCGTCGCTGAAGCGGCACGCCGTATTGGGCTTGGCGAATCCCTTCGCTCGGGCCGTTGCCGCATCGACGTCAGCGGTGCACTCAACCAACTCGGCGAACCGGACATGGCCGCCCCCTCGCCCGCCCACGAGTACTCCCCGTCTCCGGTGTCCACGCCCGCGCCATCGGGCGTGGCGGCGATGGTCACCGTCGCCGCGATGCGGGCACCGTCGGGCGGGAACGTTCAGCCCTGGTCGATCGAGGCCGGACCCGATGCCGTGTCGATCAGCATCGCGCCCGAGCTCACCTCCACGATGGACGTCGCGTTCCGCGCCAGCGCCGTCGCCGTCGGCGCCGCTGTATTCAACGCCCGGGTGGCCGCCGCGGCCCACCAGGTTCTCGGGCCGGTGACATTCGACGAGGACGCCAGCGGATCCCCACTTCGCGCAACAGTGCATTTCGGGACCGACCGCCCCGACGGCCTCGCACAGCTCTACGCCGCCGTACTCCAGCGCCAGACCAACCGCAACAAAGGAACCGTCACTCCGCTGCATGGCAATGCCGCGGTCGCACTGACGGCGGCCGCCGAGCAACAAGGCGGACGCCTGCACCTGATCACCGACCGCAGTGACATCGAGTCAGCCGCAACGATTTTGGCAGCCGCTGACCGCATCCGGTTCCTGACGCCAGACCTGCACAAGGAAATGATCGGTGAACTGCGCTGGCCTGGCGACCCAGACCCGGACGCCGGCATCGACGTGCGCAGCCTGGCGCTGGACGCCGGCGGCCTGGCGGTACTGGAAGTCATGCGACGACCCGATGTCATGGCCGAACTTGCCGAGTGGAATGCCGGAACCGGACTTGGCGACAACATGCGGACACAGGTCCAGTCCAGTTCCGCCCTCGCGGTCGTGACGGTCAACGGGACACGACTACAGGACTACGCCACCGGCGGCGCCGCCGTCGAAGCCGTCTGGGTCAACGCTCAACAGCAAGGATTCGCCGTACAACCCGTTTCGCCGGTATTTCTCTACGCCCACAGCAGCGCTGAGCTCACCACACTGTCCGAACGGTTCGCCGACGAATTGTCCTCTTTGCAAAGCGAATTCACGACACTTGCAGGTCTACCGGACCACGAGTCGATCGCGTTGATCTTGCGCCTGACAACCGCCGAACCCGCGACGATACCGAGCCGGCGCAGCGAAAGCCGCGTACAACACTAGATCGCAGGCAGAGCCCTCCTCGGCTGAGCGGACACCTGGCACTCGACGACTGTTAGCGTTTTCCCATGGGAATATTCGCGCGGATCACCGACCGCCGCTCTGAGCCCCAGCCCAGCGCGCAGACCCTACCCGCCGACCCTTTACCGAAGGTAGTGTTGCCGCCGATCCACCAACCGGCGCAGTCACTTTCGATCTTCGAAGGCGATGCGCTGCTGGACCCGATCCCACTCGGGATCGGAGTAGACGGGGTCGTGCATTGGGATCCACACGGTCGTGCCGGCCTTCAGGTTTTCGGCGGCACCGGCAGCGGCACCACAGAGTTCATTCGCGCTGTGGTCGAGCAGTGCCGCACTCGGGGTTGGCAGGTGATCATCGCCGACGGCTTCGGCTACGACTTCCCCGAGTTCTACGGGGCGGCCAACGTGTCATATGTCGGTGGCTGGCGGCGCGACCCCGGCGATGACGACGACTGTTTGGCCGCGCTGCGGTTGGCGCATCACATCATGGTCCAGCGTTCTTCCACTCGATCAGCATCCGCTGGCACACACGGGCACAAAGGTTTTGCCCCGATGCTGCTGGTCCTGGGCGAGCTCGCCGGATTGCTTCACCGCTGGCAGCACCACCTCGACGAGAATCAGTTCCGGCACGTCCGGACCATGATTGACGACCTCCTCCGCGCCGACCAGGAGCTTCGGTGCTACGTCCTGATCGCCCCAGCAAGCGGCTGGAGATGGCGTTCCCCATGGCCGGCGGCGGCCATGCGATGCGACACCGTAATACTCGGCCGCCCGGAACGGGCGTTCGTGGCCCATTGCTCCGACCCGGCCGCCATGCTGGAGGCGGTCACGGCCGCGGTCCCCGCCTGCGCACCGAAGGGCCGCGCAGCATTCATTTCCGCCAACCGATCAGGTTCCAAACCTGTGGTATTCCAATCATTTTGGACCTACAACCCATGCACAGTCACCCAGCGGTACCCACTCGACATCCTGACCCAATGGGAACGGTTCAAGCTCGCGGTGTCCGACAAGACACCTGCGCTCCACCCCCAGCTGTGCCCAGCCCACTGATCAGAGGCGAAGGTCAACCACGGCGTGCCCGTGCGTGTAGATCACCTCGGTGCCCTCATGCCGGGACCGATGCGGATTGTCATAGGTGTGGCCATGCAACAGCCACCGCGGGCGGTGCCGGTCAACCCACGTCCTCAACGCCTCGATCCCCTGGTGTGCAGCATCGCGGGCGTCGTTGATCCCCGCAGGTGGACAGTGCGTGATCACCAGCTCTGCCGGGGGTAACCGATCGATCGCGGCCGCGTACTGCGCTTGAGTGAACAGCACATCATCCGGGTCCGATTTGTATCGGACGCACCCCTGGACCGCCAGCAGACTGATGGCGCGGTGCCCAGGAAACTCGAGAATGCGTCTCCGCGCCGGGAGCGCACGGTCGCCAATCAGGTCCACGATTCCGTGGTCCGGCATGTAGTCGTCTGTGCAGTGATTTCCGTAAACTCCGCAGATGAAGGGCGCGCCTGATTGGGCGATCGCCGGGGCGTGGGCCGTGGAGTAATCACCGAGGGAGATCAGTGCGTCCGGCCGATGCTGGCGTATCAGCGGCGTGAGGTCGTACCGGCCATCGGAGTCTTCCGGCCAGTCGTGTGCGGTGTCGGCCAGCACCAGCAACCGCAGCAGCCGCCCTCGGTACCTAGTTGTCGGCGGTTCCATAGCGCTTCACCCAGTTCTCGATCGGCATTCGCCAGTCCCCCTTGTTGGTCGGACTGTCCGCGTAGGTGTAGAACACCTCGCCCCGCCGGACAGCGGTCACCTTCATCAGGGCGAAACCTTGTGTGCCGTCTGGCAGTAACCGTCGGAAGGTTGAGTGGGTGAATATCTGGCCGCGCGTCGGGCTGACGCCGGCCGGCGCCTGGTCGTCAGCCATGGCGTACTCGGACCGCGGTCAGGACCTCCTGCATAGCGGCGAGCGCGGCTTCGTAAAGGGTGTGGGCGGCGACGCGATGGCCGGCGGCCGTGTGGCGGTCTGCCCACTGGCGCAGCTCGTCGGGATCGGCTCCGGTCGTCACGGCGATGGTGCCGGGCTTGCCGTCCTGGGTGAGCGTCGCGACAACGATGCCGGGCGCCTGCCGCACCGCGGACGCGATGGCGTTGGCGTGCAGCGTGATGGCCTTGGCCTCGTCTGCATCCCAATTGCGCCGAGTGGGCCAGTTCGGCTCATCGCCTTTGAGCGAGGCAGCCAAAGCCTCGGCTATCACATCTGCGAGCAGATCACGAGCCATGGCGTTCCTCCGGTCTTGTCGGGTCAGTTCGATTGTTCTGGCACAAACGGATTGCTCTTCCCGTCGTGGGTGTAGGACTGCTTCGTGGCCGTGTGAGTGACAGTCCAGGTTTCACTGTCACCGAGAACGATATGGTCGCCGCCACCCGCCGGGGTGATGACGTGGATTCCCGTGGCCTTGTCGGTGAACCACCGCCAGATGTTGTCGACCGTGCCGGTGATCTGCGCTGTTCCGTTCTCGACGGTCACGGGCTCGTCGTAAAACGCCGCCAGTGGCGACGAGCGGAATGCGGGGTACACAGCAGGGTGGTTGGCGCCCATCGTCTGTCTTCCTTGCCTGGGTTCGTTGTCAGGGGTCTCTATGCCGGCAGCTTGTCGGCGCAGTCGCGGTGACCGTCGTTGGAGTAGTGGTGCACTGCGCCCTCGCAGCCGCGCGGGCATCCGCCGGTGCTGGTTCGGGACCCGCCGGAGTGGGGGCACTGGCCGCGCTGGCGGCCGCGGTCGTCGTCGAGGTGATGGATCGGCAGGGCATCGTCAGGGAAGTAGTCGTCCGCATCGTCGGGGGTCTCGACCGCGATCGCCGCCAACGGGTATGCGAAGGGAGCAGCCTCTGTTTCGTCCATTGTCTCGTCGGCCAGCGCGTCGGCAGCAAGGTTCTTGCATTTGCCGCACAGAGTCGACTTGGTCACTCCCAGATAGGGTTTCGGCGGATCTTCGCGCGCAAGGCGTTAGCCGCACCAAGTGCGCCAGCCCGTCGATGCATTGTCGTCGCGAACAAGCATGTGGAACACGCGATCTCGTCGTATCGTCGGAACACGGTTGGAGACACCCTGTGAGAACATTCGTTCAATTCCTCTTTGTTGCTTCGCTTTCCGCTTACGCGGGCAGGTTCCATCCGAGGTAGTGCTGCGCTGCTCTGTCGCCCGCAGTCGCTCGGTTCTCGATCTCAGCGAAAACTCCGCCGCCGGCGCCGCCGGCTCGGTGATCGGCGATCAGAGTCCGGGTCGCCGATGCCGCCACTTGACTTGAACCCGACGCGCAGGCACGGTCGCCGCCGTCCGGGTAGCCCCCGCCTTCCTGGGCGGTCCAGCCATGTTTGGCAGCGACTTCCTTGACTTCCTGCAAGTCTGTTTGCGCCATCTCGGCCTCCTGTAGCAGCGGTATCAGTCTCGCATCGCGGACCGACACCTTCCCGCGTCAACGACCCTCAACCTAGCCATTTGCGCGCATGCGCGCAAGCGGCATTGCACGCGTGCGCGTAGTGCGCCTATGATCGGTGCCGTGACACCCGCAGATGAAGACGCCGCCCCAATCAACTGGTCGATCCGACTCGTCACGGAAGAAGCCGACCAGTGGGACGACCTCCTGTTCAGCCTCCGCAAAGAAACCAGCCGCAGAACCCTCAGCAAGGCCGACATCATGCGCGCACTCATCGAGCTAGCGTCCAACGACCCCACGGTCCGTTCAGCCCTCATCGCCGCCCTGACCACCCCCCGATGAAAGTCGAGCAGGCCGGAACCAACTTCTGGCGAGTCACCGACGGCACCCGAACATGGACCGTCAAGAGCGCCGCCAACTTCGTCCTCAGGTACTGGACGATCGACAACAGCCGAGGAACCCGACTCGCCCCCGGCGGCCCGACTGGCCAACGCATCATCGCAGCGATCCGCGCCGCTCGGCAATAACGATCCCACGCCGGCCAACCCGGCCCCCCTACACAAAGGTGCACGATAGAGACTGAAAGGGCCACCGGCACAGGAGCACTCGCCACATGACCGCACAGACCACCGCTGCCCGCACAGGCATCACGCTCACCGACACGGTGACCCTGCCACTGGAGATCGTGACGGCGACCGTCGCCGTGCTGGCCAATCGCGGCGGCGGAAAAAGCTCAGTGGCTCACCTGATGGTGGAGCGCATGTTCGGCGCGGACCTGCCCGTCGTGGTTCTCGATGTCAAGGGCGATTGGTGGGGCATCCGGTCCAGCGCTGACGGCGCCGGACAGGGGCTTCCGTTCGTGATCTTCGGCGGAGATCACGGCGACGTCCCGTTGGAACCGACCGCCGGCGAACTGCTGGCCGACCTGATCGTCGACCACCGCGTACCCGCTGTCCTGGACTTGTCCCACATGAGTAAGACGCAGGCCCGCACCTTCGCCACCGCATTCGCCGAACGCCTCTACCGCCGCAACCGCGACCCTCTGCACGTGGTCATCGAAGAGGCCGACGTCCTGGTACCCCAACGCGTCACCGCCGGCGAGGCCCGTCTACTCGGCGCCATGGAGGACCTTGCCAAACGCGGCCGACACCGCGGCATCGGCCTGTCTATCCTCACTCAACGTCCACAAGAAGTCGCCAAGTCCGTCCTCGACTTGATGGAAACTGTTGTCCTGCTACGCATGTCAGGACCACGCTCGATCAAAGCCGTACAGGACTGGATCAGCGTCAACGCCGACCAAGACGACGCCACCGTACGCGACGTCATCTCCTCCCTCCCCGCGCTGCCCATCGGACACGGCTGGGTCTGGAGCCCTGGATTCCTGCGCATCCTGCAGCGCACCGCATTCCCCAAGTTCAACACCTTCGACTCGCACGCCACCCCAGCACCCCGGCAATCGCGGGTCGTGCCCAAGGTGCGCGCCGAAATCGACCTGGACACCCTCGGAGCCGAAATCGCTGCGACCCGGGACCGAGCCCGCGACACCGACGCCCGCACCCTGAGCACCGTCAATGCGGCGCTGCGCGCCGACCTGGCTACCGCCACCGAACGGGCTGACACGGCCACAGCCCAACTCGCCGAACAGGAAAGGCAGATCAGTGAACTGCGCGCTCAGGTCGCCGATCTCGAATCACGCCTTCAGGTGGACATCACCGCCGCGACAACCACACTGCGCCAGGCAGCCGGTCTCATCAGCACCGCGCTGGACGCCCTCACCACACCCGCACCGGTAGCGACCACACCCACGCCGGCCCCAACGCCGGCGCCCACACCCGAGGCCACCCCAGCGACACCACGACACCTCGACCACGCGCGACGGCGGGCATCCACCCCCAACGGAGCCGACCCGAAGTTCACCGCCGGGGTCAACCGCATGATCATCGCCCTGGCCCGCATGGCACCATTGCGCCTCACCAAGACTCAGTGGTCCACCGTCGCCGGAATCAAGCACACCGGCGGTACGTGGACTACCTATCTCAGCCGTCTGCGCCAAGCCGGATTCATCGACCAAAACCACGCCGGATTCACTCTTACCGACGCCGGCTGGAACTACCTCGGCGAGCGCCCCGCCCCGATGACCTCCAACGAGCTCCAGCAGCATTTTCTGAGCATCCTGCGCAAGGGAGCCGGGCGCATGCTTGAAGCCGTCATGGCTGCCTACCCAGGCGGACTGACCAGAGCCCAGATTGCCGACGCGGCCGAGATCGCCTCCACTGGTGGAACATTCACCACCTATCTCAGCGACCTGACCCGTAACGGCCTGATCGAAAAGCAGGGCAACCAGTATGTGGCCACGGACGTCTTGATGAAGGGCGCCGACATGGAAATCCACTCAACCGCAAACTGATTGGCGACCATGGACCCCGAAACCGTACTCGGCCAGATCGAAGCCCTATGCTCACTTCCTGAGAAAACAAGCATCACAGCGGGGAAGGTCCTGGCCATCATTTGGGGCGCGAATATTGAGCCGGTGATGCGCTACGACTACCGTCTCGACGATCCGCCAGCAACGAAGCTGAGATGGATCGAACAGATCTGCTCGAACCACCCGAGCACCGGGAAAAGCAGAACAGCTGAGGAAGTGATGGCGATCATCCGGGGCGAGGACCCTTACGACGCGGCGTGGATTGCACAGTTGCCTAAAGGATTGAGAATCCTTCCGTAACAGCAGCTTCCACAGGACGACCAGGCGTCGAGCATTCACGGTCGCCCGACTGTTATCCCGCCGGAATGGTCACACACCTGGCGAACTTGTAGCCATAATCGGCCGGGTCCTCGCCGTCGTTGGATGCCCACGCCGTCACCTGATCGGCCAGCACGGCCGCCTGTGCGCGGGTACGGGCGTCGCCGATAGACTCCGGGTCGCTCACATCAGAACAGCCCTTGCGGTGGATGCTGCCGTATCCAGCTCGCCCATCCTCGCCCAGCTCGATCACTAACTCCATACCTGTTGTCTCCCTTACATGAGTCGTGCCGGTTGGTGCCTCGGCCTGTCACAGGTGCCCGGCCGCCGCGAGCTGGCACAGCCCGCATCGGCAGCCAAGGCCGCCGCCGAATGCGACGCCCGACTCCTGGACTTCGGCCGGCGGGCGTTCCCACGACGGCGTGACATCAAACGAATCGATGTCCTCGGCCTTCACACCGGCGGGGTCTTTCCCGAGGCGGCCCGTCACCGGGCGGCCTCGGCACGGAAGTGGGAGAACGAATGTCCGGCCAGCAGCGGCTTACGACGTCGCGATACACAGCTGCGCGCGTATTGTTCGGCGTCGACGAGTTGGTCCTGGCTGGCTCCGGCGGCCGATGCCCGTTCGCGCAACTCGGTGGCCAGCGTGTCCGGTTCGTTGCCCTTCTCGGTGCCGACACTGGCCCAGTAGACCGCTGCGCCGTAGAGGTCAAGTGCTCGTTGAAATCCGGCAAGGTCAGTCATAGTCGATTCCGTTCTGCTGTCGTGACTTTGAGTACCGCGCGAGTGGCCACGGTCTAGATCTCGCGGATGCGGAAGGTGTACGCCGCCTGGTGAACTCCGCCAGGGCGCAACGAGCTGGACAGCGTGCCCGACTCGGTGCCGTTGATGCGGTACACGGTGCCGGCGAACTTCTCCAGCTCCGCCCGCGCACTGTCGGGGGTCTCGTGCGCGGACACGATATCCGGTCGACCGGTCGCCCCGAACTCGCTGATGGTCAGAACGTGCGTCACCGCAGCACCTCCAGCGAATCGACACGCTCAGACACCGGATCAGGACAGGCCGCACCGTTCTCCCAGGCAACTCCGCCGACACGGCCCTCGACGGTGACCTCGACGACCCCGCCGACGTTGTGCAGACCCTTGGTGCGGACCTTGTCACCGACCTTCATGTTCATGCCTTCCTCGGGGCTTGGAGAGCGGCGACGATCTCGGCGCGCTTGTTCGTCTTGGGTGTGTAGATAACACCGGAGCCGTCGTTGATGCTCACGTTGGTGACAGCGCTGCTGTGGGAGTTCTCGAACATGATCACCGCACCGCCGCGGCTGAAGACGCGGACGTAGGCCGGAAACTCAGCGCGCTCAACCGTCCAGCCGTGCTGCCGGGCGGTCTCATCAAGGCCAGTGAGATTGAGGTAGCTGGAGCTGGTCTGTGCCATCGACATCCCCTAGTAGTTCTCTCGGCGACGAGGATCGATCTGCGGCTCGCACAGCAGGAATCGGGCGCGTTTGCCAATCAAGCCTGAATCAATCAGGACCCGCTCGTCTTCGTCCCATTGTCACACCGAGCACCGACAGCTTGTCCGCTTGTGAAACGCCCAGAACGCCGCGTGCGGGGCCCGCACGCGGCGCATCAACGGCGTGCGCGTTGAACAATGAGAGGTTCAACGCCTACCAGACGATCGAGCCGATGCGGTCGACGAGGACGCTACAACAGGGGCAGCCGCCCGATCCCCAAACCAGCCGACGTGGCGAACTATCCCGCCTCGCGCTCTTCGGCGTCAGTGGCGACTCCCACAACGCCCCGGTTCCCAGACATCCGCACCACCATCGACAAATCGAAGAGCTCGTCGACGCGGCGCCAAACCGACGCTCAGGCAAAGGCTAAGTCTCGTCGTCGTAGGTCCAGCTCGGTTGCCGCTCCGCCCCGGCGGGCTCAATGCGCCCATCGATGCGTCTGACCAGGAGGTGCATGGGGCCGGCTTCGCCGGATTCGGGGAATGCCAAGTCAGCAACTAGGTGGTCGGCGACCACACGGTAGCCGCCGCCCAGGCTGTGGAGATACACCGTCGCGGGCGTTTGACACTGCGGGCATCTCGCCGTCTCGTCGGGGGCCACCCAGATGGTGGCACCGGACCCGTAGCAGTTCCGCGTCACGCCGGTTCCTTTTGCCAGTGGCACACGCGAATTAACCACGGATAGTCCTGAAATGCTCATCCCAATTGAACCCGGCTGTGGCCACCTGTTCCCCTGTGGCCGGGGACAGCGAAAGTCCACCGATTGCAGCAAGTTCGGCGACTGGAGCCACCGGAACCCGGAACGCTGCGTCGTCGTCGGCGCACAGTTGCCACACCACCTCGTGAAGCTCGCACGCCCCGGTGACCAATTGCGCCAGTCGAATACTGTCATCAGTGGACACCGGCGTGGTGACAGGTTCCACGTGCAAGCCTTCGCCGGTGACGCGAACGCCGATCAGGTCGCCTGAGCCAAGGCCCACGTCGGCGAATCGCCCCTTCGGGAACAACGCGGCCGATCCCTGCCTGACGGTCGCCAGATCAACGCCGCGATGTTCGAGTGCGGCCGCCATGGCTTCACCGTCGAGGAGGATGCCGGTTCTTCGACCGTCCATGCCTCGGAATTCGGGCAGTAGCACCATCGGGTACACCGGCAGCACGTCGGCCCTCAGTTCAATGAAGTCGTCGGCAGCCTCCGCCGCGGTCAATCGGCAGGTGAAAATCCGGCCGCCGAGCAGTGCGGGCGCCCAGTCCCACCTGCCGTCGGGCAGGATCACGAATGCCATGTCGTCCTGGACAAGGACCTCGACCAGCAACTCACCCGAATCACCGCTAAGGTTCACGCCCGCCTGCGCGAGCCCATCCAAGATCGCCGTCTCCGAGAGCGCTCCTCGCGCTGCCAGCAATTGACGCACTGCAGTGGTCACTTGGGTGAATTCGGTTGTCGCCACTTCTGACTCGCCTCCTGCTTCCTGTCCATTCATGGTCGATCATCAGTGTCACCGCCACACCGCGGCGGTGTATTCATCCCGGAGCTGCCCTAGCTCCTTCAGCAGATCCCGGGTGGACTCATTCCATGCCTGTTCGAGGGGGTCATTTCTCGCGGCGGCACCGTCACTCAAGGTGACCTCAAGGGCCTTCTCGATCAGCCCGAACATCCCGAGCATCGCCTCAATCCGCATGTCGTCAACGACCTTGGCGGCGCTATCCGCCAGCTCCGGCCGCTGACCCGGTTGCCACGCCTCCCTGGCGTCTGACAGCTCCTTGAGTCGACCGCACATCAAGTCGAGGTCGTAGCCTGTTGCCGCCACGGCGGGTATCCCCGAGGATCGTGCGATAGTCGCCGCGTGGGCGGTCAGGGCGGCGAACCGTTTCATCCAGTCGTCATAGGAGCCAGCAGATTCGGTGGCCTCCACTGTTCCTGGGGTGGGTGAATCGATACTCGGCGCGTCGCCGCCCGCTCGGTCTCGACGGCGGCCCAGATAGTGCCGCAGCCGCATAATCCAGCCCGGCGCATCATCTTTGACCATCTTCACCCCGCCTCCGGACCGATGACTCTCGGCCCGCGGCCGCCCCGCATTGCGGTCGGGCGTATCGCCCAGACTGGTGCGACCGCAGTCCGAAGTCGCTGAACACCCTCCCGCATCCGCCGCATGTCCGCCGCTCGATGACGCTCACGTCGACGGCGTTCGCGATGGCCAGCAGCGGGTCACCATGGCACGGCTCAGTCACCGGGCAGTAGCAAGCCACGTCTCGACCGCGGGCGTCGATGATCCATTTGGCGAATCGCACGGGGTCCCAGTCTTGTTGCCGCACAAGCAGCAATTCGCGGTACAGCTCCACCGCGTACTTCACCGCGCTGCGCTGGTCCGCCGTTTCGCCGTACGTCACCTCGTCGGGCATCGCCCCCATCCCACGTTCCCATTCCACAGCGTCCGACCACGGCATGCCCACGACGGAGCACCCCACGATCCGGAACGGGTTCCCAAGGCGGCTCGGGCGCGTGATCACCACTGCTCCACCGGGGAGCTTGGCGCCCTTAGTCCGTTTGCGTTGCACCCGTTGGGGATGCCGGCAGTCCGGGCAGCACTTGCGCCCCGGACCGGCCGCGTAGCACCGCGACATCAGACAATCGCACCCGTTGCACGGGGTGTCGACTCGCGCGACGCCCACCAGGTCGACGACTAGTTCACCGATCACACTGTCCCCCAAGGACTTATGGCCTATGCCCAGTCGCCATCCGGTGGCGCTATCGCCTTCAAACGACGCTCGATGGCCGGAAGTACCGCGATGTCAGCCAACGTGCACGGCACCGTCACGAGCTTGGGCATGATTCGGGTGATGTGGTTGACGATCTGCGGGCACTGAGCTTCCGGTGTGTGCGGATCGTTGAGCTGGCTGGCCAACCCGTACAGCGTGTGCAGCGCGGCCTCTTCGGAGGCGCCGAGGCCTGTCACGCCCAGGGCCAGGGCGCGGGTGTTGGCCGCTCCCCAGGCTTTCAGCGCGCGCCGCGCGGCGGCCAGGGCAGTACTGACTTGTTCCCCGGTGGAGGTAGTGGACAGGTTCTGTGCCAGCTCGCGCAGCTCGTATTGGGCATCGCGAAACTCCCTGACTGCCGGGTCGTTATCGTTGCGGAGCTGGGGCTTGGCCAACCACCAGTCGTGCAGATCGAGTTGGTATTCGAGCCACTCCCTGTCGAGTTCGGCGATCGCGGCGTGGACCTCAGCAATGTCGCGGCTGTGATCCGCCAGCATGCCGGATACATCGGTCACCGCCGCTGACGGGAGTTCGGCCAGATGCTGAGCCTGCGCGAGGCTGATCGTCGGGTAGTTCACCGGAATGATGTTCAACGCGTGGCGGTCGGGCGTTGCCGCCCACAACATCAACACCATCCCGATGATCCCCATCACGAACACCGGCGACGCACCGCCGGTGAGAAACATGGCGCCGATGACGAGAACACCCATCAACGTCACCAGCACCTGCGCGCCCCGCAAATACCTAGGACGCAAAGGCCGTGTCTGCTCAATGATCTGCCGCAGGCGAGCGTCCCGCTGCTCGCCGGTCAGGCTGCCGATCACCGGGTCGAGCAGGATCGCCAGCACCGGGCCGGTGGCGATGTCCTTGTTGGGCGTCTCGTCGACGCGGTAGGAGTGATTCTTCAACGCCCGCCGCACCTTGTCTTTCTCTCGGACGATGGCCTCGAAAAGGGACGGTTGGGAGGTCAGCGACTTTGTCGCGCACTGCGCCGCCATGTCCAGCGCGGCCACACCTGCCCGCCGCTCAACGGATCTGACGATCGGCGGCGAGCCGCCAGCCCCTGGTCGCTTGTTGCTCATCGCTCATAGCCTTCCTGCGCCACTTCTGCTGTGCTGCTGGTGCTGGCCGCGTCCAGGAGTACTTGCACCAGCGATTGCGCGGCGGCGACCCGCGCTTGGTTCTTACTGCTGGAGCCCCGCGCAGCACTGTGGCCGGCCAGCGATGCGGTGCAGGTGAAAACCGGGGCGTGCGGCGGCCCTTCGACCTGGTACGAATAGTCCACTGGGCCAACCTGATAGGTCACGGCCAGGCTGCCCAGCCAGCCGACCGGGTTGTCCGCGGCGCGCGCTCGTTTAGCCTGGGGCAACGAGGCCAGGTGCCGGATCACCTCGTCGCTCAGTGGCCCTTGCGGCTCGCCACGCTTCGCCGGCGGCGCCGGGGCCTGGTCGACGTCGTTGGCGGGCCACGGCACCGGCTCGTCGGAGCTGCTCGGTTGGTGGCCGCCCAGCACCGCCACCAGTTCCCACATCGCTTGTGCCTGAGCGGCTTTCTTGGACTTGTCGACCTGCCAGCGGCCGACCTTGTCCCCCATCCGGGCCCGCACAGCGAATCGCGGTTGATGCGGCGCGCTGGTGGGGTCGCGTAACTCGTCGACCTCAACCGGGACGTTCTGGCCGGTGATTTGTGCCCATCCGCTGATCACGCTGGCGCCGAACTCGGGGTGCTGGGCCCGCACCTTCGGGTAGAACCGTTTCTGTATTTGTTGCCAGTCCGCTCCCGGGGCTGTGGCCATGCGGGCAACGTCATTGGGCAGCAGAATGCCGCCGGCCAGGCGCCGGTTGAGCTCGTTCTCGATGCCCGCGGCGGGGTCGACTTTGGTCATCAGATCGAACATCTTGCGCCATTGCTTCTGGTCCAGGCGCGAGTAGTCGCCTGTGAGGATGTCGGCTGCGGCGGCTTTGCGGCTCTGTTGTTTGAAGTGTTCGGACTTCTGTTGACGCCGTGCCGCCAGCTCGGTGTTGATGTGGTTGGCGATCGATCCCAGTTCGGCGGCGCTGTACGGATTCGGCTGTCCGTCCAAGTGCGCGAAGATGATCCGCTCGGTGACGAGGTCGGCGTAGCGACGCAGGGGTGAGGTGGCGTGGGTGTAGGCCATCAGGCTCAACCCGTGGTGGCCGCGCGGGGTGCTGGCGTAGACGGCCTTGCCGTAGGTGCGGTTGATTCGATCTTGCAACTGCGCGAACAGCTTTGGATCGTGCAGGCTGGCCGCGATATCGGTGGCCAGGTCGGTGCCGTCGGTTCCGAGCAGGCTGGTGCGGTGGTTGCGGAACAGGATGGCGAGTTCATGGTCAATGCACCAGGTGGCCAGCGCCGCGTTGGCGGCGATCATCAATTCCTGCACGATGACGTAGCCCACGGTGCGCTTGTGCTGCGGAATCCGGGCGATCGCTCCGTCTTCAGTCACTTCGAAGCCGCGGATCAGATCGTAGAGCGCGAGGGCGCCGGCGGCGCGACGGCCGGCCAGCAGGGTTTGGCTGAGCGCGTGGGCGGCGCTCACCTGTTCGTGCAGCCAATGGTGTTGATCGTCAAGCACTTCGGGAACCTGCTTGTACGACAGGCGCACACAACTCGCCGCCGGCAAGATGGCGCGTGCCACGCTCACGTTCGAGCAGGTGCCCGCCTCGTCGACATCGGCGGTGATCGACAGTGCTGATCGTTCCTCGCGATCGGACAGTGTGGCGGCCCGCTCGATTCGTTCGCCGAGCATCGGAATCGTCTTGCGGGGAAGGTATCTGGATTCGACGCGGCCGCGGGCGCGGGCGTCCTCTGCCCCGCCGGCCGGAATTAGGTCCGCGGCCGCGGCGATGAAGACCTGGACGCGCCAGCCGCCGTCGACGTTATTCACGGTGAATGCGTCGTCGAGGTCGCGGCTCGACGGGTCATCAATCATCAACGCCGTACCGCCCGCCGAGGTGCCGCTGCGCACGGCTGTCAGCTGACGCGTTGATCGGTCAATCACAGTGTCCTTCCCTCCGTCCCGCCTTCTGTCGCGTCTCCTTGTCGCGTGGGGATCTGCTCCCGATACATCGACAGGAATGCGACCGGCCCGGGCTCGTCGTAGTAGTCGCCTGCCGGGACGAGGCCGCCTTCAGGGGATGAATAGACGTCACAGCCGTACGGCTGAGCGGCGAAAGTGGATTGGCGCTGCATGGGCACAACGCTGACATCCCGGACGCCGTAGTTCCCTGACGGTTCATCCACTGCTTCGAACACCACCGGCAAGGAACGGTCCAGCCGGGACAGGCGATCCATGACCTCACCGACAGTGAGCGTCCGATTCACCCGCGATTTCGGATCATCGTCGGCAGGCCGGTTGGCGGGTTCGTTTGCAGTCATTCGACTATCCCTAAGTCCGAGGGGTTTAGGCGTGTCATATCCGTTATCCGTTGCTGCCCTTGTGTTTTTACGTGCTGTCGGCTTGCCGGACCGGCGCGTTACTCGGCTCCGCCGATCGACGGTTGAGTTCGTCCGCCCGCCGGCGGGCAGCATCCAGCGACCTGTACGTGACGATCCGGCCGCTCGGGTAGTGCGACGAGTACTGCTTGTGGTACTCGATGACGCCACGCACCGCGCGCCATATCCGAAATCCTTCGTTGTGCCGTTCGGCTATCCATATGCTCATCGTGGCTCTGCTTCGGTGCGGCCGTCGGCGCAGCTCCTCAACACGGTCTCGGTGTGCTGCCACCGCCCGAGATAGTGCCGCGTTTTGAGCCGGTTGATGGGCAGTTCGCAGTGCTGACACGTTCCCTGCTCGTACCGGATATCCTGCGCGGCAACGCCGGGTTTCGATTCTGACGACATATCGCGAGCTCCTCGCTAACGGACGTGCAGGTCAGGGTCGAGATGGCCAATGGCGACCTGGTCTTCCTCTGCGTCAGCCGCCACCAGGACCCGGTCCTCCCCCGGAATCAGATGAGGCCGGTGCGGTACCCCGACGCTGCGGCGAGAGATATCGCGGCCCAGCACCGCAGCAGCCCACAGTTCGCCCCGGCTATCAAGGATCAGTTCGCAGCGACGCAGGACGCCGGGATCGACAAAGGGGCCGGCAGCGCGGTCTGAGGCGTGAGCTTCGCGCCGCAACTCGATTAGGCGCATCTCGCTGATCGAGGTGACGAGGTCCTCTGGCTTTGAATGCTTACCCACTGCTGTAACTCCCTGTGTTCGTTGGTCTTTCGTTCTGGCTCCGGAGGTCTCGCTCGCGGCTAGTTTGGTTGCCCGTTGTGTTGAGGCGTCAGCACCTCAATGGGGATGTGTCGGTGGCAGAAAATGTCTGGTGTGGAATGTCTTCCGCTATCTGCTGGGCCCATTCAATGTCGTCGCCGTCTTCAACGAAGATGATCATCTTCACTGCATTCCCTTGCGCTCGTTGCTTATTCGGGAGTCTGAGCGGACGATGGTCAGCTCGTCCGAGTGCCCCGGGCGCAATGCGGCGAGAGCACTGTCTGACCCGCGCATCTTGACCATGGCGGCGGCCGGCGGATCTAGCGCCAATTGGTTCGGGCTCCAGGCCAGCGCCGCGGGCTCCATGGAAGTCCCCAGACCAGGCCGTTCGCCGGGCGGTAGCGTCTCACCCACCGCCAGTCGTGCCGCCATGCGAATCTCCTCCTCGCCCTCTCCCGGGTTCAATGATCTCAGCCCGTTTAGGCGTTCCGTCCGCTCTCGACCGGCTTTGGGGTGGTGCTGAGCCAGCCACGGGGGTCACTGCGGACCCAGGTCGAAAAGGGCGTTCCACCGTTGTCGTCGACGGTGACGTGTACCCAGGTCTCGTACCCGCCGGCGGTGGGGCGGTACTCGGCCTGATGCACCTCGGTAACCGTCATGTCGTTGGTGACATAGGCGCGCAGGAGCACCGGGACGGTTTCCATCGTCGCGATCACGTGGAAGTTGCGCTCGGGGGTCAGGTCGACGACCACGGTCCATAGGCCGTCGCTTCCGTCCTGCGGTGGCACGTAGCCGTTCGCGTCCGCGCCGGTAGCGATCACCGCGTAGGTCGCGCCGGTGCGTCGGTACGTGACGAATTCCTGCTGGTCGATTGCAGTGGCGCTCATCTGTCGATCCTCCCCGGTGGGTGTGACAAACGCTTCCCGTTTGCCCCCGTCGCGACCCAAACGTACATGCGTGCGCGCTTGCGCGCAAGCGTTCGTGCGCGCAATTTCTCGGGATCGTTGTCGGCCACCCCGAAACGAGGTCACGGCGCTCCAGGGGCACCCCTCGACCTGCACTTTCGCCGTCGTGTCGCCGCTAACTCTTATGTTTCGATCCATGAATCGAGGCCTGCCGACCTTGATGACCGTCGCGATGGTGTTGTTGGTCGCTGACTGCGGCGTCGTCATGGCAATGACCGCGCACCCTGCCATCGCAGCGGTGACGTCCGCAGCGCGCATCGCAGCGTTGTGCGCCCTGTGGAGCGCTCTGAAGCGACGCGCTGCACCGGGTGAACACCGGCCCTCACAGTGGTGGCCGACGGCGGCGTACGCCTACGCCCTCGTCGTTGTGTTCGGCTCTGCTGCCGTGGCCGGTGCACGGAACTGGATTTGGCTTCCCACGTGCGATGGACGCCTTGTGCAGTCACTATTCGTCCAACAGATGGTGGTGGTCGATCGAGGTTTCGCTGCGGCGATCGGCGCCGTGATCGTGTGGGCATGCTGCCGCGCTGCGCCGCCGCCGGCCCGGCCGGCGCCCGCACGGGTTCCTGGGGTGTGGTCGATCGCCACGCTCGCGACGTTCAGTTTCCCGCTGTGTTTCATCGCCGCGGAGGTCTATATCCATCTGGTCGGAGCGCAGCATTGGTGCCACCAGCTCACCGCCGACGCTCTCCCTCCGGCCATTCAGTTCTGGACGTTTGTGGCGTCGGGCTTCGAGGAGGAACTCACCTTCACCGGTGCGGCCCTGGTACTGCTGCTCGGCGCGCGCAAACCTCAGCTGTTCGCGGTGTTGGCGGTCAACATTGCGGCCCGAATGTCGCTGCACCTGTACTACGCCGATCACCGCACTGTCCTGCTGTGGCTCGGGTGGATCGTGATCTGGTCGGGTGGAGGTCTGATGGTGGCGATGGCGGTGGGCCGGTACGCCGTGGCCCACGGTTTGAGTCGGCCGCGGTTCGCAGTCGCATGGGCCGTCAGTACGGCGTGCGCGCACAGCCTGTCGAACATGTTCGGCATGGGTGGGCGGCTGGTTCTCTTGCTGGCCACGTTGTTGGTGATGGCGGTGTGCGCGGTCGAGATGGCGTGGCGTGGGCCCCGGGCGCGAAACATGTTCTGGTGGCTGACACCTCCTACTGGATCGCCCGGCACGCCCGATCCTGAGCGCGAGCCCATCGGCGACGCCGCGGCGGCGGCACCGGAATACCGGGAGTAGAAAGTTGGCGGAGGGCAAAGGAATTGAACCTTCGGGTCGTGATGCCCGGCACGGGTTTCGAAGCCGCTTTGCACACCGTGGCGCTGCCCTCCCTGACAGTGGTGGCTGTGGAGCCGGATGCAGGACTCGAACCCGCTCAATTCCTATTTACTAGATAGGTGCTCTGCCCGTTGAGCTAATCCGGCATGAGTGAAAAGACGTCCGCTGGACTGGGTTTTGCACCCGTGACCGTCACCGTGCGGCAGTGCTGCACGGGCCGTCCGTACGTCCGGCGCTGAGGGTGCCTGCGGCGGGATTTGAACCCGCACACTCCCGGTTTAGGAGACCAGGGCTCTGTCCGTTGAGCTACGCAGGCATGGTGTCCCCGGCGGGATTTGAACCCGCACCGGCACCGGGTTTAAGCCGGCCGCCTCTTCCGGTTGGGCTACGGGGACGGCATCGGTGCCCACGACTGGATTCGAACCAGCGGCCTCTTGATCCGTAATCAAGTGCTCTCTCCGTGCTGAGCTACGTGGGCGGGGTGCCCCTGGACGGACTCGAACCGCCAGCCTTCGCCGCCGGATGGCGACGCTCTGATCCGCTTGAGCTACAGGGGCTTTCTAAAGTTGGGGTGACGGACGGGATTTGAACCCGCAACCACCGGGATCACAACCCGGCGCTCTCCCCTTTGAGCTACCGTCACGGCGGAAGCGGAGGGAATCGAACCCTCAAACGCGGGGGTGCCGCGTCGACGGCTTAGCAAGCCGCTGCATTACCGTTCTGCCACACTTCCTTTCGTGTGTCGTGCGTGGAGAATCGGGGCTACGATCCCCGCGCCTCTGCCTTGCAAGGGCAGCGCTCTTCCGAATGAGCTAATTCCCCTTGGCGACCCTGACGGGATTTGAACCCGCGACCTCCACCGTGACAAGGTGGCGAGCTTCCGACTGCTCTACAGGGCCAACGTTTTTGGTGGTCCGAGGAGGATTTGAACCTCCGACTCCCGCCTTATCAGAGCGGCGCTCTCACCAGCCTGAGCTACCGGACCATGGGCACCCCGTGCGGGACTCGAACCCAGCTCTGCCGCCTTGAAAGGACGGCTGACTAACCCATATCGGAACGGGGCCTGCGTGATTGGTGCCGTCGGCGAGGTTCGAACTCGCAGCCTCCCGGACTTCACTCGGGCGCTCTTCCGTGTGTTGAGCTACAACGGCGTGGGTAGTCCGTACGAGATTTGAACTCGCCCTGTCTGGTTGAGAACCAGGTGTGCTGCCGGGCTACACCAACGGACCTTGCTGCCTCGTCAGGACTCGAACCTGAACAGTCGGAACCAAAATCCGGTGGGCTACCAATTACCCAACGAGGCACTGCTTTTCGTGTGGCTGCCCCGCCAGGATTCGAACCTAGACCGGCCGATCCAGAATCGGCAGTGCTACCAATTGCACTACGGGGCAAAGTGTGTGGTGTGCGCGGAGGGATTCGAACCCCCTGAGCCGCAGGGCAACTGAGTTACAGTCAGCCGTGACTCGCCGTCGTCACCGCGCGCACATGGCTCCCCGACCTGGATTCGAACCAGGAATGAGCGTTGCTCGGCGGCTTAACAGGCCGCTGCCATGCCAGTTAGGCGACCGGGGAATGTACTCGGGTCGGGCGGGGCGGACGGTCCAGGTCGTGCCGTCCGCCCCGCCACATTCGAGTGGTTGATTCAGGCCATCGCGGGAACCCGGTAGCGGTCCCTTTCCCGGGGCTCGTAGGGCTCCCACAGCAGCCGCATCCCGGCCTCGGTCGGTGTGCGGTCGCCTTTGCGACCGTTGCACGATGCGCACGCGGCGACCAGGTTCAGCCAGGTGTTCTGACCGCCGCGCGACTCGGGGAGAACGTGGTCGAGAGTGTCGCCACGACCGCCGCAGTAGCCGCAGGTCCAGTTGTCGCGCTGGAGCACACCGTCGCGGGTGACCCGGTTCCCCGGGCGGTACGGCACGTGGACGTACTCATGCAGGGCGACCGAGACCGGCAGCTCGACGATGGTCGAGGGGCTGTGTATGTGTACGGCCGGGCTGTGGCTTTCGATCGCGTAGACCGAACCCCGCAGCAGCAGCCGGACGGCCTCCTGCCAGCTCACGTAGGTCAGCACGCGGTAGTCGGCGTTGTACACCGCCACGGTCTGCCCGGGGTTGGTGCGTTGACGAAAGTGCCTCATGCCGCATGCCTCCTTTCTCGGTGTTGACTGGTTGCGCGGGCAGGATTTGAACCTGCGACTTCTGGGTTATGAGCCCAGCGGACTGCCGAACTGTCCTACCGCGCAGCGGTTTTGACGCGTACCCCTGGAGAGAATTGAACTCCCGACATCCTGCTTGTAAGGCAGGCGCTCTCCCACTGAGCTACAAGGGCGAAACATGGTCGGGATGACACGATTTGAACGTGCAACGTCCTGCACCCAAAGCAGGTGCTCTCCCAAGTTGAGCTACATCCCGTTTGGTCCTGCCTGACGCTGCGCGCCCTGTCCACCCGCTGCGGCGGGCGACTTGCTTGCGGTCCGGCGTGCACTCCGGAGTCGCTCGTGCAGGTTTCGGCATCACCGTCGCGATGCCTGGCACGGATGACAGGACTTGAACCTGCAACATGCGGCTTTGGAGACCGCTGCTCTACCAATTGAGCTACATCCGTATGGAGCGGCCAGCGGGAATCGAACCCGCGTGGACGGCTTTGCAGACCGCTGCCTTGCCTCTCGGCCACGGCCGCATCAGAACCGTCGACGGGACTCGAACCCGCTCTGTCAGTTTGGAAGACTGATGTGCAAACCAGTTACACCTCAACGGCATTGGAAAATGTGTTGGTACGCCGTGAGGGTTTCGATCCCCCGTCCCCAGATTAAGAGTCTGGTGCTATCCCAACTCAGCTAACGGCGCTCGGTGCGCCGTTAGGGACTCGAACCCTACTCTCAGGATTAAAAGTCCAGAGCATCACCATCAATGCTTACGGCGCGCGAAAATGTTGGTGCCCCGCGAGGGAGTCGAACCCCCAAAACACCTGCACCTGAGGCAGGCGGCTTTTCCAATTTGCCTAGCGGGGCAGGACAATTGGTCATGCGTGCGCTCGGCAGGATTTGAACCTGCATGCCCGGATGGGCACCCGGTTTTGAACCGGGCGCGTCTGCCGAAATTCCGCCACGAGCGCGAATGCCACCACTGTGAAGTTCTCAAAGTTCCAGCACGGCAGCATGTTTCGCTACCGGCCTGCGGTGCACACCGGCCCGGTGTGCGTTGCTGGTTACCCATCGTGCACCCGTCAACGGGTGATGTCGAGTGAATATTTCGCCGAGAATCGTTGGCGGACACGGTGTTTGGGTGCAACAAACTACAGGAATGTCAGGCGACGTTCCTAGCAGCGCAAACACCAATTGTGAGATATGTATGAGATTGTTCTTCTGGCCCAAGCTTCCGGTCGGGGCGCACGCCCACTGATCGGGCGGAAGGCTGCTCAAGGCGGATTGACCGGAAGCGGCTGGGCTGGCTGTTGCCGCCGCGGCGCTGGGCTTGGGTCGTCCACGACGGGACGAACTCATTGGTGGTGAGGTCCGCGCACGACAAAGCCGCCGATGATGCTTTATGCATCCCGGCGGTGCCGTTGTAGTCGCTGCGGATCATGGTCACGGATTCAACGGTAGCAGCGGCCGGCGACATTTCGGACGCTATTTCTGGCACCGCTGGGCGTCAACGGCGTAGCTGCTGGCGCATTTGTCCGCGTCCCCTGGCGGTTTCGGCGCTTCTAGTGGGCCGGTAGCCGGCCATGGGTGACCCAGTAGCGCATCGCCCACTCGCAGCCACCCGTCATAGCGATGCCGTCTGCTTACCCACCGTTGGATTACTTGTCACCGCACTCGCAAAAGCACTTGCGGCGGTTCCGAAAGCGGCCGGGCAGCAGCGCGCAGGTGCGGTTGCCGTTGATCGCATCACCAACGACACCAGCCGAGGGAATCACCCTGCCCACTGGGTTTGGTTCTCGGCGGGATTTGAATCCTCCCGATCCTGAAGGATCAGGATTCCTGGCTCAGGCTGCCTGCTCGCTCGGTGAACGGTCAGGTCTTACGCCATCAGCACCAGCCGGGTTGAAACCAGCCCGGTTGAGTATGACGTGTGCGGAGTTCTTGTCGCGGGGCGCGAGGTGTCCGCATTCTTCGCACCGGTAGGTGCGTTGCGACAGCGGCAGACGGTGCTTGGCTCTCGCGCCGCATCTGCTGCAGTCAGTGGTCGTGTGCTTCGGATCGATGAGCACCAGCTGGCGATCATGCTTGACGGCCTGCTCGACCAGGGCCCGCTTGGTGGCCGCGATCGCCCCATCGTCCGCTTTGCGGGCCATCGTCGAGCGGGCGAGGAACTTAGGCCGGAAGTCCTCCACGGCGATCTGATCGAAATCGGTGGCGATCTGCTTGGCCCACTTGCGTGCGGTATCAGCACGTTGGGCGGCGACGTGGGCATGCTGTTTGGCCACAGCCCGTTTCGCCGTCCTATAGCCACCGGAGGCGGGTTGTCCTTTGGCGGGTTTGCGGCGGGCCATCATCCGCTGATACCGCGCTAGGCGCGCCGCGGCGCTGCGCCCATACTGCGGATGCGGCAGGTCATGATCATCGCTGGTGGTGATCGCCACATCGGTGACGCCCCAGTCGATCCCGATCGCCCGCCCCGTGGACGGCAGCTGCTCGGTCTCGGGCCGCGTGACGACAAAGGAGCACCACCATCGGCCCAACACGTCGCGGGAGATGCGCACACTCGACGGGGCGGACGGCAGGTCGCGGCACCACACCGGCCGCACCACAATCCCACCCGCAAGCTTGAGCAGCTTTCCGTCGATACCGAATCCGCGCAGCGTGTAGTTCAATGACGGGGCCGCCCGGTGCTTGGACTTGAACCGCGGCAGCCCCCGCCGCTGCCGCGGCGCGAGGGTCTTGTCTTTGCGGTCCTTGAGGGCTTTGGCGCGGGCCCGCCCGAAATCGCGGATCGTCTGCTGCTGAGCCACACTCGACCCGTCGGAGAGCCAGTCATGCTCGCCCCGCCAACTGGTCAGCCGCTTATCTAGTTGCGCCGGACCGCATTCGATTTTCACACCGGTAGTGATCGTCTCTTTGTGCGCGGCATTGGAGGCCTCCACGCACTGGTTCCACACCAACCGGCACCGGTCCCACTCGGCCAGCAGTAACCGCTCCGCAGTGCCTGAGACGCGCAGCCGGTAGGTGTACCGCACCTTGCCCGCATCACTGGCCGAACCCATGAACGACACCGTAACGCCCACCACCGACAATCGGTGATCGCGCGAACGTGTCGGACACCAGAACGACCCTCACCACCGTGACGGCGACCAGGTTTGGTCATCGATTTGGCAGGCAGGCTTATGAGTGAGCCTACGAGCACCGTGCGGCCGCGGCGCACCAAGAGGGTGAGCCCGATGTGGTGGGAGTCAAGAGCGCCGACGTGTACTTGATGCAGCGCCAACTCGGCGACTGCACGCAATGGTCTCGCCATCACATCACCTGGCTTCCAATCTGTTCGCGAGGGGAACAACTAGATGCCGCGCACGAGGTCGCGCGCGGGCTGCGCCGGGCAACGGGATCGTTGGCGGTGATTCTCAACTACCCAGGCCTGCATGCTTTTTGGCGGCGGTAACAGCATTGTCATAGTTTTCCGTACTCAACAGGGTGCCGAGTGAGTCGCTGAACCACACTTTGTACCGATGCTCAAGTTTGCCCTTGGTAACGAGCACCGTCCCCTTCGGACCGTCCACGGCAGTCTGTTCAAGTCCCGAAGCATCAACATAATTTCGAACTCCCACGCGCGATCTCCTTTGTTTCCAACTCATTCCGTATGAACAGCGTTCTGCAACCAGCACGGAACACCATGCTCGCGTACAGCGACTAATGGATGCACCAGACGACTCAACTCAGAATCGTCAGCGACGCGGCCTCGAGTACGGCGGCTCGTTGCATCCGGTGCTAAATCTGGCATCCGTGTTTGGCGAGAGTCTCGGCCCGCGCGGGGAACACGTCTTCGGCGACGTTGGCGGCGCTAACGGTCACCACGCCTTTGTTCGAGACTCGGTCGAGCTGCAGTGCGCCGTCGCCGCGGACCCCCCGAACCTGGTACAGGTTGGTCAGTCCGTGCTCGGCCTCGGCGCGCAGTTCGACGAAGTCCTCAGTGCGATACTTCCTTGTGGCAAGGTCTTTGGGCCTCCAGGAAACCACCACTCGCTCCTTCCGTTGATCAGCAGCCGTGGACCAACTCGTCCCAGGGGCCTCCGCAGGCACGGCAGATCGCCTTGCCATCGCGCACGACACGGTTTTCGGGTTTGTCGTGGGCGGCCTTCATTCGGTCCAGTTCTGCGGCTTGTCGCGGCAGGTCCCATTCGCGCATGCGGTCCTCCTTTACAGCAGCGTCCACCGGGCTGGCTGCCCCGTGGGCCGATGTGTTCCTGTGGCGGTGTTGGGGCTGGAAATCTCCGCGCCGTCGATGTCGTGTTCGGCGGCAAGGTCGTTCATGATCTGGGTGACTTCGCCTAAGGTGCACCGGGTTTCAACGTGTACCTGGCCGTATTCGAGGCGAACCCCGGCCGGTTGTTGTGGCAGCGACATGCAGGTGGCTCCTGTCCGAGATGGAAGTCAGTGGGTGGGTGCGAGCTGTATGCCGGCTGTTGGAGCAGACCGGGGCTCCCGAGGCTCGCGGATGCCGATGAGCCGGTAGCTGCCGGCCGCCACGATCGACTGGTCGGTGAAGCTGTTGGAGAGCGGGCCGGCTTGGACTGCATCGAGCACCGTCGCGGTGACCTTCGTCGCGGTGATCGGCGACCGCAGCGGAAGGGTCTGCCACAGGTGCCCGGGCCCGACAGCTTGGATGACTCGGATTGCGGCGCCGCCTTCGAATGGCGCTGGGATGCCATCGAATTCCCATGCGATGGTGCGCACTGCCCGATCGGCGATCACACCGTAGGCATCGACCGCAACTGCGGTGATGGTGATCGGGTGGTCGGGGGTGAAGGTGGTGACCGCCTCGCAACGTGCCCCGGCCGCCGCACTCCGCTCGAACGGCCGGCACAGGTCTGTGTGGCTCGGCGCGGGCAGGTCGACCTCGTCGACCGCCCACGCTGGCGAGGCGCCCGGCAGGTCTGGGCCGTTCTGCACCGTGATGCCGGGGTCGGCGCCGCGGGGCAGGTTGACGGCGTACTGCAGGCTTCGCTGCAGTGTCGCCGCACTGCCGGCGGGTTCAGATTCTGTTGTGTCCCAGGACGTTGACGCCACGAGCGCTACCGCTAGCACCAGGGCCAGGCCGGCCGCGGCCGCGACCTGGCGATTCCACCGGGTCGGGACCAGCGGCCTGCGCCGCCCGGGGCCGCGGTCGACAGCTACCGGGTCCCAGTGCACCTCCAGCACCGTGCCCGACCCAGTGCTGTTGTGCTGGATGCGTGAGCTCCACCGCAGCGCCGGGAACACCTGTTTATCCAGGCTCAGCGGGACACTGAGCAGCGGTTGGATGCGCAGTGTTGTGCTGGCCTCGTCGGCCTCGAATACCCGCTCCACGGCGACGGTGCGGGTCCGCCCGCCCTGGACACGTGCATACGCCCTGATCTGCCGGGTCAGCCGCTTCTGGTAGTACCAGCTCCACCACCGGCGCCGGGTCCGGGCGCCGTTGGTGATGCCTTTCCATGGACCGTCCGCATCGCTAGCACCCCACCAGGTACGGATGCCAGTCACCACCGACGCCAACGACAGTGCCGCCAACAACGCCAACACCATCTCCAGGACGACCACGGCGACTCCCACCATCGCCTGCCCCGCCATGGCGCCACTGGTGATCGGCTGCTGCTCCCACAGATCGCCCCGCGGCCGGTGCAGGTCTTCTAGGATCACGATCGCCGCCAGATTCACGGTGCCCAGTAGCGCCGGCAGCGCCACGAAGCCTTCGTCGCTGTCTCGCCAGCTGCGTGGGAGCAGCCGTACCGATGCCACGCACCACACGAGGGCTGCCAGGACTGCAACCGTATTCCAGGTCAGGATTTCGACGTCCAACACGGTGATCATGCTGTGGGCTCCTTTTCTGTTGCGCGGGATCGGGCGCCAACCGCCAGGGTCAGGATGAGGGCGGCCATCAGCATCGCCAGCGCCGTGAGCACCCCGAGGCGTACCGCCATGTCGTGCCCGCCGAATGGTTCCAATCTGGTTGCGGCGGAGCGGTTTCCCGGCGATCCGGCCGGCGGCCAGGTGAACAGGGCGATCACCGCCAGCCACATGGCGTTGATGGCCGCGAGATTGCCCGCGGCTCCGAGGTGCCCTGCCCGGGCGGCCCGCCACGCCGACGGCCACTGGTAGGCGCCAATGGCGAACCATCCGGCTCCCCAGCAGTCCAGGAGTATCGCGCACGTGGTGTCAACGTTCATCGTCACCGCCTACGGCAACGGGGCGTCGCGTGGTTCGCCACGCTCGAATTTCCATCGCGACCGCTGACGCCCAGACCGCCCCGACCGCATAGGGCAGCCCTACCGCCAGCAGAACCACGCGCACGACGGTCAATGTCGCGACCGCGTCCGTCAGGCCCGACTCGCCGAAGCGTGCCCACCACGACCACGGAGCGAACGCCGCACCGGCCAACAACAGTCCGAGCACCACGGCAGCGTGACGCAGCTCAGGTTGACCTCCGCCTGTCGCGGATGCTTGCCACGCCCGCCGAAACACCGTGCGGCCCAGCGCCATGGCCGCGATGGCGAAGGCACATCCCACGATCGCGCTCACGATCGCACCCACCGCTATCAACTCCCCCACCCACTGGCAGCAGAGAACACCGGGCCCGCTGCGGCGGGGCGGAAGCAGGCACCGCAGTGGTACGGGGTGACGGCGCGAGGGTCAGGATCAGCGTGGAGGTGATCGTCACAGAAGTACCGGCCGCACCCGAACAGTCGGCCTCCGCTCAGCGCACCGCACCGTTGCGCGGGGCGGGGAATGACTGCCGCCGGGCATTCCTGTTGGGCACAACGCGGCTCGCGCGCGATGGTGTGCGCTTGGCGGCGCACTACTTGCTCCCGTGGCCGGAGGGTGCGGCGGGGACGCCGGCTTTGTGCGCGGTATCGGATGATGCCTGCGGTTTCGATGAGGACCCCTGCGCCGTCACCGATTTCGCGGTGGCCGGTCCGCGTGTAGCTCCCTTGGCCTTTGCCGATTTGGCGGCGGCGATATCAGTCGCGTGTGCTGCAGCGGAGGCGGTTGTGTGGTCCGCGCGGGTCGCCGTCGAGGCGGCGGCCGTGCTTCGCGTGGTGGATGATCCTGCCGGTGGCGTTGCCACACTGGCGCTCGTCGACGTGACGGTCGCGGCCGGGTGTTGGTGCGCCGCGGTGGCCGTCGTGGCCGAGGGTGATGCCGCGACGGTCGCGCTGTCCGATGTGGTCGTCGGTGTAGCCGTTGTCGACGTGGTGGGTGTCGCCGTGGCCGCTGTCTGTTTCGCCGCCGTCGGGGTGGACGCCGCGGAGGCCGTGGCGGTTGGGGTGGCCGCCGTCGGGTGGAAGGCGGCAGCAGCGGTCAGTTGCTGCACGGCGGCCGCGACGGTGAGTTCGGTGTTGTGCGCCGCGGTACCGACGGCGAGCATGGTGTGCTGCACACCAGAATTGATGGCCGCGCCTGCGTTCACGACGGCGTGATTGATGGCGGCGGCGGCATGCGCAACGTTGGGCCCGGCCGTGATGAGGGTGTCGATCGCGCGCTCGGCCAACGGTGTTACTGCGGTCAGCGTCGTGCCGGCTGCAAGGGACACTGCGTTCGCGACCGCTGAGAACGCCTGCTTCAGCGGGGCCGGCAGGGTGTGGTAGATCGCTTGTGTCGCCATGTTCGGAATGAGCAGCACTTCGTTGGCGACGGACATGGCCAGCGACACGGCCTGTATCCAAATCGTCTGCGCTGCAGGCATGAGTGGCGCGGTGTAGTTGGGCAGCGTTCCGCTGGCCAGCTGCGAAATCAGCGTGGCCAACGTTCGCGCGGCAAGCTTGGGCAGCCCTCCGGTGGTGAACAGGCCCAGGTTGTTCTCATCGAGCAGGAAGCCGGTGTTCAAGTCGTTGGCGGTGTAGACGAACGCGGGCCCAGCGAAGGGAAGCTTGCTCCAGGCGGTGACGAAGTCGGCCAGCATCTGGGCTTGTTGGGTTTGGGTGATCCCGCCTGGCTGAGTCGCGTTGCCGTATTCGGTGGCCCAAATCTGTTTCAGGGCATCACCATTGGCGGCCATCAGGGCGTACATGGCCTGGACCTGCTCCAGTGGCGAGTTCGTCACTCCCGCGCCGGCCGAGAACGGCAAGGTGTAGTTGTAGGGGTGAAACGACACTGCGTCGAAGAACCCTTGGGCGCCGGCGGCGTACATCTGAGCCAGGAACTGCTCGGGGGCCAGCGACATCCCCGGCACGGTGGTCACCGCGCCCAGTACTCCGGCGATCACGGTGGCCGAAGGCTGGACGGCCTTGATCGCCGAGTAGGCGGCTTTGAGCACGGCGGTGTAGGCCGCCGGATCGCTGGGTGCCATGAACGTCACTGCGTTGGGCTCGTTCCACACCTCGTACGCCGAGACTTGATCTGTGTAGCGCTGGGCGACCGCAGCGGCAAAAGCCGCATAGGCGGCGGGATTTGGCGCGCCAATCAACGGGGTGCCGTCCCAGGTGGGGTTGCCGGTGATTGATGCGGTGAGGGTGAAGCCCATCGCGTGGGCGGTGTTGATGACGTTGTCCATTTGCGACCAGCTGTAGGTCGAGGAGCTGGTTGGTTGGGTGTAGATCCAGGGCACCACGATGCGCAGGTCGGTCACACCGAGGCTGCGAATCGCGTCGAGCTGCGATACGAGTTGGGTTTGATCCAGGGCGTACAGGTAGGCGTCTGCGACGCCGACCCGTTGCGTTGAGCCGTCGGTGGTCGCCGACGCGGTGAGCTCGATGTGCTCGACGGTGACCGTGCGGTGGTGTGTCGGTTGGGGCGCCGCAGCGGCCGCGGCGGCGGCCGGGTGCACCATCGATGCCATGGCGGCGGCCACGACGCCGGCTGCGATGGTCTGTTTAGCGCGTAAGAGTGCTGTTGGTGTGGACATGGGTACTCACCTGTGGTCTCTGGACTTCGCGTTACTTGGTGTCGTGTCCGCCGGACGGCCCCGATGCCGTGTGTCCGCCGGTGGTGTGCCCGGCACCGCTCGCCGAATCCGCCTTCGCCGACGGGCTTTTGGCTGATCCCGACTTCGCGGCGTCGTGTGTGCTGGGCGCGGCCGGCGTCTTCGCCGTCGATGCCTTAGTCGGTGCCTTTTCGGCAGCGGTCGTCTTGCCAGCCCCCGTTGCCGGGGTCGACGAGCCCGCAGCGGTCGAGCCGGTACCGGAGCCGGTCTTCGGCCCCGTGGTCGTTGCCTTAGCAGCGGTGCTGGTGCCGCTTTGGGTGGTGCTCGGTGTCGTGCCCCCGGGGCCCTTCGTCTCGCTGGTGGCCGAGGCCTTGTCCGTCGTGGCGGTCTCGGCTGTCGAGCTCGCGGCGCTGGCCTTTCCGGTTGATGTCGTCTCGCCGGTGGCGGTCTTGTCACCGGTGCCGGCGGCGCCGGCGGTTCCCGCATCAGTTGAGGTGTCCGCCGGGGCGGTGGCCGCGCTGGAGGCCTTCGCCGACGTCGGCGTAGAGGCCTTTGTGGCGGTCTGTGCCGGGGCCGCGGTCTGCGCCCGGGCACTGAGTGCGGTCGCGGCGGCCGCGGCCACCGGTGTGGCAGCGGCCGGGTTGTAGGCGCCGGTCACGCTCGCGGCGGTCGAGGCGATGCTGGCGACGGCGTTCAGCGCCGTCGTGATGGTTCCGGCCGTGAAGCTGATCGCGGTCTTGACGGCACCGACCAGTCCGTACACCGTGCCCGCCAGAATCGGGTTCACCCCGGCGAATTCCAGTGCGGCAACAGTGCCTTTGGCCACTCCGTCAGCGAGGTTGTTCAGTGCGTTCGCTGTAGCGCCGACCATCGTCGCGCTCATGCGGAACGGCAGAGGCAGGAAGCCACCGACAATGGCACTGCTGATCTGCTGGGCACTCTGGGCCGCGCCGGTGATCACCTCGCCAGCCACGTTGACGTAGCTGCCCGGCGACAACGGGCCAGCCGCGATGGTGTTGATGACGTCCTGGACGACGCCGTGACCGTCCCCGTTGCTCAGCCAGATGTTGTCCAGGCGCTGCACGGCCGTCGCGGCGACCTTCACGGTGGTGGTCGCTGCGTCGCTGAGCGCCTCAGTCGCCCCGTTGGCGAGGCTGATCGCCGCTCGCAGCGGCGATGTCACGATCTGCTGGGCGATCGTGATCAGCGAGTTCACCTGCTGCTGATCGATTGTCTGCTCGATGCCCTTCACGAGGGCGTCGGCGGCGGTGATGAGGTTGCTCACCTGTGCGGTGGCTCCGGTGATCACATTGGCAGCAATCTTGATCGCGCCGGTACCAACGGCGGAGACCGCCGCCGCGGTGTTGGACACCAGCCCGCCGACGATGGTCACGGGCGCGTTGATGACACCGGCGTAGGACAGCAGGCTCAGCGGGTCGTTGACGACGTTCGAGATCGCGTGCAGCAGCGTGGATGCGGACCCGGTCAGGGTGGAGGTCAGCAGGGTTGCGACCTGCCCCGTGGTCAAGGTGATGGTGCTGTTGACCGATTCGGTGCTGGCGGCGAGCTTGGCCAGACCTCCTGCGGTGACGACCCGCAGTGCCGTTAACACGTTGGACAGCAGCGGATTCGATTTCGACGACGAAATCAAAGGGGACCAGAAGCTGTCGGTCAGGTTCGATGCCGCCGACAGCGCGCCCGTCAGAGTCTGCCCGGGCACTGCGGCGACGTTGGCCACGGTCGCGTCGAGCTGCTTCAGGCCGGTGTTGACGGCGCTGATGAGGTTGTCGATGTCGGCATCGCTGACCAACGCGGTCAGCTGCGCGTCCGCGACGTGCACGGTCGGCAACGCGACGTGGACCGGCGGTGCCTGTGTGACGACCATCGGGGCGAAGGCGATCGCGGTGGCCGCGGTCAGCGCCAGCGCAACATCCTTGGGTCGGCGCAACGCCAGCGCTCCGGCCGCATGGGGCGAGGGCATGGCCGATGCGCGGCCGAGGAATTCACGGACCGGAATCGCGTTGGCGCTGTGGTGGGTATGACGACCGGAACGATGAGACATGGTGGTTTCTCCTTGACGAGGCGGGGTGGCAGTGCGGGGGTGGACTCGAGTCAGCAGGCGGCGCGGGAGTGCTAGTGCCGGCGGTGGGGGCACCGCAACCGAAGGCCGGCGGGGGCGGCCGAACGGCCATCGCGGTGCACGGCTCGCCGCTGCCGGGCCCGGCCACCGTCGGAGGCGAGCCCCGGCTGTGCCTGCCGGCGCAGGTCGATCAGCGCCACCGCCTGCGCCGCGGCGGCGGGCCCGGCCGGCGCCGATGTAATCGCCCGCAGCAGTGACGGGTGTGCCTGGACGGCGAGTTCGATAACGCCGCGGCCGCCCGCAAGGCTGGTGCGGCGCACGGTGATACCGAAGTCGTCGATGTCCTCGCCGAGCTGCTCGATGGCGCCGCGCGAGAGCCGATCTCCGAACCCGGAGTCAACAATGACCATCGGCGCACCGGTGGGGCCTACTGGGACGAAGGTGAAGCGCCAGCCGCCCGAGGAAGCCAAGTCCTGGCCGCCGTCGCGGAGCGCCACCGTGGCGCCGGCGGGCTGCTCGGTGTCGTAGAGCCAGTGCAAGCCGACCAGCAGGGTGGACAGATGCACGCGCAGATCGGTGGGTGCGGTCAGCATGCGAACCGTCGAGTTCCGCGGGGCGCAACCTTCGGGGAAGGCATCTCGCACCCGCTCTCGACGGCGTGCATCTGTGCGTCCTGGGTAGCCCGCGCGGTCAATAGGCGAGGCGGGCCGCTCCAGGCGCCGCAGGTGCACATCGCCTGGGACGAAAAACGTGACCGCCAGACGTACGCAATCCCGTGGCCGGTGTTATGGGCGGTGCCGGCCGCATCGGTGGTAGCTGGGACAGCCCGAATGTGACGCGACGGGGCGAAATGGGTGACGCTGCTCATTGACCGGATTTCCCTTTCCCTGGGACACCAAAGTCTTTTCGGTAGCCAAAAACTCGGAAGCCGCTGAAGGACGATGATTTCCGCAAAGCGAATTTGGTTATGCCCACAAATTGCCCCGCGCCTCGCGCCGACCGATCCCCTGTTGATGCCTTGTCGGACAAGAGGTTTGCTTCGGCAGGGCGATCCTTGGGTACCCGACCGGGGGGCCTATCGGGCTGGGGGGGAGGGGGATCGCCCCGCCGAAGCAACGTCTTCTACGTTAGTGGCAGTCAGAGGGTGGTTGTCCGCTTAAAGACCCATTCGGGGAAATTGGTTGGAAAATTCTTTTTGGCAGCCGACTGAGTGATCTGAATGCAAACAGGAAATACGACCAATTGGGGTGACAGCCCAGTGGCGACCACTGCGCGCCTCGCAAATAGAAACGACCACCTTCGCGGTGATCGCAAAGGTGGTCGCCCTGGCGAAGGTAGTCGCCCTGCGTGGTCGAAACGCAGTTGATACGTTACCCGACGCTCGGTGGTGGTTGTCCGCTTAAACACCGTACCCGGCGCCGATACTCTTCCGTTAGAGCCGGCCTTTGACGGAACGGTTCAGAAGATCGTCGCCATTGAGCACTTCGTCGCGGTCGAGCTTCGATTCGGTTCCCGACGCCTCGCCCTCACGCTCGCCGGCGGGCTGGCGGCCTGGGCCGCCCATTCCCATGCCCGGCATCATCGGCATACCGCCCATGGCGGCTCCGCCAGGGCCCGCAGGGCTGCCCGGCCCCGCGACGGCCACCGGTGTGCTCTCCGCCCCGGTCGGGACCGCTGTCGTCGCGTTGGTCAGTGTCGGCGCCGACATGACCGGGGACGGGTCAGAGGACGTGTGCGTCTGCCCTGGCTCCTCACCACCGGTGACGCTAGGCCCAAAATCACTGGTGTCGGTCACATCTGAGCTGGGATTGAAACCGGAGCCGGGACGCCCGGCCGCTGGGGCGGCCCCAGGCGCCGCGGGTGCCCCTGCACCCATCGGCATCGCTGACGCCGGCGCCGCGGCAAGGGACTGCAGCAGTTGAGCCAACTTCGCGCGCGCCTCGGGTGAGAGCTGCTCATCGGCGGCTTTATGGTCCGCGCCGAGCTGATCGAGGTTGTCGGCGGTGTCCTTGTGGTACTTCGCTTCAGCGCGTTCCCTGCGGGCCAACAGTTCACCGAGTTTGTCTTCGGCGCGCTTGAGTCGCCCCGGGTCGCCGGGGTCGTCGCTTTGCGAGGCCGCGAGCAGTTCCTGTTGCGCCGCATCAATTTCCGCTGCGGTCGGCGCGCTATCGGTGTAGTCCCGCAGCGCCGTGACGGCGCGTTCTTTGGCGGCGGCCACCGCCGCGGCCACCGATTCCAGGTGCGCGGCAAGCGACGTGCTGGTCTGCATCTGCGCCCGCCACGCGTCGGCGGTTGCCCCGTCACCGCTGAGCCCAATCTGGTTGAGCGCGTCGGTGATGGCTTGCGGGTTGGGCGGGCTGATCGGTGCGCTCATCGTGCCTTCACATTCTCGTACCAATCCACGAACGCGCCGAAAATGACTGCGTTGACGAGGTTTTGCAGCTCGTCGGCTGCCATCGACGTGATCGCATCGCTGACCGCGATGTCAAGAATCTTGCCGTGCTTGACCCGCACAATGATGGTGGGCTCTGCGGGGTCGTCCATGAACGCGCCGATACGGTCCAGCCGCGCGTTCTTCTCCACCATGGTCATCTGCAGGGCGGTGAGCGATTCGGTGATCGCGTCAATGTTCTTGGTATCAGCCATTACTGGTCCAGCGCTGTCTGCAGAGCGGTCGAGCACTGGTTGTGGGCGTCGGCCAGATCGCTCAATGCCTGGGTCACGGTCGCGCGGCCGGTGTCGACAAGCTGCGTACGGTAACGGCCCAGGTCGTTCTGATACCAGTTGTTGGCCTGGGACAGCTGCGGGGCTTTGGCCCAGTCGGAGGTGAAGGTGTGCACCGCGCCGTTGATGCGCTGCTTCGCCCCGGTGACAGCAGCGGCGAACGCGTCGAGGTGGTCGGCGATGTCGAGGTGCCGGCGGGTCGAGTCGTCCACGGTGCGCAGGTGCTCTCGAGTTTTGGTGGCGGACGCTTGCGCAAGCAGGCCTTCGTTGTTGTTGGTGGCCTCGCGGTGGGCGTCCTGCAGGTGCGGAGCGGCCTGGGTGCTCAGTGCTGCGGCAACTTCCTCGCGGTGGTGGCGCGCGCTTTCGCTGATCTTGTCTTCGTCATACGCAGAGGGCCAACGGTTTTCGATGATGAGGTCGGCGTCGTCGCCGCTGAGTCGGTCAATCATTGTCGGCCAGCAGGTTGAGTTCAGCCAGGCACGCACGGGTGTGCGCTTCGAACGCCGCGCCGGAGACGGGGACAGACCCCAAGGTGATCAATGGGAGAACCATGTCGTCCCCGCCTCCGTGCACGGTGATTGTTACGGGGCCAGACCTGGCCCCGTAGCATCCGTCTGAACTGGTGTCCATCAACCGAGTTGCGTTGGCACTCAGAGAATCGAGCTCGCGGACCGCTGGTCGCGGGCCCCGTTCTTCTCCGTGGCCTCGGTGACGGCCTGGATGATCTGCCGAGTGGTATCGATCGCTTCGCCCAGCAGCTGGCGCTGCTGGTTCACGACGGTCTGGACCTGGTCGGTGAACTGGCCCGCGCCGGAAGCCACGTACTGCTGGCCCGAGTTCGCGAAGTCATCGGTCTGATGGGACATCGTGCTCGCGTAGCCGTTGAGCGTGGACGTCGCGGCGGCGATCGCACCGGGCTTGTAGCCAACGATTTCTGACATGTGTGTCTCCTAATCCGTGTCGAAATGGGTTGCGGTTAGTGGGTGCCCAGGCCGTGGAACATCGCCCCCGACTCTTCTTCGTTGTGAAGGTCGTCGGTGTGAGCGTTGCGGATGTTCTCGAACAGGGTCTTCTCCTTCTGGTGCAGCTGAGCCACGTGCTCGCTGGTGCGCTGCACGGCGAGCTGGCACGCGTCCGAGGCCTGACCGGTCATCGCACCCGATGCCTTCAGGTCCTCGAACTCACGCACCGTGGCCTGCCAGGTCTGGTAGAAGCCGTCCGAGTGCTGCTCCATCTGGTCCACCAGGTGGCCAGCAACACTGTGATCGATCGCTACGTCTGCCATTTCCGTTGTGTCCTTTCATATTTCCCGTTTGCACGGGCGTGTGGTTTCAGTCTAGCGTGCCCGAACGCTTGGGCATCCATTGCGAGAGAATCGAATTCGCTCGTGCAGTGTCGGTGTCGGCGATTGGCGCGACACCTGCTTCGATGGTCGATTCCCGCCCGGTGTGTTCCTCCTTTCCTCGCATTCCGGCACCGCCGAGGCCACCCATCCCAGCCCCTGGTAGTGATGTACTAGCCGCTGGGACAGCGGTTTTCGCTCCCCCAGTGAGCGACTGGGTGCTTGACATTGCGGTCACACCGCCACCGCCCGGCAGAGCGGACGGCGACAAGGCGGGCCGCAGCCCACCAACACCGCCACCGGCCATCGCGCCGCCGCCGCCACCGCCGAGTGACGCCGCCCCGCCCGCCGCGCCGCCGGTAGCGGCGAACGGGGTATACGAGCTCAACGGATCCTCACCGGAGCCGGCGCCCATGCCGTTGCCCATGCCTTGGAAACTGCCGAGCAGCTGCTGAGCCATCTGCTGCGGAGCGGAGAACGCCTGCTGGAACGGCTGCAACAACTGTTGCGGAGCGGACATCGCCTCTTGGGCCGGCTGCATGAATTGCGAAGGGTCCATTGCCTGTTGGTTGGCCACCGACCCCGCGGTGTTCTGCGCGATGTTGGCCACCGCGTCCTGCGCCGCGTCCAAGGCTGGCTCGGCCGGATTGACCAAGGGGGGCGGCGGCACCACCGGCACCGGCGCCGACGCCGCGATGACCGACGCGTCATACACGGTCATCTGCGTCGCGTTCTGCGTCCAATGTTCCACGTACGTGGTGTCCAGGAAGGTGATGATCGGCTGGTTGATACCCAGGAAGTTCGTCGCCACCGCGGTCGCCTGGGCGATGCGGTTCTGAATCGACACCTGCGACGGAATCATTGCCCCGCGCGCCATTCCGTAGGATTCAGCGACCACCACACAGGCCGCCGACAGGCGCTCGCACTCGGCGACCATCGACTGCAACCAGGCACTGTAGGCGCTGATTTTCGCTTGCCGCGCAGCCACAGTCAGGCCCGGCCACAGCGCATCCATTGCACCTTCGTGCGCCAGCAGCACGCCCTGCTGAATCTCGAAGCTGGCCGCCAGCATCGTCAGCGCGGCCGCGGACGCGAGGTAGGTCGCGGGCCCGGTGCCTGCTTCCATCCGGCCGGAGTTCATTTCCGGCGTGTAGGACGGCCACGGCTCAGTCACGACGCACCTCCAAGTCGGCGGCCTCGGGCACGCATGGGTCGGTCATGGTCACGCCGCCTCCGATAGGAATCGACGGAACACGGTGCCGGGCGTGACGGGGCGGACCCGCACGGTCTGTCCGGACTCGGGGGCTTCGGCGATCATGCCGTTGCCGACATAGAGCTGTACGTGGTGCGGCCCGCCGCTGCCAGAGAACGCGGACGGCGGGAACGCCAGGTCCATCGACCGGGGCGCGGACACCGAACTGCCGCTGGAGTATTGGGATTGCGAGGTGGATGCACCCAGCACGTCATTGCCGGTGACCGCCGCATAGGCCCACCGGGTGAAGCCCGAGCAGTCGACGCCCTGCTTCTTGTAGTCGCCGAAAGAGTCGGCGACACCACCGTCATGGACGCCTTGCGACATACCGGGACGGTTGGGGTCGTGGCCACCACCCCAGGCGTATTCCACCTTGCCGGCGGTCTGTGACACGAACTGGTCCAGGCGCGACTGCAGGTCCCCGGACAACGGGCCGCCGCCACCGCCGCCCCCGCTGCCGCCGCCGACAGAACCGACTGCGGCCATGGGGCTCATCGAGCCGCCAGGGAATCCGCCTAGCCCGCCGGGCATTCCCCCGCCGCCGAGCAGACTCGCCACCGGTGAAATAAGCTGCTGCGGCAGCTGCTGCGCGGATCCCAACGCGCCCTGCAACGGTTGTCCAAAACTTGAAAGCGCGTCCATGGGCGCTTTCGCCATCCCTGGTACCGGCATATTTGAAGCGAACGCACCCAAGGGCGTGCCGCCCGGGCCGCCGGAGCCTTTTCCTAATCCAGAATTAGCGAAACCACCACGGCCTTCACTTCCGGGCACGTTCATCTGCCCGGTTTTTGAAAATTTCCCAGCGGATTCGTTGTCACCATCGGCAATACTTTGTGCACCGGATGCGGAATTCGAAACAGTCTTCTGACCGTGATTCTGCAAGCTTTCAGTGCGGCTATTTGAGGAATCAATAGATGGGTCCATGTCGCTTCGGCCGGGCCCGGTCGCCGGCAACGCCGGACTTTCCAAAGTCCCGCCGAGACGACCCAGCTGACCGCCGACCAGCGGCGGATCAACCTTAGTGTTTGGACTAGTCATGTCAGGCTGCCGTCACACAGACTTACGTCGCGGTCCCGTACGAAAACTGGTTCGACGAGTCGGCCTCATCGGATTCCACACCGCGAGCGTGGTTTTCAAGTTCTTCGGCCACGCGTAGCAGCTCCGTCTTGATGGCCGTTGCCTTCGTCGCCGCGTCGTGAAAGCCCTCTTCCAACGCGGCCGCCGTGTCAGCGAAGATGCCCGCCGGCGCTCCATCGAGGGTGTTGACCGAAGCGTCCTGCCGGTAAGAATCCACCGCGCCGGACTGGTCATGAATAAACGCGGTCAGGTCATTGTTGGCGATATCGCGCAGCTGCTGAGCCTTAGCCCGCAATTGCCCCAGGTCAATGGAAGTATTCACCATGGGGCTATCTTATCCGCCGAAAACGCCTACCCTGTCGCTTAAAAGGGTTTATGCGGATTTTGCTCTGTGGCGATACTGCGCGACGAATTCGACGACTTCTTTTTCCCACCGCGCAGCAGTCGCCGGCATGTACGTGACGTGGCAGCTGCCATCGAGTCGCCAGGACGGCACGCTGAGCACCGCACCTTCCTCGAACTGCGTCAATCCGATCGCCGCATCAGTGGAGGCGACTCGGCGGTGGTCATCCCACACCGAGACACACACTTGCGCCGCAGCCAGCGGCGCCTTACCCAGCAGGGCGGTCACTTCGCTGGCCCGATCAGCGCCTACACCGGCCTGCGCCAGCAGCGCAGACGCCGACTCCAGGCCCTGCTCCAGTTCCTCGCCCTCATAGGAGCCCAGCCGCACCTTGGACAGCGCATCCAGCGCCGGCATCGGCAGGGTCACTTCCTGCAACGAATCGTGCGGCGCCCCGGGGGCCAACGCCTCCCACAACACGCGCGCCGCCTGAATCACCGGATCGGCCTGCCGACTGTCCACACCGCTGAGCGACACAGCCCCACGGAACTGCACCGCCGCGGCCACCACCTGCTCAGTGACCGCGACTAAGAACTTCGCCTGCGGAATGTCCACCGCCGTCACTTCGGCCAATTCCCGCAACGCCTCTGGCACATCCTCAACACGACGTGGCCTGTGCACCGCATCGCGGTACAGCAGAGTGGTGCCGAACAACGTCACCGGCGGAGCCGCGAATGCGTCGAACACCGGCTGCCGCGACGGCTCCAACACAAGCCGATCACCGGACTCGACAACCACACCTTCATCGAGCAGTTCACGACGAAGCTGATAGTCGAGACCGCTCGCCCCGGTCGCCATACCCAGCGCAGCCGGATAGGGCACGACAAGACCGGCGCGGTGCAGGTAGTCCCAGTGCAGCGCGCTAAACATCCCGGCTCTTACAGCACCGTGAACGGCGCCGCCGTGGCGACGTCCGTGAGCACGCTGCCGGCCTTATTGCCCTGCGACACAGCCAGAAACGCCATCACGTTGGCACCCGACGCCTGGCAGACCGCATCCAGCTGCGCGACCTGCGCCTGAATGTTGGTCGTCGCCGTCGCCGATGCCAGCTCGGACCCCGGAGGGGTCACCGAATGCGCAATACCCGTCGACGCCAGGTTCGCGGCCATGTTGCCCAGATTGAAGCCCTCAAGCCCCGTGAGCAGACCCTCGATCTCGCCGATACCCATCAAACCGAAATCCATCATGCTCCTCATGATAAGGCGGCCGCACCACCAGACCTGTCGCTTAACGGCTGTTGATCTCGAACTTTGTTGTGCACGCAACGACGAAACGGCGCTGCGCCACGGCTCATTCATCTGACTTCGTCGATCGCCGCCGGGTTGACCGCAGGTTCCGCCCCTTCGAGACTAGGCGGGTTTTTAGCGTCAGGGCCCGCCGATTCCCCCGATAAGCTCTTCGGTGGGGATTTGCACGTCATCGCATCGGGGGAATTTTTCTTGTCGCATCCATTCGGGCCGCAACCCGGCCAGACGCAGCCGGCAAGCACCGCGCCCGGCCACCACCTGCCTCACGCATACCCGCCTCCTCAGCAGGACCCGATCTTTCAGGTCACAGCGATGCGGCACACCGGCGCGTTGGTCTTCTGGTTCAACCAGCGCTACGTGATCACCGGCACGTACGCCCAATGCGACGCAGCATTGCGCAGCGCGCAGACGCACAACTACGTCTTCGGCTGGTGGAGCTTCCTGTCAATCCTGATCATGAATTGGATTGCGCTCCTGGACAATGCGAGCGCCCGCAAGAAGCTCGACTCCGATGCGCAACAGGCGCAGGCATATGCCCAGTGGTGGCACCAGTACATCGGCCCGGGCCGAGCCTAGAGAAAGATAGAAAATGCAACTTTCGGGACCCCAGATTTCCAACGACGAGCTGCAGCGCGCCGGCGCGATGCTCCATCACCTGCGGTCGTCACTGGCGGCCAAAATCGTCGGCCAGCACACGCTGCAACAGTCCCTGCTGATCGGGTTGCTCGCATCGGGACACGTGCTGCTGGAAAGCGTTCCCGGCCTTGCGAAAACAACCGCCGCGAAGACGCTGGCCGGCAGTCTGTCGGCGCAGTTTCAGCGCATCCAGTGCACACCGGACCTGCTGCCCAGCGACATCACCGGCGGACAGATCTGGGACCAGCGCAACGGGGAGTTCAAAGTCATCCTCGGTCCGGTGCACGCGAATGTCGTGCTGCTCGACGAGATCAACCGATCGTCGGCGAAAACGCAGAGCGCCATGCTCGAAGCGATGGAAGAACGGCAGACCACCATCGGCGGCCAGGTCTACCGACTGCCCGATCCGTTCCTGGTGCTCGCCACCCAGAACCCGATCGATCAGGAAGGCACGTACAAGCTTTCCGAGGCGCAGATGGACCGCTTCATGCTCAAGGACGTGCTGACCTACCCCGGCGTGGAGGAAGAAGAAGAGGTGATCGCCCGGGTGGCCAGCGGCATCTTCGACGCGCCCAACGGGCAAGGGGCCCGCAACGGGCAGCCCCTCGACCTGGGTGCGGTCAAATGGCTGCAGGCCGTCTATCAGCGGGTGTTCATCGACCGGTCGATCGTGCGGTACGTCAGCCACATCGCCAACGCCACACGCAATCCCCGAAACTTTTTGGACCCCAGGTTCGCTGACCTCATCCAGTACGGCGGCAGCCCACGAGCGAGCATCGCGCTATGCCGGGCCGCGACAGCCCACGCACTGATCAACGGGCGGCCCCACGTCGTTCCCGACGACGTCAAGGCGGTCGCCACCCGGGTACTGCGACACCGGCTCGTGCTGAAGTTCCAGGCCTCCGCCGACGGCGTCACACCAGAATTCCTTGTCGATTCGATCCTGCACCACGTCAAGACCCCGTAGCAGGACGCGCTCATGGGGGAAATACTCAACCGGATCCGTACCGACCTGAACGTTGACCCACGCACGATGGAAATGCGGCTGCGGTCAACCAGAGTCCTCGAAGGCGGCCACACATCGCTGCAGTTCGGGCGCAGCGACGACTTCGTCGACCTGCGCGAGTACCTGCCCGGTGACGACGTCCGCGACATCGACTGGCGGGCATCGGCGCGCAACACCCATCTGGTGGTGCGCCGCTACGTGGCCGAGAAAGCCCAAGAGTTCCTGCTGGTCACCGACACCGGGGCGAACATGCTGGCCCCGACACCCAGCGGGATGCGCAAGCGCGACGTAGCGATCTACGCACTCGGCGCGGTCGGGATGATCGCCTGCGCCCAAGGCGACAAGCTGAGCTTGGTCTACGGCGATGACCGCGGTACCTCGATCGAGATCGGCAAGAAAGGCGAAGACCACCTGGAGCAGATGCTGACGATGGTCAGCCAAGCCGACATCAGGATCGGGAACGCCTCGAACATCGCGCGGCAGCTGCAGTTCATCGCGTCCACCCTGGATCGCCGGTACGCGGTCTACATCGTGTGCGACGAGCCGGCGGTAACCCCCGAACTGGTCGAGGCAGCGCTGGCGGTGCGCAGCCGCAGCGCCATCAGCTGGCTGATCCTGGAAGACCTCGATGTCCTCGGCCTGGCGAACACCCCGGACGAAGTGCTGGACGTGGGCACCGGCGCGGCACTGCTGACCCCGACGGTGCTGGGCCGGCGCGTGCTGCACGCCTACCAGCAGGCCGAGACGGCACGCCGCCTGCAATGGGAGGCGTTCATGGCCCAGTTGGCCAGTCCCGCGGTGCGGATCAGTTCGGTGCACGACATCGGGACGGCCCTGGGGAGCCTGTCGCAACAGGGACTCACCCATGCCTGAAACCCACAGCTTCCTCGACTATGTCTTCGGCCCCGTGGACTACCCGGTGTGGTGGATCATCGGCGGCGTCATGCTGCTGCTACTCGGGATCGGTTTCGTTGCAGGGGTTTTCGTGTGGACACTGCCAATTGAGGTGCTGCGACGCATCCCCGTCATCCGGACCATCACCTACCGGGTGCTGACATTCAAGTTCCGGCGATCGCTGGGCCGCATCGCGCAGCAGCACGACGCAGGCGACATCGACACACGCGAGGCGTGCCATCAGGTCAGCCGCGTGTTCCGGCTATTCGTCGCGCTGCGCACCGGGTCACAGATGCGGGAGATGACCGCCTCGGACGTCGCGCTCGACTCCGCGCTGGCCGCACCTGCGCTGCGCGTCCTGGAGCTGACCTACCCCGGTCAGTTCAGTGTCGCTGAACCGCAGGTGGTTTCGGCGGCAGTGGCCGAGGCACAGAAGGTTGTGGCCGAATGGGTTTGAGATGGTGGTTCCTGCTGATCCCGATTTCGATCGGCATCGGCTTCGGCGTGTACCTCCTGTACCGGCGATCACGCCAGGCCGCAGACAACAGGCTGCCGCTACTGGTGCGGTCCTTCCGCATCCTCGAACTGCCCGAGTATCAGCGGGCCTTGCGGTTGCACAACCGGATTGCCGTCGCGGCGCTGGTGATGTCGGTAGTGCTGATGTGCGCGCTGACCGGGGCCGTGATGCGGCCCACCACGGTGCGTCACCCCAAAATTCCCGTGAGCAGCGCACCGGTGGACATCATGGTGTGTGTCGGCGGCAATGTCATGGCCAGGCTGATCGCTGCTTGAGATTTCCCTAATACTGTCTCATACTTGCTTGTATGCGGATCGGTGCTGCGGCTGACTACTTGGGTATGTCGGTGGTGGGCGTGCGTAAGGCCGCGGTGGAGGGCCGGTTGGCGTTCCGGTGGTCGGCGTCGGGGCAGCGATTGTTCGATCGGGCGGATTTGGATGCCTATTTGGGTCGTCCCGCACCTGATCCTGACGGGGTGATAGGCGAGCGAGTGGAGGCGCTGTACTGCCGGGTATCGGGTTCGACAGGGCAGGAGTCCTCGCTCGATAACCAGGAGCAGATGCTGCGAGATTCCGCTTCGGGCACGGTGTTTCGGGTGTACAAAGACCGCGGGTCGGGCCTGCGGGAGAACCGCCGCGGGTTGGATCGGCTGCTCGATGATGCCGCGGCCGGCAAGTTCACCGTGGTGCGGGTGGTGTGGCGCGATCGCCTGGCCCGGTTCGGGGTGGGGTGGATCGAGCGGTACTTGTCGGTGTGCGGCGTTAGCGTCGAGGCACTGCACGAACGTGGGGACAAATCTCTGCTGGAGGAGCTGATGGACGACTTCATGGCGTTGTTGGCGTCGTTCTCGGGCCGGTTCTACCAGTTGCGGTCCCGGCAGAATCAGCAACGCCTACTCGAAGCCGCGGCGATCAGGCTACGTGAGCAGTGACATGGCGGTGATCCAGTCGGCGGTGCCGCTGCGGATCGCCGTGGCGGTCGAGGACAGCACCGGTGAGGAAGTGGACGCCGATCAACGGCTGGGCTGGCTGCTGAACCTGGTGCACCAGATGAGCGCCGAGTTGATGCAGTCATGTTGGCGGCCCGAGGTTTTCGCCGCACTACATGCCGGGATCGATGCGCTGGGCCGCAAACTTCCGTCGACAGCAGCAGTGGTCGCCTCCCGGCTGGGCTGGGTACCGGCGCCGCCGGATGGCGTGTACGTGCCCTCCCGGGTGGTGCGCCTAGCCCAGGCCAACGTGGTTCCAGTGCTCAAGACCGTGGCGTTTCGGGACGCGCTGATCCCCGCGGTGCTCGCGGCCCTCGATGAGCAGGGCCGGCTGGATCACCAGCAGCTCAGTGACGGCCAGGGCCGGTACGTGAGTGCGGCATTTCTGCGGAACTTGTCTCGCCAGCTGCGCCGCGCCGGTGACGTCCCCGTCACATCGATCACCGAGATTCAGGACCCACCCAACGTGGCGCGGATCGCGCGGCTCGGGGCGGCCGATAGTCAGTTTGTCGAGCTAGTCGATTCGGGTCCAGACAGGGCGTGGCTGCGGATCAAATTGCCCACCTGCCCGCAGCCCGGCAGGGGCGCGGCGACTGGTCATGGTGCCGGTTGTGGTGCCCCACCCCACCGCACCTGAAACAGCGCGACATCGCCTGCTGGCACCTGCCCACCATCAGCATGGCCCGGGGTAAACCGTTGTTGCGGTTCACGATCACCGAATCCGTCCCGGAACCGGCGACAGCCACCGCGACTGCGGCTCTGGGTATCGATTGGTCGCCGGCCTCGTTGGGTGCGGCCACGATGGTTGTCGAGCGCGGCGGACAGCTGGTCACCGACGCTCGAACCCATGTGTATGACGATCGGGGACTGGGTGTGCGGCTGGCCCGGCTGCAGGCCGAAGGTCAGGCGCTGACGGGCAAGATTGCCCGGCTCACCAACCTCGCCGCCACCGCACCTGAACTGACGCAGGCCCGACTGATGACGAAAATCGCTGTCCTGCGCGATCACCGCCGCGCCGTGGGAGCCAAGCGGGCGCGGATCAACCGGGACATGGCATTCGATTTCGCGGCAACCATGACCACGATGGCCACCGCCTCGGGTGCCGGGGTAATAGCCGTGGAAGATCTGCGTGACCTCGAATCGCGCGGGCATGGACCGGTCAATAACAACCGTGCCGCCCAATCTGCACGCCGGCGTGCGGTCGCGGCGCTGGAACATACCGCCGCCAAGGCGGGCCTGGAAGTGGTGATGTGCCCACCCCGGGGCACCTCCGCGAACTGCCCGGGCTGCGACCAGGAACTGACCCGCCCCGGCGGCTACCACACCGCAACCTGCACCGAGTGCGGTATCCGCCTGGCGAACCGGGATCAGATCGCCGGGCAGAACATCGCCAAACGGGTTCTGCTGGCCAAGACGAAAATCAAACGGCCCAAAGGCAAATCGAAACGCGTCAGCACCGTGGCGCACCAACCAGTGCGCAGAACCCGAGACAAGACCACCACCACCCCCGAAACAACGGCGCCACAAACGCGTCCGCAACACCACCCCCACCCAACTGGCCAGCGACCAGCACCCGATCACTCCTGCACGCACAGCGTCCGTGTGGGACAGAGACCAGCCAACTGCCAACCCGGCAGCACGCACCTCTGCACAACCGATCCCCGGCACCAGCGACACCCACGTGTCAGCAAGTGTCAGAGACCGATAGACGCTTTCGCACTACAACGGCATGCCGGCCCTGTTCACGGCTCTGCACGACAAGGTGAAGACGTTCAAATACGAACGCGTGGGCCTGACCCGCGAGTTCTACCGCGCGTTCCCGGTCACCTCCGATCTGGTGTTCGCGGAGAAGCGCCTCGATGCAATCCGCGCTATGGCACAAGACATTTCCGATAAGCCGCTGGTGCAAGACATCATCGAGCCCGACGACCACTTCCTGTTCCGGCGCGAGCCGGACTCCGATCGCGGCGAGCACCGCGTCTACGCGAGCCTGGTCGATCAACTCGCCATCTGTGCCCTGGGAATTCCGGCCCTGGGCGCCGATACCGGCCGCGGCAAGATGATCCTCTACTACGGCGACACCAATTCCTCACAGAGCGACCAGGACTCGAAGATCATGCCGGCCAAGGACCTGAAAAGGACGATCAAAGCCGCGGGTATTCAGGTCAACGCCATCAACACCAAGTCCGGCGGCATCGGCGGCCTCGTGACCCAACTGGCCGAAGAAAGCGGCGGTCGGGTCTTCGACTTCCCCATGGGCATGTACGAGACCACCCGGCCCGACGAGGCCACCCAGAAGAAGATGATGACCTCGTTCATCGACGAGATCATCGCCAACGAGCCGAACTCGGCCCCGGACCTGAGCGCGAACATACCGGTGCCATGGGAGGTGCCGGACCTGGCGCTGCAGATCGCCCTCGTGGCAGCGCTCGCGCTGGCCCTGTGCCGATTGGGGACACGCCAATGAACACGATTCCGGTCTTCCCGATCTGGCTCATCGCGGTCCTGGTAGTCCTCGCGGTCATCATCCGGGCCACCCTGCTGCTGGTGATCAGCCGCCGGCGCGGCAGGACACCCACCGGACGCGACTGGGCCCGCCTGGGCACGGCCACGTTGGCGTTGGTGTGCCTGGCGGTGGCCGCCACCCGGCCAGGCGAAGACACCTTCGACAAGCCCCGGCCGCAGCCCGCCCGAGTCACCCAAGAGTCGAGCACCAACGTGTTCTTTGTCGTGGACCGGTCGGCGAACATGCTCGCCGGCGACTTCGACGGCCAGTACCGCAACGTCGGCGCCGTCGCGGATATGAACGCGATCATCCAGAAGTACCCCAAGGCCCGCTACGCGGTGATCTCCTACACCGACACCCCCAAGATCGAGTGGCCGATCTCGGCCGACGTGTGGAGCTTCATCCCGTTCGTCGCCTACATGCAGCCGTTCGGCCGCCCAGCGTACGGCCGCCAAGGCAACAACTGGGACGACACGAAGACGTCGGTGAACATCACCTCGCCCAACGCGACGCTCAAAGAGCAACTGGCCCAAGCATCTAAGACCTACCCCGGCTCGACCAACCTGGTGTTCGTGTTCGGGTCCCGTACCGATGCCGCCAATTCGACCTACGACTTCCCGCACGGCGCGATCAGCGGAGGGGCCGTGTTCGGCTACGGCACCCCAGCCGGTGCGCCCATTGAGGTCTACGGCGAGAAGGGCAGCATGACGGCGGTCAGCAAGCTCAACGAGAAAGCGCTCAGCGAAGTCGCCGCGAACCTCGGTATCCCCTACCACCAGCGCCCCGGGGGACCCTTGCCGCCGGAGTTCCTGCCACCGGTGGCCACGCAGCAGATCACGGTGGAAAGCGAAGTGGTCAGGGCGGCCATTCCACGCCGGATCGAGTACTACTGGATTTTCGCCGCGGCCGCGGCCGTCCTGTTCGGCGTCGAACTCTTCGAGTTCATCGGATCCCGATTCCGCCGCACCTTTGGAGGGCGAAAGTGATCCGAGACCCCCTGCGGCGCACCACAGACGACACCGAGCCGCCACCCGCCGCCGACGAAGCCGCGGCCCGGCCCGGCCGTCTGCAGCTGCGCCGACAGCTGCTCCTGTGGTCAACACCTGCCCTCGTGGTGCTGCTGGTGCTCGCCGTCAAACTGATCAGCGTCGGCGTCCTGGGCGATCGGCTGCCCGGACAGTTCGCCGGCCGCGACGGCGACGCCATGACCTCAACGCTCGAGTGGATCGACTTCGGCAAGCCCGGCCGCGGATATCGGGAAGAGCTCGCCGACGGCGACCGGGCACTGCTGAAGTCCGACCTTCCCGGCGCACTGCGCCATTTCAAGGCCGCATTCGACGAGGAGCCGGCGTGCCCGCCGCGCGCCAACTTCGCCCTGACCTCGGAGACCATGAGCGACACCGAGGTGCGCAAGGGCAACTTCGCCAACGCCCGCAAGCTCCTGGAGCCCGCACTGGCAGCGGCCAACGGCGACATGTGGTGCTTCACGACCTCCACGGCCAGTTCCGAAAAGGTACGCAAGGTGGTGCAGCAGACCCCGCGCAGGCTCGCCAACAAGCTCGCGGCGCTCAAAGCCGGCCGTCTCACCAAGACCGCGAATGGCTATGACTACCAACGCAACCCGGACGGAGAAGTCGACCTTCCCCCCACCGATTCGAGCGGGCAATGCCCAGGCGATGACGATGCCGCCCAGCGCGACTGCATCGGCAAGAAGGACGCCGAACGCCAAGCGCAACAGCAGACCCAGACACCGCAGGGCAGCGAGCCCGTCCCAGCGCCCGGGACGGACCCGGGACCGGGTGTGGCGCCCAGCGACAAACCCGGCAACGATTTCCCGGACCCGTCGAGGCAGTCGCCTGTCCCGTTCTGCACGGCGGTGCCTGACGATCCGCTGCACAACCTGGGTGTCGAAATGTGCTGGACGGCAGGGCCGTGGTCCTGGGCTCATGACCCGTTGCCCCCGGTGAACTAGAACCGGCACGGCCGGCAGCCAGGCGAGCCAGATCAGCATCGGCACGGCCAAAACACAACTGAGACTGAAGGATTGACTGTGACTGGACCCCAAGGCTACGGACAGCACCCCACCGACCCCCGCCAACAGCAACCCGGGACGTGGCCTCCGGTTGCCGCTAGTCCGACTCAACCCGGTACGTGGCCGCCGGTCGCCGCTAGTCCGACTCAACCCGGTACGTGGCCGCCGGTCGCCGCCGGCCCAGCCCAAACCCCATGGCAAGGGCTGCCGGGCGCCCCGGAGTCGACTCCCACACCGCCACGGCGCCGCCGTCGGCGGTCGCTGATCATCGGGGCGGCAGTGGTCGCCGTGATCGCAGCAGTCGTCACAGGCCTGGCCATCATGCACCGGTCTAAGAGCTCGTCGACGCCCGCCGTCACTGTTGTCGGTCCCATGAAGCGGGAGTACTTCATGCCCGACGACCCGGCCGCCACGCTGGCGACCGCGGCTGAGCTCAAAGAGATCACGCAGCTCGATCTGGCCACCAACGGCGCCAAGCCGGTGACGACGGCCGAACCTGATCGCAAGACCGTGCCGCCGGATTGCGGCTCGGCGATGTCGGTGAACTCCAAGTACGTGGTGGGCGATTCCAGTCAGATTGTCGGCCAGCAATACACCGACAACGCCGGAAACATCGCCTGGGTGGGCCTGGCGTTCTGGGACCGGCAGGAAGACGCATGGATGTCGACGGCCAGACTCGGTGCGGCACTGATGACGTCGTGCTCTCACGTCGTTCTGCCCGACACCCCGGGCGCGGCCAACAGCACATGGAGCATCACCGACGACAAGGCCAGCCTTGATCATTCGAGTTGGACAGTCACCCGCGAGGGCGGCGACAAACCGATGAAGTGCTACAACCACTACTTCGTCAACGCGAATGTAGGGGCCATGGCATCGCTGTGCACCGCGAACAATTCAACCGATGCCGCCAAGAAGATCAGTGACTTGATGATGGACAAAGCCACCAAGAAGCACTGAGCCGTAAACCACCGCCGCACAACCGCGCACATCGTTGCGTCGCATTGCCTCCCAATGGGTCTCAGATGCGCTGCCGCTGGTGTCTCCGCGACTATGCGCGGCATCCAGCACCCCTGCGGCCGGAATCGCCTTGTGGCCCTGGACGCTCTACTTCGACGGCGTCACGTACTGACAGACTGCCTTGAAGAACCTGGCGCGCAGCACGCTGAAGAGCTCGTTGTCGGGCGGATTGTAGGTCGGATTGCCTTGGATGTAGGCCCGGCCGTACTGGGCCTGCAGCACGGCGATGTCTTGGGCCACGGGGCTGGCGAACGACCGGCCCACGCTCTCCATCTGATCGGCAAAGCGGGTCCAGATCGGCATGGCAGCTCGATTGTCGGCTCTCCATGATTCCGGCAGATTTTCGTAGGGGATGTCGTAAGGCTCCTTCTGCCAGTTGACGATGACTGGGTCAGCGTCAATATCCTTGACGGCCTGCAACATTGGTTCGCATTGCGGGTCCGGTGAGGTCATCAGAAGTGCCGGCTTGTCCGGATCGGTCACCGGCGCGACAGTCTTAGGCGGCGCGGCGGCGTTGATCATCCGGCCCCGGTTCTCCGCCGCGCCGTTGGTGATGGCCTGGCAGATCGACAGGATCATGTTCATCGACACGATGGAAGCCTGAGCCAGGTTTTCGTCGTTGGGCGTGTAGGTGGGGATGTGGTCGGCGTACGTGCGTGCATAGGCGGCGAATTGGCCGTAGAGCTCGCGCATCGTGCGGTGCTGCGTCAGCTTGGCCAGCGCGGCCGTGGCGTCCGCCGTTTTCCGGAACGTGTTTCCCACGTCAGTGAACATTTTCTCGTCGCGGGCATCCCAAGCGGACTTCGGGACGCCGATGTTGCGGTTCTGCCAGCCGTTCTGTTCACCGTCATAAAGCGCTTTGTAGATCGGTTGGAGCGGTTCGCACGACGCGTCCTCGGTGATGACGCCGGCAGGTCCGTTGTCATTGGCGCTGGCCACGCCGAAAGGGTTGGGGGCAGCGCCATTTGACTTCGGCTTGCCCATGTCGATGATCAGCAAGGTCCCACCAACGCCAACGGCGATCGCCACAGCGAACGCGGCTACTGTGCCGGCCCACTTGAGTGCCGGTCGATGCCGTCTGGGCGGCGTGCTGGGCAGCGCCTGCGGCGGCGGTGGCGCCGATGCCGGTGGTGCGGTCCATTGCGGCGTGCCCGGGGAGCCGGCAGCCACTGGCCAGTGTGTCGGCGGTGCACCCGGTGACCGCTGCGGCTGCAGTTGGTCGCGTGTGAGTCGTGTTGTTGGGCCGTTGACATCGCCGGCTGCGGCACTATCACCTGGCGACACCGCACGTGGCGTGCCCGAGGGCAGTGCGAATGGCCCCGACTGCGGGCTGGCCGGCGGGCCCTGCGGCGCTGGTGGCTGCGTCAACGAATACTCCCCCAGTCGATGGTTATTGTTTTGTGGTGGCGGCGATTACCAGGTCGGTAAGCCTGCTGGGTGTGTCAGCGGGGTTCTGGTTGCAGAGGCTGGCCATGGCAGCCAAGTTGCCGACCAGGCGATAGCTTTTGCCGCACACCCAGGGTGTGCCGGGGGCCTTCTGGGTGGCATTCCATGTCACTTCGCCTTCGCTGGTGTGGACGTCCGTCACGGTCCAGGTCGTCGGTTCGGTTGTGCTCGGATCGGTGCTCGGCTGGGTAAATCCGTTGCAGCCACGGGCTGATTCAGACACCTTCTTGAACGTGTCGGCCGCTGCCGGTGGCGCACTGAACACCGCCAAACCGATGAGCGCGCTGGCGTTGAAATTGGTCGCGGTGTTGTCGGTGAACCCTTCGGACGCCACCGACACCGCCGGGCCCCAGGCGAGTTGTCCGATTGGGCTTGCGGCCAACCGGCAGATGTCCGGGTAGATCGAGGGATCGGGTGCCACGGCGATGCTCACGGCGCCGTTCGGCTTGAGGCTGAGCAATGTGGTCTGCTGCACCTGGTCAAGGTTGGGGAGCATCTTGGCGGGCATGACGCGATACGTCGTGTCGCCTGCGGCCTTAGGAGCGGGGGTGTCAGTTCCTGATCTGCCGGCCACGGCGTAGGTGATGCCGGCGCTGACCGCCACCACGGCGGCCAGCGCCACCGGCATGATCCAGCGTGGTCGTCGACGCGGGACTGCGGCACCGCCGCCCTGGTTGATGTGCAGTTGCCCGGGGATGATCTGGGCGGTGGGGCCGTTGATGTCGTCCGGTGGTGGCCCATACCCGGCGCCAGCGGGCATACCTGGGCGACCGGCGGGCTGCATCTGCGGCGGTGGATAGCCGCCCGGTTCGGCGGCAGGCCAGCTCGGCGCCTGCGGCCGGACCCCGCCGGGCGCACCGGCGGGCGGGATGCCACTCGGCGCGGGCCAATTGCCTTGCTGCTGTGGGCCGTTCGTCATGGGTGGCACTTCCTATTTGTGATTTCGGGCGTTGGCATTCGCGATCAGGAGGTCGACCGCTTTTGATGCCTCGTGCCTGGGCACGATGCTGTGATAGACCGCAAAGACGGCGAGGTTGTCGACGACACGGTAGGCGTACGACGATTTCATCGGGGATTGCGTAATCTCGTCGCCCACAATGTTGTTGGACGTGTGCACCCACGAGATCGCGTTGGGACCATCCGGTGTTCTGCTTTCGACGGTGTACCGCGCCGGGTCCACACCGTTGTTCGACACGGTGCCGTCGGTGTACGTCATCGTGCAGCCGTTGATCGAGTCCGTCAGCTTGGCAATCGTGGCCTTCGCGTCAGCCGAGGTACGAAACACCGCTATTTCCAACACCGTTTTGGTCCACCAGTTGGGATCAGCAGCATGACTCGGTGCGAGGTCGCTGTAGACCTGCCCTGCCGCCGAGATGGCCTTACCCCACAGCGTCGGCGACGCGGGCATGAATTCCAGTGAGCAGATTGGCGGCGTGGTTTCCCGCCCCCGATCGACCCCCAGGAACACAGGCAGGGCACTGTTGACGAAGGCGTCCATCCCCTTATCCAGCTCGTCAGGAGTGGGGAAGACTGTCGCCGGCAAGAGCCGGTAGACGAACCCCTCAGAAGCCGAGTCGGGCGTAGTGGGCTTCGGTGCCGGCTGGGCGGAGCGGTGAGGCGCAGCCATGCGTAGACCCAGGGCAGCCCCGATCACGACAGCGACGATGACCGCGATGACCGCGGCGATGGCTCGACCACGTCTTTTGCGAGGCGGCGGGATTGGGCGGCCTTCAGGGCCCGCCGGGAAGCCAACCGGCGACCAAGGCACCGGAGGCGGAGGCGGAACCATCCCGCCCATCGGTGGTTGCGCACGCGAGGCCGGGCCCACCGCGGACTCACCGTTGGCGAACCGATGCACTGAACCGTTGCCACCTACCGGAGTATTCAACCGCCAACCCCCTGCCATACCGTCACTTAGCTTGCAGCGCAGGGTTACAACTCCTCGCGCCCACTTCGCAAGCTCAGTTTTGCCCCCATAACCTCTTCTGGATCGTATCCTCTTATGCACCACCGACGTCCGCATCGCCGAGGGCAATTTCATACAGGGTTACCCCTGATCGCGGGCTTACGCTCGTTGGTGCGACATTGGTGTTGCGCGTCGACTCGGGCCTACCCGAATCCGAACTTGAATCCTCCCGGCCCTAAAGGACCAGGATTCCTGGCTCAGGCTGCCTGCTCGCTCGGTGAACGGTCAGGTCTTACGCCATCAGCACCAGCCGGGTTGAAACCAGCCCGGTTGAGTATGACGTGTGCGGAGTTCTTGTCGCGGGGCGCGAGGTGTCCGCATTCTTCGCACCGGTAGGTGCGTTGCGACAGCGGCAGACGGTGCTTGGCTCTCGCGCCGCATCTGCTGCAGTCAGTGGTCGTGTGCTTCGGATCGATGAGCACCAGCTGGCGATCATGCTTGACGGCCTGCTCGACCAGGGCCCGCTTGGTGGCCGCGATCGCCCCATCGTCCGCTTTGCGGGCCATCGTCGAGCGGGCGAGGAACTTAGGCCGGAAGTCCTCCACGGCGATCTGATCGAAATCGGTGGCGATCTGCTTGGCCCACTTGCGTGCGGTATCAGCACGTTGGGCGGCGACGTGGGCATGCTGTTTGGCCACAGCCCGTTTCGCCGTCCTATAGCCACCGGAGGCGGGTTGTCCTTTGGCGGGTTTGCGGCGGGCCATCATCCGCTGATACCGCGCTAGGCGCGCCGCGGCGCTGCGCCCATACTGCGGATGCGGCAGGTCATGATCATCGCTGGTGGTGATCGCCACATCGGTGACGCCCCAGTCGATCCCGATCGCCCGCCCCGTGGACGGCAGCTGCTCGGTCTCGGGCCGCGTGACGACAAAGGAGCACCACCATCGGCCCAACACGTCGCGGGAGATGCGCACACTCGACGGGGCGGACGGCAGGTCGCGGCACCACACCGGCCGCACCACAATCCCACCCGCAAGCTTGAGCAGCTTTCCGTCGATACCGAATCCGCGCAGCGTGTAGTTCAATGACGGGGCCGCCCGGTGCTTGGACTTGAACCGCGGCAGCCCCCGCCGCTGCCGCGGCGCGAGGGTCTTGTCTTTGCGGTCCTTGAGGGCTTTGGCGCGGGCCCGCCCGAAATCGCGGATCGTCTGCTGCTGAGCCACACTCGACCCGTCGGAGAGCCAGTCATGCTCGCCCCGCCAACTGGTCAGCCGCTTATCTAGTTGCGCCGGACCGCATTCGATTTTCACACCGGTAGTGATCGTCTCTTTGTGCGCGGCATTGGAGGCCTCCACGCACTGGTTCCACACCCACCGGCACCGGTCCCATTCAGCCAACAGCAACCGCTCCGCGGTGCCTGAGACGCGCAGCCGGTAGGTGTACCGCACCTTGCCCGCATCACTGACCGAACCCACAAACCCAACCGTAGCGTGCACCACCGACATCCTTGGTCTACCGGACGTGTCGGACACCCGATCCATCCTCACCCTCGTGGCGGCGGGCGGAACAGACCTCGAGCTGGCGGTGCCGCAGGCGGTTGAGGTGGCTCGGCCGCGTGGCTGGGCGGTGGCCGGCGCCAGTCCATATCGATGACTCTGATCCGCGTTTCGGTATCGCCATCCCAGTCGTAACTCAGGCCATGGTGAGCGAGCGAGGTCGTGATCACTTCGGCCAGATGATCGAACGTGCGCTCGTAGAGCTCCCGGACCGCGGTATCACCGCCACGCCTCCGGTCGAGTTCGCGGGCCCGGTCCAGTTCGGCAGCCGGGATCTTCGGACTTGCGCCGAAGGAGCCGTAGCCCAGCCATACCGACGCCCGGTCATAGGCCAGCCCGAACGTATCCATCTGCGTGAAAAACACGTAGCCCCACTGCGGATCATCGACACTGCGCTCATCGCCGATCTCGTCATCGGCGCAGGTCCGGCAACAGGTGAAGTTGTGCCGCACCAACACACCTTGGTCAGTCATCTCCTGGCACGCAGCATCGAACTTCGCCCAATCCCCCTCCGCAGCATTACTGCTGAGGCGATCCTGGTATCGCGACCATTGCCGTTCCACCGCTTCACGGGCCCGTCGTTCATCAATGCCGCCCGATTGAAGGACCTCGACACAACGATCAGCGTCGAAGTAGCCGGGGCGAATCAAAAACCCCGCTGCAACATCGGGATCGAGCTCATCGGTGGACGAATCGGAGGCCACCGCAGACAAGCCACGAACGAGGGTGCCGTTCCGTAGATACTCCGGGACGACACCGTTGCGCTGCACAAACTTTTCCGTCGACACAACAACAGAATACTGCAGCGCAGCTACCTAATCGGTCATCAATTTTGTTGGCGTGCTGCGCCTTTCACCGCATCAGCGACTCTAGCCGCCGCGCGCCGCCGCGTTGGTCACCCAGCCTTGGGGTGCTCAAAGCCATGGCGCCGCAACCCATGTCATCGAATGGTCCAGCTAGATCACGGTGGCGCGTGGGTGAGGACATCCATGTCGGCTGCGGCCACGGCCGATTCACCGGACGCCCGATGCCCGACGCTTGCCCACCGAGCATCCGCACTACGAGACGGGCACTGCTTGGCCACCCGATAGGCGCCGATACGTGACCACGAGCATCAAGCCCTGAAGGGACAGCAGCGCGGGGGCTATGGCGAGGGCACCCAGGCCCAAGGTCAGAAGGATGGCGACTTCGGCAACCAGGCCCGCGGCCAGCAGGATCAGGTACACCAGAATCGTCGTGCCCAGGTTGTCCAGAACCAGGCGGAAGCTCGCCTTGATCGCCGCGAAAACACTCACCTGTCGGTCAACGACGAATAGAGCCGCGTACTGGCCAAGGAAACCGAGGATGAACCCCGGCAGGATGCACGCCACCATGCCGAGCACCGTCATCACGAAGACCAACAGGTACACCGCGACAAACGAACCCAGTCGACGCGGCTTGAAGAACGAGCCCAAGGTCAGTGGCTTGCCGTCGGCGATGTCGAGCTGCGTCGCCATCAGACAGTTCGCCATGAACATCCCGACAGCCAGCACGACCGCGTACATCAGCACCATCGCCACGACATAGAACGGCGACGTCGGTTCCTGCTGGACCAATTTGCCGTCGGCGTCCATGGTCGACTGCGGGCCCAACGTGACGGCCATGACGACAAACGGCACGAACACGACGGCGATGATCAGCACCGCCACGCCAACGGTCCGCCGATCAGCAACCCTGCCCGCTTGCGAAGCTGGCCCCAGGCCCACGTCCAAGCTTGTCCAGCGGTGAAGGGCGGCTCATAGCCCATGGGATATCCGAATCCCGGCGGGGACGAGTACCCCTGCGGGAGTGGGTATCCGGTCGGTGTTGGGTACCCCGGCGGCGGTGGAAACGCCGCGTACTGGCGGTCGCCCACCGGCGGGATGGGCGATTCCAGACCTGGTTGCAAGCCCTCAGGCCGATCTTCGTGGGGCGGCTGACCTACTGGTTGGTCCGTCATCTACTGGTGCCTTTCGCTCAATCCGCCCACCGGGCAACGCTGTCGATTCGGCGACCCTGCCGCACGCGCCTACCAGCAACCCACGCGCTGGGCGCGCAGATGGTAGCCATGGCCGCTACCGCGACCAGCGTTGGCATTGCGACAAGATGCCGCACAACGCGCGGCATGCCACGAAACATCGCTTCCCCCTTGTGGATGCCACGCCCAAGCCCCCCGGCTCACCTGGCACTCCACCGAATATTCACGAGAATTCCACGAACTGACCGACGCGTCAACTCATCAGTGGTCAGTAGCCGTCAGCTCCGTGACGCGACTGCGAGCAACCACAGGCACGCCTGCGGCGAAATCACTACAGGTGTGAGCGCAGCGCCATGGATCAATCGCGCGCCGGGCGACACCACCACCCACCACCAGGCCACCACCGGCCGGCGCGCCGCGGCACCTGCACAGGGCGTCGAGCAGCCACCTGAGCAGGCACCGCGCCCGGCGGCGGATCCTCGCCAGGCCTGCACCACACCGGGACACGCTCAGCGCCAGCAAGCCGCGCCCCACAGAGTCTGTGCTGACCCGACCCCGCCCACAACCTCGGCTGGTACGGACGGGCAATCTCGATCGGCTCGTACCAGTGCAGCAAGGCGATCGCCAGATGACGATCATCCTCACCCAGCTCCGTGACCGCCGGCCACAATTCAACTCGGTCGGCGATCTGTTCGCGGTCGAGATCATCCGGAGTAGCCGCCAAAAACGAAGCCACGATGGGGATTACACGCCCCCAGTCCCCGCGATGGACACTGCACCGGCTGGCACGTTCCCGAAAGACCGGATCGGCGTACAGCCGCCGATACGCCCCCGGCCCGGGATCACGATCCACACCAAACCGTCCCGAGCGACGAAGGGCATCGAGCGAAAACGGACAGCCGGGAATGGGCCGCATCCCATGGGGGTACGGGGCGTGGTCAAGGGGGAGCCAAAAGTAGGGCATGGCCCTGACGCTCGCATAGACCGAGGCTTACCGCCACCAGCACGGTGGTTAGCCCACCACCTCGCGGAGTCATACATTCATCGAGCGTCAAACCGTTGCAGCCCAACAGGTTTCCATCGTGAGACGCGCGACCCGCGCCCGGCACACTCGCGTTGCCTGGATGTAACCCGCGGTCCGTACAGTCGGACCATGGCTGCAGAATCCGCCAGCCCGGCTGAACGTACCTTCCGCGAGTTGCTCACCGCGGCGATCACCACTGGCCGCAGGCCACGACCAACAGCCCTACTGGGCCCGGCCAGCTGGGCCGCGATCGATGTCCTGGCCCGCGAGCACCCCGACGCCACGCCCGACCACGTCGTCGCAGCCCACGATGCGTTCACTTTCGAGCACACCGACGACCCTCGCGGACGTGACCTCGACCCGATGACCGCCCAGGCCGCCGAGTACGCCGCCATCGACACCCTCGTCGCGCAACTGTCCATCACCTATCCGCATGTCGACCACGAGACGCTGACCGCCGTCGTCCGGCGCGCCCACGCCGATGTCGACGATCACAAGCTCCGCGAATTCGTGCCACTGTTCGTCGAACAAGCGGTCCACCAGCACCTCGCCTAAGTAGGCCCGATCGGAGTGGTCGTAGCGCGGCGGACTCCGGTCCGGCCTCGGGGAACCCATGAGCGCGTCTCGTAGCCATGTGGTGGCCAGTCCATGCCGCACCTTTTCTCGACAAACGCCGCCGAAGGACTCCGTACCGCACGTTATAGCAACAACCTGCGGCATGGACTCCTCGAACGGCAGGATCGACAACCAGCAGCCAAGCGACGGCGGCGCAGGTATAGTCACTTTCAGAGCCAATTCGCATGGTTGACCCCGAGTCGCACCGGTTGCCTGTACCACCGTCGACATCTGAGGGCAGTGGTCCCCTGGATCTGCGAAGAGACAAACCGTCACTACACGCGACGGTGAGTACAGGTCGCCGTCACACATTGAGTGATAGGGATGTCCATGACGAAGAACTACGCCAAAAAGCGCGCCGCCAAGGCCCTGCAGCTGGCCAACCCTGGTACCACCCGCCCCGCCGCCCTGCGCGCTGTTGATCATTCGGCGCCCGCAGTCACCCGCACCTGGCGCCGTGGCAGCACCCCCTGGATGCGCACCGCCGCCGACCAGCCTTTCGAGTGCTACTTCTGTGGTCACCACACGGCCATCCGGTCCTTCGGCGACCATCCGACCGACAACGGCCGCCTCAGCGCATACTGCGAGAACAGCGACTGCGCTGCAAGGGAATACGACATCATCGTGGTCGACGACAACACCACCGCGACCCGCAACCGGTCCGACGTCCGTATCCTCGCCCACTTCGGTCCGGTCACCAACCGGCCCACCTGGAACATCCGCAGCGATCAGGACTGGGCCGCCGGCACCGCCCCGCACGTCCGCCGAAACCCCGGCCCCACGGTGTGCCTGTTCTGCGGGGAGCACACCAACCAGCTCGCCGCCGGCGACACCGCCGCCGACCACGGCCGTATCCGGCTGCACTGCAGCAATCCCCGCTGCGCCGTCGTCGACGCCGAAGTGCTCGTCTTGCGCGATGCCACCATGGCCACCGCGACTCGGCGAGACATCGACGCGCTCAGCGAACTTGAGCCCGTGAACTTCGGCCGCCCTAAGACCGAGCCCGGCCAGATGCGCATCGAGTCCTTCCAGGAGCTTCGCGACCGCGAAGCTCGGTTCGACGCGTTCGAGCTGCGCTCGTCCGGACCTGTTCCCTGGCAACAGGATTAGCCCGCCGGCGCTGACGTCTGCGCCACTGCGACGGTGGCGCAGACGTCAGTCGGCTGATTCTTTGTAGGGGCTACGCAGAGATTTCACGCACAACCAAACTGTGATCGTGGCGCCAATAGCGGCCCCGATCCACGTCACCGCCTCGGGGATCGGCTTGTCGGGGTAGTACGCGGCGACGGCGATAGCGATCAGACAAAGCCCAAGCACACACGTGACAACCGCGAATTTCTTCGCCCACGCAACGTCCAACGGGGACGCGGTGCGGTACTCCACAACGCCGGAACCTCCGGCAATCTCCAGCCTTTCCAGAATGCTCGTGCTGGTGTTGATCGCCGTAGCGACACCCTCGGTCTCGGCATAACTGGGCGCTACAACCTTCTTTTTCGGCGCGGACTTGTTGCGGACGATGACCGGCCGGGCCAACGCCAGGCCCTGCCGCGGGAACTTGAATTTGTCTGTCTCGCCGAGGCCGTTGGCAATTTCGGCGGTCTGCCACTCCTGCACCTTGGGGATCTTCACCTTCGGTGTCTTCGTCTTCGTCATCCGATCACCATTTCGCCGAGAATGATGGCCAACAGCGGGTTGGTTGCCAGCCAGTCCGGAGTGGTCTCAGAAGGCTCCGGCCATTCCCCCACCCCAAGCCCAGCCGACCACAGCGTCAGCCCGAAACCCGCGGCGATGAGATCGGGATCGACAGCACTCAGGTCGATCGATTCACCGCGTGCCCGTTCCCAGTCCGGTGCGAAACGTTCCACTGTCTCAACGATATTCAAGCTGTTACTGATCGCCGCGGCATGCGCTTGGCTGTCTTGGTGAAAGCGCGGGAACCGGCTCAACGCCTCGGCCACGCTCGAGAACACCAGAGCCAGTCCGCCCGGTCCCGACTTGTCCGGAGGTGACCCCTTTGGCTGATTACCGGGTCCCGGGCCTGGCCCCGGCGGAGGACTGGAGTCAACGCCACCGACACACAGCGAGCAGAACAGTAGCCCCTTTTTGGTGTCGAACGCGACGTGGACGTTGCACGCGAAGCCATTGCACCGGGTGCAGCATCCGACGGCAGTGGGATCGGCGGACCGCGGATTGTGGTTCGACGCGGTGTTTCTACAGGCCCAGCATTCGCTCATTGCAACCACCCATCGCGGCGTCGCCCAAACCGTGAAACACCCGTCCAACAGCACATATAACACCCACGACGCACCCATTGGGCCAAAAGGACACTTTTGCCGCCACATCGGCAGGGCCACACGCCCCGGTGGTTCGACACATTCGAGCTACGCTCGTCGGGACCCGTTCCCCGGCATCAGGATTAACCCGGCAGATGAGTGCTTTCCGTGTCCGACATCTCCCCGAGTTCCATTTCGGTGACGACGCCGTAGTTGCAGTTCTTGACGATGCCGGCTTGGACGTCCTCACCGCCGCGCTCGAACAGGCCCACAACCACGGTGAAAGCCGAATCCAGCACCACGGGCACACCCACCACTTCCTGGTACAGGCCGGCGCCGCCGGCGTCGAGCTGCACGACCATCGCACACAGTGGCGGCTCGACCACACGACCTTGACCGACATGATCGACAAGTTGGCGGCCTTGAAGAACAGGGCCAGCGGCCATCAGTACGTCGATATCGCCACGCCCACAAGCACACTTGTGCTGTCGCTCAACGAATACCTCGACGCACCCTGGCTCAACGACCCGATCGGCAGTCCGTGATGATGATGCCCGGGCGGCTAGCGCCCTAGTGTTTGGTGGCCTTGCCGATCACCACGTCGGACAGCGCGGCCGCCGAGTCGGACGGGTTCGTCGAGCACATGCTCGCAGTCACCGCGATGTTGGCCTCGACGCGGTAGTCCTGGACGCTCGACCGCATCACGGCCACAACGTCGACATCGCCGCAAGCACACTCGTAGTGTCGCTGCAGAGCGTTAGCCGCCAGCGCGAAATTCTCCCTGTGAGCTAGATCACTGTCGATCGCCGTTCGGTTGCTGGCCGGTACGCCGACTACACCTTGCAGACAGCCGGGATGGGGGTGTCATCGCATTCCGGGGGCCGATGCCGCGCCAGAGCCGATCTGCCGCTTTCGCGTGCAGTCATTCTGGCCGGGATGGCGGAGCAAGGGGAAAATCGTATGACCATGACTGTCCAGGCGGATCGTAATCGCCTCGCTACCAAGCTTATTGGCGACGAGTGGTTGATTGGTGCGACCCCCGAGGCGAAGACCGGGCCCGCTGATTGTGATAGCCAGACCGGCCAGGCGCACCGCACTTCCCGCAGGCGGCGGCGCGGTGTGAGCGCATCGGTCGATGCCGGCACTGTGGCGGCGCGTCTTAACCGGTTGTTCGACACGGTCCGGCCACCTGGGCGCGGGCCGCTGCGCAACTACGAGGTGATCGGGGCCTTGCGGGTCCGCGGGATTGAGATGTCGGCACCGTATCTGTCCCAGTTGCGGTCCGGTAGGCGCAGCTCCCCCAGCTTGGATGTGCTGCGTGCGCTCGCTGACTTTTTCGGCGTGTCCATCGCCTATTTCACTGACGCCGACAGCGCTTACACGAGGTACGTGGATGCTGAATTGTGTTGGCTCGAAGCGGCACACGATCCGCAGGTCCGCGAGTTCACCACGGCGCTGCTCGCCCTGGCACCTGATGTCCGCGAGGAGCTCTTGAAGTCGATCCCGTCGCGGGACGGTGTGGCGGATTAGGATTTCGTATCACTGTGGCGTCGCTCGGACGATCGGACGTCGAATGGTGTTGAGGACCAATTGACTGACAACGAGACGCACAGCACCGGCCGATTGCGCGGGCCCCGAGTCTTGCAGCTGGCCGGCCTGACCGCCTTGGCCGTCGACGCCGGGCTGATCACCTGGGGAATGCACCGGGACTCTCAGTGGAATGCGGCAGTGCTGGAGCTCTGCAAGTCTGGGTATCTCCCTGCTGACCTGCCGCCGCTGCCGGAGAACGGCTGGATCGGCGTCGTGACGCTCTGCTCGATCGGCCCGGCCCTCGTGATCACGCTCGCCGGCGCGGTACGGCAGGGCCGGCACGCACGCGCGGCGGGTGGCATCGCCGCGGCCGTGGCAGTGACGGCCGTTGCCACGCTGGTCGCGTTCTGGCTGTTACTGGTCGGGTTGTTGATGATCGAGCCGCGAACCGCCAGCACGGGAACAGATGGCAGCGGCCTTCCCTGCCCTGAGGGCTGAACCACGTCGCAGCGCGGAGGGTGAGGTGCCGACATGCTGGCTGCAGACGGTGCGACTCGGTTGGGTGTTGCGTCGCAATAGGTCTCAGTCGCCCTGCCGGCGTCGACGCCGCGCGTATCCCCCGATGAACAGGGCCACAGCGCCGAATCCGAGGGAGATCAGGGGAAGTCCCATCGCCGGCGAGTACGCCTTGTCTCCGTGGATGCGCATCGGCACGGTGTCGCCGGGGCGTGGCATTGACGACCCCACGATCCGCACGTCGTTGACCGTCGTTCCGTCGTGCCACTGACCACTGCAACTGGTGCTGCTGCTCCGCACGCCGGCGACGCGGTGACATTCGAGCACCTTCACATCGGCGGTGATTCCCGTGTGCTGCGCGACCAGCACGTAGATCCCGAAGCCGACGCAGGCGATGCCCAGGATGATGGCGACCAATTCCCTACTGCGCCCGGGTGGGGCCGACTGCGGCCGGTGATCTGTTGTGCCGCCATGCTTATCGTCGATTTCCGGCTGTCCCACTATTGACCTGATCACTGCGCCTTCGCGTCGAGCTCGGCGATGTAGGCATCGAGTCTCTGTTGGAAGTTCGGGCCGCTGCGCATCCGCATGTAGGTGTCATGCTCGATGGCATACACGCCTGGAATCGGAGACGCGAGGTGTTGGGCCAGCAGGCCGGCGTCGGGTTCGTCGTCGGCCAGACCTGCGGTCAGTCGCCGTTCGAACTCGTCCCGAACCTCTTGGAGGGCTGCGGGTTTGGTCGCGGCGCTCACTGACCAGTCCGCTTTCGGGTACCACGCTTTCCAGCTCTGGTCGGGCTGTTGTTCGGCCAGTGGCCGCACCACCAGCACATATTCGGGCTTGTTGTTGTCCATCGCGGAGTCGCCTCTCGTCAGTCCGGCCAGTGTCCACTGATATCGGTGGGGGAAGGGAAGATTGAGATCGTGCCGTTGGGCAGCAGCTCACGACACATGTAGCCACCGGTCGGGTGGTCCCGACACCACACGATGCCGGTCGGGGGCATCGAACGAAGACTCACCGGTACGGCCGCGGCGTCCGCGGACTCCTCGAATCGCAGCTCGCGGACCGGGGTCAGCGCCGCGGTGATCTTGTCGGCGATGTCTTTGTCGATCGCGGCGAGTGTCTTTGTGCGCGCACTGATTTCGGCGGCGAACTGTTGGGCTTGGGTCTGGCGGGCCTGCCAGCCGCGCATGAGCACCGTCATCGTCGGGTCGGTGACCGACAAGTCTTGGGCGACCACGAACTGCGCCTGCTCGGCCTCGGCGATCGCCGCCAGCGCCTGGTCTTTGACCCAGGCCAGGTCCGCTGCTCCGTGACGGGCGGCCGAGGCGGCATTGTGCAGGCCTTCGGCCGCGCCCCGCACCGTCACAAGGACGCCGAAGGTGCGGTCGGCGGCGGCGTCGGCCGCCGGCCCTTCCCACACCGTGCCGCCCGGGCGCCGTGTTCCCTCGTGGATGGCGGTGAAATGCTCTTCCCACTGCGTTGCGGTCGATGACCAATAGGTGGCTGCGGCGTCCAAGTGCTCGACATCCCAGGCCTCGATCTGTGACCGGGTCAGCACATCAGCACCGTGGACGTTGGCCATCTCACACCTCGATGGAGCGGCCGATGGCCGCCAGGTTCTGGCCTGATTCGGCGTCGGTGGTGCGGTACACGCCGTCAGCGGTACGAAGCTTGTATCCGGTCGCGCTGGCCCGCGCCGCCAGCGCCGTCGCGGCCGTGCTCACGGCGTCATGCCCGGCGGTGACGGCCGCGGCGGTGCCCTGCCTGGGCGGCCCTGCGGTCGGCGCGATCCCGGCACCGGTCAACGCATCCGCAATATCGCCGCACAACGCGGCCAGAGCTCGCAAGCCATCAGGATCGACCACAGTTACTTCCCCCACCAGCCAATTCTACGTGGGGGCACGTCAGCGACCCCGCACATTTTGAACGGACCGGCGCACCCGGTCACAGTCATCGCCTGCCGCGGCCAACGGCCGGGGCGCGCCGTACGGCGTTGGGGCGCCGGTCTCAACGCTGCTACACTGAGGTCAATCGTTCGGCCCGCACCGAGAGTCATCTCGGGAGTGGGCCGGATTTCTTTTTGGATACGGTTGCAGGGTGTCTGTGCCTCTGCCTGTCAAGCCGTGGTTATCCATCCACGATCAGATCAGCCGCCTGCAGGGCCGGGGCATGCTCATCGGTGATACCGCCGTTGCAGCGGAATGGCTTTCAACGGTCGGCTACTACCGGTTGAGCGGTTATTGGTACCCGTTCCGCGAGGTCGACAGCACCGGCCAGACCCGTCGACTCAGCACTTTCGTCGACGACACCAACTTCTCAGACATCGTCGAGCTCTATGAGTTCGACCGCCGACTGAAGGCGCTGATCGCCAGTGGACTGGAGCGTGTCGAAGTCGCGTTGCGATGCCAGCTCGGACACCGCCTCGGTGAGATCGACCCGATGGCCCATGACGATCCGGGGCACTTCCGCCCCAGTTTCGACCACGCCAGCTGGCGCGCAACTGTTCAGGGGCGCATCGGCCGCGCACGTGGGCGCGACGAGTTCGTCGATCACCACGTGGCCGTCTACGGCGGCCAGCTTCCAGTCTGGGTCCTGACTGATGTACTCGATTTCTCCGATTTATCAAGGCTTTTCGCCGGTTTGAAGTCGACCGAGCAACGCACCATTGGCGACTGGTTCGCCGTCAGTCCGGCGCCAGACGCCTCGAAGGTGCAGCGCCGGCGATGGCGCGATAACCACCCTCTGGCGAACTGGCTGGAACACCTCACTGTCGTTCGGAATATCTGCGCCCACCATGGCCGGCTGTGGAATCGCGCACTCGTACCGGTCGGTGCCTCGCCCCGTGTGCGCCACCTCGCGGGCTTCGCCACCCTGCCCGAACAGCAGGCTCAGATCGAGCGGGTGTACGGCACGATCTGCGTGATCACTCATCTGCTGGGGGCCGCCGCTCCGAGCAGCGGCTGGCGGTCGCATATCGACGATCTCGTGTCGACGTCGTTCGCTCAGTTGGCCCTACGGAGCACCAGCGAGATGGGCTACCCGGCGCCCTAGCGCGCGGAGGCCGCCGCGAGCTTGGCTGCCTCGACCAGGTGAGACGCGGCCCGCTGCAGCTGCTTGTACTCGGCGGCGGATATGCGCTCGTGGGCGTAGCTGACCTTGTTCTTCGTCTTCAGCAGCACGCTGAGGTCTTTCCCTCGGTCGGGGTTGACCTTCGTGAGCAGCGAGACCGCCTGCTGGTGGTCGCTTCCAGTTGCGTGGCGGCCGAGCTGGACGCAGCAGATGACGTCGGAGGCGGCGATGCCGGCATTGACGAGCAGAGTGCCGGCGGCGCTGGTCGCATTCTGGTTGTCTTCCAGCATCTTCTCGGCTTCATTGAAGAACTCGATCGCCTTGTCGACGCGCCCTTTGACCACCGCGGGGGTCGATGGGCTGGTCCGGGGCTCTTGGCGGGCCATCATGCCCTCCCCTGGTTCGGGTGGCTGGATTGGCGCAGCTGCCGTAGCAGCCAGAGCTTGGTCCCTGCGACGGTCCGGCCGTGCCTGGCGATTTCGTTGAGCAGTGGCTCGCCGGCGGTGGCTGCGGTGCGCAGGTCATTTTCGGTGTACTCGACGACGCGGGCGTCGTTGCCGGTCCAGGCGGTGACCGTGCGGGCTAGATCGGCGACCTGCTCCTCCCACAGAGTGTCCGAAAATGTCTTGGAATCGACTGGTTCAGGTGCCGTTGCTCGGACCAGGAGAATGTCGATGTCGCTATCAAGGCGCATCTTTCCGGTCATCGCCGAGCCGAACACCGCGGCGTACACCGGTGATTCTTCCCAGGTGTTGAGGTATTCCTCAAGGAGGTTGAGGAATACCTCAACCATGCGGGCCAGGGCGCGAATCGGTTCGGCTGCAAGGTGTTCGGTGTTGAAGCGGTAGGTGCTTGTTCGGCCGACTTGCACGTGGATGACAACGCCTTGGGCGGTGAGCCGGTTGAGGACCTTGCGGAGCCCTTCGCCTGAAACGTCGGGCAGGATACGGTTGATCTGGCTGATCGTGAACGACTCGTCCTCCACGCGGGCCAGGACCATGAGGACGTCACCGTCCAAGGTCGGTGTCACCGTGGCGAATGGCTTGTGCAGCTGCATGGCACCCCACCCCTCTCTAACTATAGTTGGAGTTAACCAACAATCGTTAGAGGTTGTCAACTATAGTTGGCGTGCGCTGGCTGCGGGGTGCGGTCCGATACCGGCTGGTCCCACGGCCATGGCCGTCTTGCTCTTGCTGTTCAACATGCCAACCAGTGGCCATCCGGCTCGATACCTCCCAATTCAGCGTTAGTCGAGGTGGCCGTGTTCTTCGTCGCTGAACGTCCCTCTGAGCCGAGGACTAGATCCTAGTTTTCTAGTCAGTTCGCTCGCGCTGTCCTGGGACGGGATTTCGGGTAGCGTTGGCTGCATCGCTGATCCGGGCGAGCGTGTGCCCCCGTTGATCAGGTGTTTCGGCAGTTGCCCGTATCGATGGCGCGGGCCGGATGAAGATTCTCAGCGCCTCGGCGCTTCCTCCCCTCACACGGACGCCCATTCGACGTGCCCCACCGGCCCAACGTCTTTGACTGACACTGAGCGCCGCGCAGCCTGCGCACGAAATCACCAGCACAACAGAATATTTCACCTACCACGACAGAGAGAATCGAGCAGACAATGACGACATGGTCGATACCGCAGATCACCACCGGGGGCGAGCGCCGGCTACTGGAGAGCACGCTCGACCGCAACCGCGCCGAGCTGGTCAATGCGGTGCGCGGATTGTCAGACGCCGACGCCCGGCGCCGCGGCGTTGCGTCCATGACCACGCCGATCGGCCTACTCAAGCACGCTGCCGTCGCTGAACGAATCTGGTTTCAGCACATCTTGGGCGGGGTGCCCGCGAGTGAGTGTGGCGGCGGTACGACGGCCGGGGATGCGAGCTTTGTGGTCGATGACGATGAGTCGGTCGCCGATGTGATCGTTGAATTCGAAAGCGCCAGTGCGCGTTCGCGTGCCGCTGCCACGCGGTTCGACCTTGATGAGGTCAGGACACATCGCCATCTCGGGGCGGTCAACCTTCGGTTCATCTACCTGCTGGCGATTGAGGACTTCGCGCGTCACGCTGGGCACGCGGACATTCTTCGGGAACAGATCGAGCGTCCCCTTGCTGCCAGCGATCATCTCGGTTGAGGTGAGACGTGTTCGGGCCGCCGTCGGGCAAAATATGTGCGTCGGCGCCGGATACCAACCTGCCGAGCAGGTTGATCGTGGGGGCGGGTAGTTGGAAGCGCTGAGCGCCGACGGCTCGACGACGTGCCGCACTGAGCGGCGTGAAGGGGGATGCGATGGCGTACATGGCGGGGCAGCTGATTTTCTTGCTGGTCGTCGCGGCGCTGATCGGCGGCGTGATCTGGGCGGTGGTGGTGATGCGCAGGCCGCGCCCGCAGCTTGACGGCGAGGACGATGTCGATGATGTTCGCAGGGCTGAATGAGCGGGCGTGGTGTGACCACACGGTTCTCGGCAGCGCAGATGGCCGCGCTGAATGACGCGGTCAGGCCGCGCCTCGCGGATGTTTATGACCGGTGCGCTCCGCTGCTGTCCACGCGCGGGCAGCGGATCGTTAACCGGGCGCTGACGAACGGCACCGTCGGCGGGGATGTCGGCATGCAGCTGCTGTTTGAACCGGCGACGCTGCTCGGTCTGGTCGCCGACGGTGACACCGTTTATGAACTCGCGGACGTGGCCAGGAGCATCCCGTTCATCGGCGACTACGGCCTCTGGGCTCCATGCGAGTCGGTGATCGCCGCTGCGTACCGGGTACTGATGATCGGCGGTGACTCCCGCACCGGTGAGGTGCGGTCGTGGTTGTCGTTGCCGGCCAACGGCGGGGCCGCTGGGCCGCCGGTCGTTCACGAGGCGATGATGAATCGCTTGAACGGTCTACTGGTGGAACAGATTCGGTCGGACGACTATGCGTGCCCGCTGAAGCTGGCGGAGCTGGCGTACGTGATCGCAAAACTGCGGGAACTGTCGGTGATGTGGGCGTTCGGAGGCTCCCCGTCGTGGCCGCGAGAACGGATCGACGACGAGATCGCTGCGGTAAAGGACCAGCTCGCCGAATTCCTGGTGACGCCGTGACCGGGGCGGCGTGGACGGGGCGTCCGCTGCGGCTTCCGGCGCCACCGACGGCCGAGCATGCTGCCGAATTGGCGCAGCGGGCAGTTGATGCCCACCGCAACGTCTCTGGTGTCGAGCTCGACTACTCCCCCGGCTCGCTGAGCCTGGTGGACGACATCTTGGAGCAGTTCCGGGAGCCGGGCTCGGACGCCGTTGCCGAGACCATCTTTGTGTTCGGCTGTTACGTCGGGGAGGTGCTCGTCCGCAACGCGAGCTACAAGTGGATGGACGCCCCGCCTGAGGTCGCGCGCTACACGTTTCCCCTGACCATTTATCGCGCGTCGACTGCGACACATGCAAACCCGATCGGGAAGGCCTTCAAACGGGTCGACAACGGCGAAATCGACAGTGTCGCTTACCTCTATCGAGTGTTCACCGCTGAGCCCAACCACGAATAGCACCGACGAAAATGGTGCGAGGGATCGATCTGGGCGAAGTGGGTACTGCGGGCGCCTGGGCACTTTGCCAGGTTGGGTGACGGTTCGGGTAACTCTCGTCAGCGGTTTTCGGGCCGTGCGAGGGGCGGTGAGTCGGCTACGCGGTCGTCGTGCCGATGAGCACGGTCAGTTCACTGGGGTCGGCGAGGCTGCCGGCCGGCTGCGTGAAGATGTGCCCAGCCGAGCGGGCAGCGTCCCTGAATTCCGTGGCTGCGATGGACCAGGCTTCAATGGGCTTGCAGCGCTGAAAGACTCCGCGGTCGTACCAGTCGTCCAGTATCGGGTGGGGCGGTTGGTATGCCACCGGTGCGGAGTGGGTGTCGTTGGCCGGTGGACAGCTGCTCGAGGTTTGTTTCATCCACGTCGGATCGCCCTGGGTGGCGACCGTCGACATGAACTCGTCGACGGTGGCCCTTGTGGCGGTGAATGCTGCTGTGACTGTTCGGGCTTGTGCGCCCCAGGTTGCCGTGGTCGCCGTGACGGCCAGTGGGGTGAAACTTGCTGGGACGCGGGCGCGCAGGAAGGTGGCGTTGATCTGTTGAGTTGCTTGGTGTTTCGGTAGTTCTTCGGTCTCTTGTAGAGGTTCGGATAGACAGGCTGCGGTCGCCATCGTACTGACGGTGATGACGGCGGTGGCCATGGTTCGTCGAGCGAGGTCGGCGAGGCCGGTGCGTTCTGCTGCTTGTCCGATCGCAAAATCCTGTGTCGTAGGAGTATTCATCCCCAGGCCGTGCCGCGTGGGTGGTTTCCCCTGCTGCCCGTCCTGCTGACCTTCGTCATCATGATCATCATTCGTGGTCATCTAGGTGATCTTCTTGCTGATGAGCGCGAGCACCGCATGGGCGATCCGCGGGTCGGTCGAGTAGTGCGCCGCGCCGACCTCGATCAACACCTGTCCGCGCAACGCGTCAATGCTCACACTTCCCGGCCCGTTGACGGTGTCAGGGTATTGGGTCAGCAACGTCGCCGTATCCGGCTCGGTAAGGGTGACCCCGGCGCCAAACACGTCGGGCGACGGGTGCGCGTGGCATTGCCGGGCAGCAGTTTTCAGCGCGTCGAAGGCCCGCCGGGCGGTATCGGCGTCGGGATAGACCGCGACGCTCTGCCGAACACCGATATTGCTCGACCCGCTGTAGCGCGCCGACGCGAAGTTCGACCAGGTGCTGCCGAACACCTCGTCTTGGTTGACGAAGTGCCGGCACGGCGCCGACAGCGTGGCGTCCATGCTGTGGTCGACCCACGGGCTGGTGAGGTCTTCGTCGGGATTGGCGTGCAATGTGGGCCCGACGACGATCGATTGCACCTGCGCCAGCGGCACAATCATGTCGCCGCTGCGCGGTACGGCCGCCGGGGACGCCGTAGCCGCCACGGGAATCATGTTGAGGCAGGCCAGCGCCGCGGCGACCGCGACAGCGCAGAGCCGCCGGCCATCAGGTTTTGGAAGCACGCTCATCATGTCCTCGAACTCTGTTGTGCACCAACACTATTTGCCCCCCATGCCTGCCGAAGAGTCACGGCCTCCCCACTGATTATCCGGCCACTCCCGCAGGTCTCCCGACACAAGTTGGGCAGCTCGCTGGCGCGCTCATGCTTCCGTGAGTGCCCGAACGGATACCGCCCGGGCCTGTCCGGGTCCATTAGTTTGCGCCAGCCTCCTGGCACGCCGAAGCGATTATGCCCGGCGCTCGTAAAAACACGAGATACAAATCTATATCTGCCGGTGTATAAGTGGGTATTCCCTGGGCGAAAGCGCGACCATATTGCGCCGCAAGCATGCCAAAAGCCGCGATCGTCCCGTTTGCGGTGTTGCGCGCCAATTGTTCGTATGAATTCGCCGCGCGAGACAGTATGGCGGCTGCGCTGACGTTGAGTGATTTCTCTTGAGGTGACCAGCGGCTGGCTGGAGTGTTGGAGTCGATCTTGCTCCAGTCCATAAACGCTGGATTTGAGGTCAGCTCGCTGTTTGTTCGTTCCCACTCGGTGCACTGTGGATCGGGCGAGGTGAGGAACTTGCCTGGATTTGCGCCGTGTACTGGGTCTCTGCGACCTGGTGTATCAACGGCAGGTGCGAGCGGTCCGCGAGCAGTGGCCGAACCCGAGCTTATTGCCGTGCAAATTGAGGTAATTACTAGGCTGATTGTTGCCGATACAGTGACCACGATGTTATCCGCAGGTACATAGGACGGAACATGGTCGATAAATATTCGCGCATATACGCTGTATTGTTCGTACAGCTCGCTTAGCACTCGATGCGGTGTGATTTTGACCAGCGATTCAGTCTGGTCGGCGGCGGTGCGCATTGCATCAGCAACTGCATTGTATGTCGACCGCATTTCGGTGGTCCACGCGCTGGCGGGAATCGAGGGGTCCCGCTGGCTCCAGTTGTGATCTCTCTCTGTTTCATAAACGATGTTGTTGACCGGTACCCACGGCGCGCACGACGGATCTTCGGTGATCACAGAGACGGGCCCGGTGTCGTTGGCGCTGGCGAAATCGGACTTCGAGCTCGACGACGGCGCCGCACCGCTTCCGTTGTCGGTGTCCTTGCCACCGACGTAGTACACCGTCACACCGACAGTGACCGCGACGACAGCGATCAATGCGACCGTCCCAAGGATCCACTTGAGCGGACCCTTCTTGTGTTGCGCGGGCGTGGGATTCGGCCACTGCTGCTGCGGGTTCCACTGCCCCTGCGGACCCGGACCCGGCTGTCCACCGGGGTAGGCCGGCCAGTTTCCGGGCTGCTGCGGCGGTTGCGGCCCCCACGGGCTGGGCGGTGGTGGCTGGCTCACCATTGTTCCTCCACGGCGGGGTTGTGGGTGTTCATTGCGCAGTGACCTTTCCGCCTGTAAGGCGTTCTATCGCAACACCGTTCAATAGTTCGGCGCGGTCCTGGCTATGGAGCCAGTAGTGACGTATCAGCCAGAACAGGGCCACACCGTCGGGCGCCCATGCTGAGGCGTTGTTGATGACCGCAGGCGGTGCATCACGGTGGACTTCGAACACCACCGGCCGGTAGGTCTTGCCTTTCGGCGCCCGCCCGGTGATGTCTCGAATTTCGTGCCAGGCGAGTGTGAAGGTGGTGTACGAATCGCTGAATTCGATGCCGGCGGCGGACAGTCTCAGGATCGGCGCCGGGCGCCGGCGGGTGCGGGCCATGAAGCCCAAGGCGAGCAGACTGCCAAAGAGCAGGGCGATGACCTTGCCGCGGTCTTTGGCGGTGGCGGGCAGATCGTCATGCACCTGCGAACCGAATATCAGGAACAGGGCGGTGCCGACGACGATCGTCACCAGCAGCGCGGCAAGGTATTTCGCTATCGGGGCCTGCCGCAGTGTTGTACCCGCGGCATCGACGGTCGCGCGCAGTTTGGTGCGGCCCATCATCACCCACACGATGCCCGCCGAGGTGATCAGCGAGAAGAGCACCACCGCAAGGCAAATGGTGGCGGCGAGCCAGTGCGTGCGCTGCGCAGCCAGAACCGTCTTGTAGGCGAAGAACAGCCCGAGTGATCCCATCGCGAGCAGGCTGATGCCGTACAGCAGGAATCGGTTGCTCCAGCCTTCAGGTGCAGGTAGACCGGTCACCGTTGCATTCCCCCAATTTTGTTGCGCGGCCTGGTACGGCCGCACTCTCCCCCCGCGTGGCGTCCCCACGCCCCGGTAGCGCGGCCACGTCCCCGCCGGCGCGCATTCCCGTCGTTGACTGTAGCCGCTGATGGGGCCGCCGGGTTCGTTCATCGCCGGCGCGGACGTGCAGATATACCGTGGCGGCTATGCGCCCCGTTGTCCTCGTCGCCGGTGCTTTGGCCGTGTTGGTCGCCGCCGGCGGATGTACCCGCGGCGGCGACGGCCGTGACCACGCAACGGTGCAGCCGGCGTCCAATTGCGCCCTGGTGGACAGCGCGGCCGCCACGCCGGCGCCCGGCGCTCCCCCACTGCCGGCCCCGGAGCCCGCCGCGATCGTCGGGTTCGACGACTACACCGCGGTCCGTGCATGTGACTACCCCGGGCCCACGCACTACGGCTGGACGTCACTGCGGTTCAAGACAGCAGATGGCGTGCACTGCGAGCTCTACGACGGGCCGAACTCCTTCCAGTACTACTCGAGCATCATGTGCTGGGGGCCGCTGCCCGGGGCGCCCGGTGGAGCCACCCTGGTGTCACTCGAACCCGGGGCCGTCCCGGTGTACGGCAAGGCCGATGTGGAGCACCTGGAGACGCAGACCGAAGTCGGCTTCAAGACCACACCGGTAGACCCAGGCAGGTATCGCGAGCTGGCACCCGGGCAGAAGATCATTGTGCCCGGCGCCCACCCGGGCAGCGGCGTCGACATCAACGACGAGGTCTGCGCGGTCGCTCACGACGGCACGCTCACGTGCGAGATTCAGCACCCCGGGTTCGGCGACAGGAAGACCCACGGCTTTCGGCTTTCGCCCCACGGCAGCGGCGCGGTGTACTGAGCTGGAAACTCTTGGGCCCGATAGCCTGAACTGATGTTGACCCGTCGGGTGGGCCTGGCGCTGGCTGTCACCGGCGCCGCGGCCATCATGACCGCTGCGGCGCTCGTGCCGTTGCGGGCCGGCGGGTGGATTCTCATCGCCAGTTCGGTCGCCATCGCCGGCAGCGCACTGTGGGTGAGCCGCGGCAACCACCATGCAGCTGCACTACCGGTCGCGTTGTGTGTTCTGAGCAGCGTCCCGATCCTCACCGGCGCGGCGCTGTCGAGTGCGATGGGCCCGGGTCTGTCGTTGCTGCTGCATGCGGTCGCCGCCACCGGCGTCGCGATCGCCTTGGTCGGCTCGCTACTTCTGGCCCGACGCCCAGCAGGGCCCCACTCCCAAACCTCCTCTACCCCAGCTGCTTCCGGGTACGGCGCTGTGCCGACCACCGCCGCCGACAACTGCCCGCGCTGCGAGCGCGCGGTCAAGGAGGGCGCCAAAACGTGCGGCTACTGCGGATTCGCCGTCAAGCGTTACCTCGGGAATTGACCGCAGGTCCGTACCACTGCCCGCGCGTCTGGCTTTGCCGTTCGGGTCGCGGTGAAGCTGCCTTGCGTCCGTGGCCGCCATCGCAGGCGCGCTAGCGTCAGTGCATGACCATCGCCGAACCTGCTGACTCGCTCTGCCGGCTCATTGTGGACCGAGCGTCGGTATCCATGGGTGACGACGCCTTCCGGCACGACGAAGTCTGGCAGTTGCCGTCGTCAACGTCGATCGCCGAGCTGCTCGCGATCATCGCGAGAAGGTTCTTGCCCCCTGTTGGTGGTTTCGCCGGCTGGCGCATTTACCAGGACGTCGGTGACCGGGGGCCGGGCTGGACGCTCGGCCTGATCTACACGCGTGACCATCTGCGCGAAGACCGGTTCGTGTGTGTGGCGAGCGCGTTTCCGCGAACGGTCGCCGATCTCGTGCGGCGAGCGCCCCTGCCGGTAGTGCAGGCCGGGTATCTCACTGGCCAGGCGGCGCGTCCGGTGTGGCTGAGTGAAATCGAGGCGCGACCGTCCTTTGCAGGGGCTGATCTCGTGCGGTCGGCGATCGACGATGGCACCGCGGACCGGGACTGGCGCACCCTGCGGTTGCTCGATTCTCTTGCCGCCGAGCGGCAGGGACCGCGGCGGGCGTGGATTCGGGAGAACGTGTTGGCGGGCGGGTTGGCGGCGGCAGAGTTGTTCGTGGCCCGCAACATGGCTGCGATTGCTGCTGCCGATGACTTGTGTCCTGCGAGTATGGATTTGGCTGCCTCTGATCTGCTGTGCGCTGATGGCGAGCACGAGGAGGTGTTCGCCGCGCTGGGCCCGGGCCAGGCCGCGTTGGGGGTGGTGGCCTCAGCGTTCGGGGCGTGCGAGTTCGGGTTGTCTCGGGGGTTGCACCGGCGCCCGCCGCCGCAGAGCGGTGTTGCCTATCTCGAATACCTTGCTGGGCAGGGCTATTCGCTGGCGCCGATTGAGCAGTACTTGGCAGGCCATCTTGACTTCGACCAGCTGGCCGCCGCCACTGGCGGCGGCCCGTCGGCGCCCGGGCCCGGGGCGTGGTGACCGACCCGGCGGCGCCTGGCCCCGATATTGTTGCCGCGCACGGTCATTGCCGCGATCACCGCGGTGAGGTTTCTGCCAGTTCTGTCTGCGGCTGCTTTCACTGCTGCCGAACGTTCGCTCCCGAGCGAATCATCGATTGGATCGATCCGCCACCGGAGATGGTTGAGCAGGCGGGCCGACCCGGCCAAACTGCCCTGTGCCCACGATGCGGGGTCGACGCGGTGATCGGCGATCGCAGCGGGTACACGGTGACCGTGCCCTTTCTGGAAGCGATGCGCGCTCACTGGTTCTGACGCGCTGATCGCCGGGGCGCGGAAAGAAACCGACCGCCGCGCGGGCGGCGGGAGCTGCTCATTGCCGTCGACGTCGCCGAAACCGCTGGGCGAGCGTCCGTTTGCCTTTCGCGGACACCGCCGCCTGTTCGGACAGTGGTTCGGTGGCCGGTGCGTGCGTGTCGGCGATGCCGATCAGTGCAAGGTCGATGTGGATTGCGACGGGGCGGTTGTCTTCGTCGAAGCTGGCCAGGATTGGGATCCGCGCATTGTCGACCATCGTCTTGCAGGTGATCACCATGGCCGCGCTGGCGCTGCGCACCTCGGAGTAGGTGCTGGGGTGTTCCCACGCCCGTTCCCATTGCTGGTCGAGGGACTCCATGTCCGCGCTCGTTATCGCATCGGCGTCGTGCACCAGAACGATCCCCAAATCGGTGTAGACACTCACTCCCGATTCTGGACTATCGCTGCGGTACATCGCTTTTGGTGTGTCCACGTAGGTTGGGGCCGATTGGGATAGCTGCACCGACAGATACGCGGGCCGCAGCACAGGGCGGTCGGCGGTACCGGCCGGCCGGACGTAGCACTCGGTGGACCAGACGCGGTGAACCCCTGGCGGAACGGTGAGCGCGACCTGGGGGTGTTCGAGGTCGTAGACGTCGCGGATCGCCAGGCGCCCGGATGCGACAGGTAGCCGGCCGAGCTCGACGTCGCGGCTGCCGGGGGTTGGCGTCCACACCGCAAACCCGGAAGCAGGCAGGCTGTTCGGGCTGTAAGACATTGCGCACCTTCCGGTTCGGACCCGATCCGTGGCTGGTGGTCGAGCCATCACTCCCACCCCGGATTGTCTTCGAACGGTACGCCCGCCGCGCCGGCGACGCGCTGCCGCCGCATGGGTTGCGGGTATGTCGCTACGGCCGGAGGCTGCGGCCTGGTCCGGCGCGCAGAGGGCAGAATCTGTCGGGTGGGTGAGATACCTGTGACCGGAGCATTCGCCGAGTACTGCGGGCAGCGCATCCCGATTATGTTCGGCGCCGACGATTGGGTGGCGTTAGCCGTGCAACCCGACGTTGAGATACCCGATGCGTTCGCTCGCGGCACATCACGACGCTTCGGCCGCTACGAGCCGTGGGCGAAAGTACCGCGCGCGGCCATCGATGGCGTCGTGTCAGTCACTGCCACCGGAACCTTAGCGGGACATACCGTTTCATTGAGTGGCCGGCACCCTGACGGCCGCGTGCTGGTGTGGTTCGTTGGCGACCCCGCCGTAGCCCGGAGCATCGGACTCGAAGGCGACCAGCACATGGGATGGTCCGGAATCGTCAATCCAGACGACCTCAGCGACATCCATGTCGAAGAAACCCGGCGCCGCTGAGCGGCCCGCTTTGTCGTACTCGGGAACCTTCAGCCCGGAGAGGCAATTCGGTGCAACCGCCCGCCCGACCGGGTGTCGTGGCGCGCGCCCGTATCGCCGGCCGGCCGCCGCGGATGCGGGGGTGCCGAACCGGCGGGTGATGGTGCATCGATCACGAACGTGGGCGGTCGAAACGTGCGCCCTCTGGATTGGTGCTCAGCACACCAATCACGATCCACGCGACGTAGTTGAGGATGGGGATGCAGGCAAGCAGATACATCCATCCCGACAGGTTCGCGTCATGCAGGCGACGTACTGATACCGAGATCGACGGGAGGGCGATCGCCAGTATGAAGACGATGGTCACTAGCGCGGCAACGCCCGACGCGAGGTTCGAATCCGAGACCGCCGCCGCGGCGATAGCACTGGTCGCCATGCTGAAAACGAAGATCGCGACCAACGACGCGAGCACCGGCCACCAGTACTCGCTCCTCGAGGCCCGCCCGGAGAAGTTGGCGTAGTTGCGGAAGAACCGGCTCACTGCCTGCCCGAAGGTCGCACCGTAGAGCGGCAGCGTCAGGTCGCGGGGATCGTGAGCGCCGGAATTCGGCTGCGACCAGAAGGCTCCAGGGTGCGAACCGGGGAACGGGTCGGCCGGAGGATACGGCTGTCTGGCGTCCTGCTGGTGGCCATACGCCGCATCGTATTCATGGATGGGCCCGGCGCCTCGGTCGTGTCCGGGCTGCCCTTGATCGCCTTCGGTCGGTTGTCCGAAAGTCACAGTTGATTCCCCCTTCGCTTCGCAAATGTGTAGTCGGCAAACCCGCCGACAACCGAACGCCGACCGATAGTGATCTAGCGCACCGGCCCGCAGCGGCGCACCGAACGACCACGGTTCGTTCGTCCACCTCGCCGGGTTCGAGATTGGCAGCGCGCCAACCTACGTCCCGAATCCGACGCAGACACTTCCCAGGATGATGGCGACTCCGGGCGGCCGCACGGCTGCCGGTGTTCTGTTGTGCCGCCGCACTTATCGGCCATTACGAGTCGTTCCGATGCTTGGTTGATCGTCGAGGCTGAGCGGGTGATCACAGGCTGATCCAGGCGTAGAGCGCCTGACCCCGATCGCCCGCGGCCGCCACGAACAGTGGGTGCAGCGCGGCCATCATGTCGTACAAGTCCTCGTCGGTTGTGCCCGCGAACTCCTCGATGCGCGCCCACCGCTGCAGATGCGGCCGCAAGTCGGCCGAAGACATTTGTGCGATGAGTTGCGTTGTACCAGTAGCTATCTTGACCACCATGCGTGAGTAGTCGTCGTCGTGGGCAATATCTACCGTATGGTCATCCCGCCCGACGAGGGCGAGGGCCTCTTCGGATTCCGGGTCCAGTCCGAGCAGGATGGCCTCCAGCGAGGCCAGCTCACTGCCAGGGTCGGGCCCCACGACACCGCCGGCGGGCCCGGTCTCGATGATGTCCGCCGCCGCAGCGTCCGAACCCGCCAGAAAGTACTCATTGATGACACCCATAGCCGCCCCCTACTTCTCCCCTGGGCCAATGATATCGAGTACCCGCAGCCGTCTGCGTCAGCAGTTTCGCGCCGTCACACCGAGCGTTCCGGGGGCGAATCCTGCGGTGCGGCCTTCTTGGCTCGCCGGGCCTGCCGCCAGGACGACAGCAACAGCAGCACCGGCAGCGTTGCCGACGCCAAACCCGCCAGCCCCCACGACCGATGCTCTGCGCGCATCCCGTCAACGTCGTACACCTCGGTGTAGACCTTTTCCGGATGCCGGTAGCCCGGCAGGGTCAACACCGCCGGCGGTGTACCCGCTGGATTGAGTTTCTCGATGCGCTTGGTGCTGCGGCCCGACGTCGCGGTGAGCGTCGAACACGTGTCGCCAGGTTTCATGAGTGCCGTACCGCAGTGCGGCCCCGTCAGGTTGAGGTAGGCCAGGAACGTCCCGCACATGAAGATGAACAGGAACACCAGGCACAAGCCGACGAACAGCACTCGATCCACGATGCGGCCGATCATGGCCCAGATGCTTCGCTTCGGCGCATCGACGCCGGTCACTGACACCGATGCGGTGAGGCGCTTCCATTGCTGGATTGAGGTTTCGCAGTCCACCTGCGCCGCTGAACATACTCGGGCTTGTTGTTGTCCATCGCGGAGTCGCCTCTCGTCATCACGCGCTCACGGGTTGGTGTCGTCCGGTGCGATCAGGCGACTTCCGTTCGACGTAGGCCGCGACCGCCAGGAGAGCGGCGGCCAACGAACGGACTTGTGCGGGCGTGCCGTATTCGTCTCCGTTGCGGTCGATGATGTCGCCGTCCACGTCGGCCTGTAGATAAAAGCGGGGGTTGGCGCCGCCATAGAACCGCGGGCCGCCGAGCGAGTTGGTGTCGGCATCTGGCAGCGCGACCAGGGCGTATAGCGGATTTGAAGCGGTAGGTGTTTCCGTCAACCGACTCAGGGCATGAGCAATGATCAGAACCTGTGGATGAGCCTCGGCGAGGCGGCGTAGGAAAGGGCGCACCTTCCCGAGGATGATCTGAATGTCGAAGGTCTGATCAAGAGCCGGCGTTGGCGCGCTGGTTCGGGAAGGTACGCCCATGCTCACGGTAGTTCACGATGCGGATTCATCCAACGAGGATGCTGGCTCGTCGCGGTCGTTGCTCGATGAGATTGTCCGCGACGGTGCCCGCCAGATGCTGGCCGCAGCGTTGCGGGCTGAGGTCGCCGCCTACATCGAGGCTCATGCCGGTGAGCTTGATGAGAACGGGCACCGGCTGGTGGTGCGCAATGGCTATCACCGCGAGCGCGAGGTGCTCACCGCGGCGGGCGCGGTGAGTGTGACCGCGCCGCGGGTCAATGACAAACGTGTTGACCCGGACACTGGTGAGCGGCAACGGTTTTCCTCGGCGATCCTGCCGGCGTGGGTGCGCAAGTCGCCGCAGATGACCGAGGTGTTGCCGTTGCTGTATCTGCATGGCTTGTCGACCAGTGATTTCGGTCCGGCGTTGGAGCAGTTCCTGGGCTCGGGTGCCGGCTTGTCGGCCACGACGATCACCCGACTCACCACGCAGTGGCAGGACGAGGCCAAGGCCTTCGAGGCCCGTGATCTGTCGGGCACCGACTACGTCTACCTGTGGGTCGACGGCATCCATCTCAAGGTGCGCCTGGAGCAGGAGAAGCTCTGTTTGCTGGTGATGATCGGTGTGCGCGCTGACGGCCGCAAGGAGCTGGTCGCGCTCACCGACGGGTACCGGGAGTCGGCCGAGTCGTGGGCTGATCTGTTGCGGTCGTGCCGACGTCGCGGGATGACCGCACCGGTGCTGGCCGTCGGCGATGGGGCCCTGGGGGTTCTGGAAGGCCGTGCGTGAGGTGTTCCCGGCCACCGGCGAGCAGCGGTGCTGGTTTCACAAGCAGGCCAATGTTCTTGCCTGCCTGCCAAAGTCGGCTCATCCGGGGGGCGATCGCGGCGATGCGGGAGATCTACAACGCCGAGGATATCGACCACGCGCAGGTGGCGATCAAGGCGTTCGAGGTGGACTACGGCGCCAAGTACCCCAAGGCGGTCGCCAAGATCGTCGATGACGCCGATGTGCTGCTGGAGTTCTATAAGTACCCGGCCGAGCACTGGGTCCATCTGCGCACTACCAACCCGATCGAATCAACGTTTGCCACGGTACGTTTGAGGACCAAGGTGACCAAGGGGCCGGGTTCACGCGTCGCCGGAATGGCCATGGCTTACAAGCTGATCGACGCCGCGCAAGCCCGCTGGCGAGCCGTCAACGCACCGCACCTGGTCGCTCTGGTCCGGGCCGGCGCGATCTTCCACAAAGGCAAACTGCTCGAGCGACCCACCGACATCACCCCGTCGGCGGACTCGGCACCGACCGAATCAACTGGAACGGAGGTCGCCTGAAACAAGCCGATCCACAGGTATTGACAATTCCTCCAGGGCATCGAGCAATCCCTGTATCGCGGCGGTCTCGCTGGCGCTGTTTCGCTCGCGAAGGTAGTCCTGGAGGCTGGCGATCACCGATCGGACGGCGGTGGCTGTGTGGTCTTCCGGATTTGTCATGGCGTGGGTGCTTTCGCGTCGCTGTCGGCGTTCCGCCGAACGTTCGGCGCTTTTTGGGTGACCTGGATTTCGTATTGCGTGCCGTCTTTGTAGTCGATGAGGAGGGCGCCGTTGAAGTGCTTGATGATGTAGTCGGCGACAACCCGAATGGTCATGTCGGTGCAGTCTTCGTGCTGCAGGCGCGACAGATAGTCATCCATTCCGGGGGTGAGCTCGCCGGCGTCGTCGATGAGGTCCTCGCCGTCGAGAAATCGGGTGTTCTTAGGGTCGAGTAGGCCGACATGGAGCTTGCCGGACAAAGCTCCTTCTTGGACGCCGAAGTACTGCATGGGGTTCTCCTTGTGTTTGTTCAACGACTCTCACGCACTCGCCTCCCGATCGCCTCGCTCAGTACATCGAGTTCGGCGAGCACGTCTGCGGCAGCCCAAATCCGGTTGCGTGAGCCGGCCGACAATACCTCGACAACTCCCGCATCGACGAGACGGCCCAGCGCCCGATAGGTACTGGCATCGGTTGTGCCCGTGAGGTTTTGGGCCGTATCCGCGTTGAGAATCGGCGTTTGCAGCAGTGCGTTGATTAGCGTTTCATCGGCCGACCCGGCGCGTGGCCGTGCCGCCTCCCGCCACCGGCCGGGTAGATCGGCAAGCCGACGCGCAGACTCCTGCGCCGCGGCACTGGCATAGACAGCGGCTCTGGCCACGTAGTCGACGAGGGCGTCCACATCACCGCGACGGAAATCGCCCAACCGCGCGAAGTAGCTTTCGGTATCGGCAAGCATCACTGACGCCACCGGCACGGTGACCACCCGAGTCAGGCTGCGGCGGCGCAGCACCGCGGACAACAGTGCGCGGCCTATACGGCCATTGCCGTCGACGAACGGGTGAATCGATTCGAACTGCGCGTGCACGATCGCGGCCTGGGCCACGACTGGCAGATCATCGCGGCGCGCGAATGCCAACAGATCGTCCATCAGCGCCGGCACCTGATCTGGTGGCGGTGGAACGAAGCTCGCGCCCAACGGGGAGAAGTCACTGCCGCCGATCCAGTTCTGCACGCTGCGCAGCAGCCCGGGCTCTTCTGCGTAGGGATCCGGTGCCATCAGCAGCCGGTGGGCGTGCAGGATCGCTGGCAGCTCGATCGGTCCGGCGTCGGCTGAGGCAACGAGTTCGCCGAGGGCCTGAACGGCGGCAAGCTGGGACTGGGCGGCCGCGGTGGCTTTGCCGCCGGCCGCGGCTTTCCCAAAGGCCCGCCACCCAGCGTCGACCTGCTCGATGCGCGAGGAGGCGACCGACTCGCTGCGCAGCAGGAATTCCCTTACCGGAACGAGGTATTGGCCCCATCCAGCCTCCAGCCGGGCAACTTCGATCAAGGCGGCGTCGTGGGCGCGGGCGGTAGCTCCGGTGGGGTCGTAAGCGAGGTCTGCGATCCTTGGTGGGATAGCAGCGACGTAGTCGCGCAGTGTTCGGTCATCGCGGTTGCCCTGCCGGCCGCGCGGGACCCACGGGTACGTCCAGCTTCCGTGCGCTGGCCATCGCATACCGAACTCTTTTCCCGCAAACGCTACTTAGCCGCACTTTATCGTACTTTATTGGGTAAAACTATGACATGAACCCTGGGTGATGCAGAAGCGCCGTCGCAGATGGTGCTGATCGTCGTGGTGCTGATCGTCGTGGTGCTGATCGTCGTGGTGCTGATCGTCGTGGTGCTGATCGTCGTGGTGCTGATCGTCGTGGTGCTGATCGTCGTGGTGCTGATCGTCGTGGTGCTGATCGTCGTGGTGCTGATCGTCGTGGTGCTGATCGTCGTGGTGCTGATCGTCGTGGTGCTGATCGTCGTGATCCAAAAACTCGAGGTCCCCCCGTCGGCCGGTCGGCCGGGTTATCCACCGTCGTCGGCGGCCGACGGCCAGCGGCGGTCCGGGGTGATCGTCGGCGATCGGCGCACCATCACGGCCGTACGTCCGACAGAGCCGCTGCCAAGGGTTCGTCGAGAGCTGCCGCGCTGCGAGTCGTCCAGATCGAGCCCCGAAACGCCCGCGCGTCAACGTCCTACGCCGACCGGCGTAACGCGCTTTCCAAGGTCGACTGCCAGCCATCGGACCCGGCCCGCGCGACGGGCTCGTCGACCTTGAACCCGGTCGCCGCGATCGCCCGATCGATAGCCACCCAGTCGCTGTCGGTTGGATATCCCCCACGACCGTGCACCGCTTGACGTTCCCTCAGCAGATTTTTGAGCGCGTGGAGGATCATCCCGGCCTGCTCTAGATTGGTCATCCCCGTCGAGTCCGTCATGCCCACTGAGTCTAAGCAGCTTTGAATCTGTGGCAACACGCACGCGTTAACAGCAAGTACCGCAGCCACTTTGGGCGGCTCACCCTGTCGCCATCAGGGGCCAAGCTGAAACAACACCATTCGGCGACGCCCACCTCGGTACCCAGCTCGTAGGCCCAAGTCAGCCTCCAACTCCAGGCACCGACCGCGTAGTCCAGCAGCAATGATCTGTGGCAGGCTTCCGCACCGCACCGCACCGCACCGCACCGGGCGACGGTAGCCACACCCCGCAGGCGCTATAGCTAGCTGTCGAACCTACCGATCGTGGTGCGGGTCGCACCGAGATCGGCCGCGACCGCCACGGCGACCCGCGCTTCCGTGGTCGACATCGTGCCCTCGATGGAGCGCGTGGTGCCGTCGGCGAGCTGGTAGGCGACCGTGCAGCGGTCGCCGCTGGCGTCGAGTCGATCGAGCACGTCGTATGCCTGTTGCGCTGTGCTCATTTCAGCGCTCCTGTGGTCTCTTCCAGTAACACGTCGGGTAGTTGCGCCAGTGCAGAAAAGTCAACTACGCCACTGGCGCCGGCGATCGCAGTGGTGTCCAGCACGAGGCGGGGGTACTGCCCCGGCACTACACCCAACTCCGAGCCACCGAAATATCCCTGAAAGGGGCTGCAGGCGAATGCCTTCCGCGAATCGCCTCCCGGCGCTCGCGTGATGATGGCCATCTGCCCCCGGAGGCGTTGGCCATCGTCGGTGAAGAGATCACCGAGCCCCAGAAGCCGCCCCGTTGCGATATCCCGCTTTCCGGTCAACACCACTTCTGGAATCTCTCGGGTCCACAGCGGCGGCAGATATTCGGGCCACTCCAGCTGCGAGGTCACCAATACGTGGATGCGATGGTCAAACCCGTGGGCGAGGATGTCGGTAATCGCGCATACGGCCTCGACGGTGCCTCGTGCAGCATCAGGCCGGCCGACCAGCCGGTAGGCATCGATACTGTCCAAAACCAGCAGAATAGGGACATCCCGGGTCCGTGCATCGAGCAGCGAGCTGCCCGACCACTGCTCAGGGACATCCCCAGGAATCGATCGCGATCGACGATGTTGAAGCATCCGGCGAGCGATTTCGATGACGGCACTGTACTCATTGACCCTAGCGTTCCTGTCCGCAGGGTACGAGCCCAAAGAGGATGAGACCAATCCCGGAACGCCCGCAGGGTCAAACGATTCACGGCCAATTGTGCTGGCGTACAGTGTCATCCACCCAGCCGCACGAGCCTGGTCCAGTACCGACTCCGTCAGAACAGTGAGGCCTGAACCGGTACGTCCGACTACCGCGAGAGAACGGGTCGCCGCCGGCCGCCAGCAGACCTGGGTCCCGGCGACATCAACGCCAAGAGCGAACTCAGTCGATGGCCACGATTCCACGGCCTCCTCACGAGTCTTACTGTCCGGCAGTGTCGGCCGCCTGACAACGCCAGGATGCATGGGTGGGTCCGAACGCATGGTCGCGGCCGAAACCTCACCATCGGCGACGAGGACACGTCCGCTCTCCAAATACGGTGCGAAATCTCCTCCCGGCTGAGCAACGAGATCGCCGGGGCGTGCAGCAGAGACAGCAACCGGCGTTGCCGGCGGCAACGCCACACCAGGCCGAATTTCCGGCGCAGAACGGGCTTCGCGAGGCAAGATCGCCAACGGCTTCATGCCGAAAACACCCTCAGGGGAGCCGATCAATTCGCGAGCGAAGACCCGGGCGTTGTACAAAGTGAAATCAGGCCGTGCATCCTTGAGAGCTTTAGCAAGACGTTCGGTCCGATTGGTCGCAGATGACATGAGAGGAATCCCTCCCCTTCCGTTCAAGGCTGCGTCCCCGGCCCACAACCACCACGAAAAGGGTGACCGCTCACCGGAACGTGACCTTCGCGAGGATCTTCGGCCTTTCACGGATTGTCGTCAGCCGCCGCCGAGGAGCGAAGCTGGACGATAGCCCAGGCGCGGGAAGCCGTTCCGGCCCCACTTCGCCCAGAATACCATCGGTTCCTCGCACAAACGTCGCCAAAAGTATTGCCGCGCTGCGCCGGCCGCCTCGCAACGAATCTCGTGACTACCCGACGCCATGGAGCCATCGCGTCCAGTCACGTCAGCAACAATCTGGATCGATCCGGCGGCCCACAGCGTTACTGCGGCCGGATTCGACAAGCTGCGGCGACCAATGGTGGCCACCACTGATCGCGCACAGGTCACCGGTCGAGGTCCTGCACAACGAGCCCCGGCGCGACAGGACCCTGTCGGCCACGCCGAGCGATCTCCCCGTGAAGAATCGCGATCGTCTGATCAAGCTCGGCCACTTGAGCTTTCAACGCTTTGATTTGACGATCCCGGTCGTTGAGAAGAGCCCGTAACACGGCCTCCTCATCTTCGGTGGATGTACTCGGGACACGCCGGCCATCTGCTCCAGGGTCCTCGCCGCCGATGATCGCCCCGGCCGGCGCATCGAGATCAACAACGCCAGCCACTCCTACTGCTACCGCCCACGCGGAGTCGGGGCGGCTGACCAGCTTCCAGAAGACGCACACGCTGCCGTCCTGACGCCGAGTCCGGACCACCTCACCGGCGTTTTCCAACTGACGCAGATAGGGATATACATCTTCCGCAAAGTAGCCACCGGCTCTGGGTTGGGCTTGACCACGGCCCACGATTTGCTGGGCGATCTGGGTCGTCGACAGCGCGCCAGGGTGAGCAACCAACACCGCGGTGATCTCTGCACGCATCAACGCCGAGACACTCATGTCGCTCCTTATCGTTGACCGAACGCTGTCTACCGGGCAATCGTCTGCGGATAGCGAACCGTTTCCGATTCATTGAAGACAACGGCCGCGGCACGTTCCTGGTTAAATCCCTCACTCACAAGGATTTTCACGACGTCGGCAGGTGTGTGTCCTCGATATCCGAAGTTCAAGCCGAGCAATTCAAGAGCGTTCTCCTGGACGTCGACGAAGCGGATCACCTTCGGACGGCCGGCGACGCCAGGCCCAGGCGTCTCGAAGGTGAGCTCGACATACTTCCAGGGACCAAACTGAGGACGCATTTCGCGGTACCACGCCAGCACGTCGCCAGTGTCCCCATGTGGCTTGCCGCGGTTAGTGTGGAGCATTCGCGGGTTAGCCGCGCGCCGAGGTACAGAGAGTCCCGTGGGCGATGTTCACGAGCTGGCGGGCGACGCCCGGGTCCGCGCCGTACATGCCGACGAGCGAATCGGTGGCCCCCTGCGTGCCCTGCCCTGTCATCAGTGCTTGACACGCCTGGCGAGCGGCCATCAGCACGCCGTCATCGTCGCCTGGCCAGCCCGCGGCGTGGCCACGGTTGATCACACCTTGCTCCTCCGGGGTGATCGGAATGGGCCATGCTCCAGCAGTTCCGGCGGCGGCACTGAGCAGCACACCGGCACCGACCGCGACGACCACCATCCGCGCAGCCTTGCCGACGCCACCCCCGTGGCATCGACCCTGTTCTCCTGCTTGATATTTCGACATATTTCATCCCCTCCTAGGCGTGGCCTCACGCCACGTTGATCACACAAAAACTGCGGCCGAGCCGGCGACTAACCAGGCGCCTCATGGCTCTGGTCGCAGCCGACATCTGCGCACCCAAGCTTCGGGTGCGCACGTACATGACCGACCTCAGCGCACCGGTCGCAATGACCAGGCAATCCCACGGACTGACGAGCCGAGTCACGCCCCGTCATGATCGTCACCTCACGCGTCCGACTCATTGCCGCTAGGCCGCTGTCAGCTTCGACGCCGGCAGCGTCTGGTACCGCAAGTACTGCCCATACCAGGACGCCCGCTCCAGATCACCGGCACGGAACGCCTCCCGAGTGGCCGCCCACAGGTAGCCGGCGATGCGGGCGTCGTAGCCGCGCGGAGCCTCCCGCAGCTGCGCCTCACCAGTCTTGGACCACCGGGAGGCGAACATTGACGCCGACTCCAGCCGCGCCTGCCCCTCGCGGCTCAACCTCTTCGTCGGCAACTGCCACTTACGCTCCGCCGCACTCAGCAGGTAGCTGATCTGCGCCTCGGTGAACTTCTCACTCTGCAACCCGGTGTAGGCCGGCACCGTCTCCTGCGGCGGCGTGTACAGGTAGCGGATCGCCCACGCCGCGTCCATCGAGATCGGCGTGAAAGGCACCGGCGGAACGGGGATTTCGGTGTTCCGGGTGAACGCCGACATATGCTTGATCATCGACCGATCCAACAGCGGGTGCGCGTCGACACCGGCGATCAACTTGGTGACAGTGTCCGCGCAACCGGCCCACTGGCTGCGGAACCGCTCGCCAAGGTTGAAGTGGTGCAACAGGATTGACGCCTTGGGGATCGTGGTGTCGGGCGGCAGGATCGACAGATCGTCACCGGTGGCGATCACCACGGCCACATTCTCGCCGTCGTTGAGCAACGCGGTCGCCACCGACGCCACCCATCCCGTCCCCCGCATCTGCGTCACGATCGACGCGGTGTTGAGAATGGTGATCCGCTGCTCCGGCGGCAGGCTTTCCAGCTGCGGCGGGGCCGCCATCACCGCAACGGTGGCCGGCGGGCCGAACACGTCGAGCAGCCCAACCGGCGCCGAACCCATACTCGCCGGAACCGGGTTGAAACCGGCCACAGTCGGCGGCGGGGCCACCGGCGGCGGAACGGCAACCACCGGCGCCGCCGGCGGCACAGCCGCAGGCACCGCAGGCGCGGGCGGCGGCGTGGCCGGGACCACCGGGCTCGACGGCGCCGCAGGCACCGCCGGGGCCACAGGTGCGGGGGCGGAAGGCGCCGGCACCGGAGCCCCGAACCCACCGCCCACCGTCGACGGCACACCCACCGAACCAGCGGTCGGCGTATACCCAACGGGCGCACCAAATCCCGCGCCACCGGCACTGCCCGCAGCCGCATTAACAGCCGCAGAACCCAACGATCCCGCCGCCGGCGCAACCTGCGTGACGGGCGCACCGGTCAACCCGGAAACCCCCGCAGCAGCCGACGACGGGCCACTCACCGGCCCCGACGTCGGCGCACCGGCCAACTCAGTCATCGCCACCGAAGGCCCGCCCGTGGGGCGAGCAGAAGACACCGGCGTCGCCGGAGACGGCCCAGACGCCGCCGTGGGATTGCTGGCACTCACCGGGACCGCACCGCCACCGCCAGCACCACCGGCGGCCGAATTCCCGCCGCCGGAACCGCTTTCGCCACCATGGCCCTCGCCACCGGCGCCGCCATGCCCCGCGCCACCATGATCGCCCGACGCGGCAAGCAGGTCCTTGACCGAGGAATCCGACAGGAAGGTGTTGTCCTTGCCGCCCGCGTTTTGCGCCATGTCCATCGCCTTGGACGCCAACTCCTGCCCGGGCAGCTGCGAACCCATCCCACCACCAGGCGCACCCCCGGGCATACCACTCGGCATCTGCGGCATCTGCGGCGCCTGGGGCATCTGCTGAGGCATCCCGCCGCCCATCATCGCGGCCGGGCTTACCGGCGTCGCGCCGCTCGAAAGTCCTTCTGTCCCAGAGCCAGTACCATTGGCACCCGCTCCTGGGCTGGCGGCGCTGTTTCCGGCGTCAGTAGCAGCAGCAACGCCCTTGCTGTGGTCCGCGGCCAAGGCGTCGGGCGCACTCGAATGGGACGTGCCCACGGCGTCCTGCGCCTTCTTTCCTTCCACGCTCATCGCAGACATCTCGATTTGATCGTGGAGGACCTTCATTGAGGCTGCTGCAGTGGTCAGCGAGTGTTCGAGCTGGTCGTGCAGGTTCGCGATGCTCTCCCGGGCCGTCTTCTTCGCCTGATCGATACTTTTTTGAATGCGCTGCTGATCAGTCTGGTTGAGCGCCACCGACTTCTGTGTTTCGAGATTGCCGATCTTCGTGGTCGCGGTGGCGCAGGTGCTGTTGATCTCGTTCTTGCACATAAGGATCTGCATGCCGCACCGGCTAATCGACTCCGAGAGCTTCTGCAGGTACGCCTCTTCCTCCTCGTGACGGCCGGCGAGTTTTCCGAACTCGTCGCGACTCGCGTCGGCGAGCTTGCCTTGGAAAACCTCGTCGCCCAGGGCCGCGATGGTGGTCCGGTAGGCGTCAGCGTTCACATTGTGGTGTGCGGCACTGGCGGCCAGCGACGCTGCCGAGGTTGCGAATTTCTCCTCGCTGTCCGCCGGCCAATTCTGCTGAATGAGACTGTACGGATCGGGGACTTTCTCGACGGCCATTATGAATGTCCTTGTCTTGTAAAGAGTTCTACAGGGCTACACGAGGCGGTTCTTGACCAGCAATCGCTGTAGCGGCAGCGGTCAAGGAGTCTTCGAGTTCGTCGTTCAGCGCGGCGATGTCGTCACGAGCATGTTTCTTGGCGTCGTCGATCGCTCGCTGAATACGCTGCTGAATGTCGGCCTCCGTTGCCGCAGCCTTCTGCGTTTCGAGCTGGCCGATTTTCGTGGTGGCGATGGCGCAGGTGCTGTTGATTTCGTGCTTGCACATGACCAGACTCGTGCTGCAGTTGTTAACGGCGGCTGAGAGTTTCTGCAGGTACTGCTCTTCGGCTTCGTGTCGACCGGTGAGGTCGCCGAAAAAATCGTGTGTGCCCTGCAGCTCCATGACGTCCCGGTACGTGCCGACCATCACCTTGTGGTGGTCCTGCATGCCTGAAAGCCAGGCCGCCGACGCGGCGAATTTCTGCTCGCTGTCCGTGGGCCAATTCTGCTGGATCAGATCGTACGGATCGGGGTCCTTCTCAATGTCCATGCTGATTATCCCTTGTCTCGCAGAGGTTTTACTTCGGGAACGCGAACAGCGGTGGGTTCGGCACGTATCCGTCTGGCATCTGACCGCCGACAGCAGAGTCTTCAACTAGACGCTGATTACCGATGTAGGCATGCGTTGCATCGACGACGTACACACCGTTATCGAGACGCAGAGACATGATTCCGACGGTGCCTAGTCGACCCGAGCCATAATCTGCAGACCAGACCGGCGTGCCGGCGAAGGCGTCGCCGATCGAGTCGGCCCACCCCGGGTTCTTCGGGGCGATGCCAATGTAGTTGTCGCGGACCCATTTCACGTCGCCGCACTCGTCATGTGAGCCGATCGTTTGAGCCACTGGCCAGCACCACGTCTGACCATGATCCTGTGCCTCGAGAATCTTGTCCGACGGAAAACCAATCGAGGCCATTGACTGTGACCCCACCAGCGATGTTGCGGGCGCCGGCCATGTCTTCGTGTTCGCGGTGAACACCGCAAGATCGGGGAACGGTGTCGGGTTCGCCGCGTCGTAGGTGTAGTCGGCGGGGTACTGGTTGTCAGTGACCTTGCCAATTTGGATGCGGCTGGTGTTGATCTGCCCGGAATCGGTCAACTTGGAGATATCGGCGAAGACCGGCGCGTTCTTCTCGCCGCGCGCGCAGTGCCCGGCCATGAGGTAGTAGCGGATGCCGCCGGTCCCGACGAGCGGGAAGCCGGCGGTGCAGCGCACCGGGTCCGGCCCCGAACCCACGTAGATGGGCATGCCGCCGGCCAGTGCCTCCACCGGCGCGACCTTATCGGTTGTCAACGGCGGCCCGTGATACGACGCGGCGGCCACCGGGTCGGCCGTGGTTGATTTGGTCGGCTCTCCTCCGTTGGTCGTGACCGTGCACGCACTCACCGTGAACAGTGCGGCCAATGCCGCCATATTCACGGTGAATAAACGTTTCCCCCGTTTTGATGCCATATTTCCAGGCTAAGCCATTCTCGCGGGCGCCAGAACGCTAAAGGAGAGCCAGCAGCGACCTATTCTGGGATTTGGCATTTCTCGGGACCAGCGCCCCTACGTGGGCCGCGCAGCATTCCGTCCGGACAGGAACGGTATCGCTATGACCATCAGTGCAAGTGAAGCCCGGCAACGACTCTTTCTGCTCCTCGAACAGGTCAACACCGACCACGAACCTGTCCGCATCACATCAGAGGCTGGAGATGCGGTGCTCATGTCGGCCAACGACTACGACTCGTGGCAAGAAACCGTCCACTTGCTGCGCTCGCCGGAGAATGCCCGCCGGCTCATGGAGGCCGTCGCCCGCGACAAGTCGTCCAGTGGCACCACCACGGCCGGTTGACGACGGCTTCGGCTGCCACCAGCCGACGGGATCAGGCTGGTTCGGCGGCTTCCCACCGGTTCGCGAGGGTCTGCTGAGTGAACGCTGCCCGCGCCTCTTCCAGCACCTGCTCCTTCAGGGCGACATTCCGCGCAGCGGTCAAGATCGGTCGGACATCGTGTGTGCCCCAGATGATCCGGCTGTCGAACGCTGTACCCGAAGTCAAGCCGGCATCCGACATCGCTCGGTTGATGTTGTCGAAATGACTCTTTGCGCCCTCATTGACATCGTGCTGCATCATGGATATCGCATACTCGTCATCCGATTGTGACCAGGACACGCGACTTGCGAGCAGACGCTGCAGAGCCTCCATTGGCCAGTGCGAAGCTCGTGGCAGGCTGCGGATGTGCGCAGCGATTTCGTGCGCCCCGAGACTAATCTCCTCGCGGAGGGCCCGTATGTCGTTGGCAGACATGCGGTCTGCCACTTTTGCCTGGCTAAGGAACACATCCTTAGCCCATACGTTGACCCTAGGGACGCTCTGGTCGGCCAGTTGGTCGGCGAATTGTTGGCGTTCCAGCACGAGCTGCTTGCGCGCGTTCGCCAGTTCGGCGATCTCTTCGGCGAAGTCTGGGCCTGGCATATGTATTCCCCCCGGGGATGTGCGGACACATCAAGTATGTCGTAACCATTGCTTGGTCTCTGAACAGACGAAGACAGAGCACCGGCCAGGTCTGTTACGCGGCTGTGGGCGGTTTAACGTTCTCGAACCAGTCGACGAACGCGCCGAAGATGACTGCGTTTACGAGGTTTTGGAGATCGTGCGCCGCCATCGAGGTAATGGCGTCGCTGGCCGCGATGTCGAGAATTTTGCCGTGTTGGACGCGCACGATGATCGTGGGGTTGACCGGGTCGTCCATGAACGCGCCAATGCGGTCCAGGCGCGCGTTCTGCTCGACGATGCTGAGTTGGAGCGCGGTGAGTGACTCCATGATCGAGTCGATGTTCTTGGTATCGGCCATTATCGGTCCAGGGCTGTCTGGGCGTCGTCCGCCAGAAGGTTGAGTTCGGACAGGCATGCCCGTGCGTGGGCTTCGAGGGCCTCGCCCGAGCTGGGAACGGCACTCAGGGTGATCAGCGGCAGCACCAGATCGCTCCCGCTTCCGTGGGCTGTGATGGTTACCGGACCGGAAGCGGCCCCGTAGCAGCCGACTGAACTTGTGCTCATCGGAGTGCCTCCATTTGGACGTTCGAAGGGGTCGCACACGTACGATAGTCCAGAATAAATTCACTGTCCATAACCACGGAGTTGTTCAGGCTGGGGAGGTATGCCCGATGGTTTACAGCTATGACCCCGAGAGTCGACGCGTGAGTCGACGCGTACTGCGCGGCTTCAGCCCGGAACGCTTCAAAGCCCTGCGTAAAGCCACGATGACCCTCTCTGATCTCGTGCGCGCATCCGGAGTCACGGCCTCCTCCTTTTACGCTTGGGAGGCAGGCACTTCCAGCCCACAGGTCGATAAACTTGCCGCTGCGATGCAAGCCCTCGGACATCCGATAGAAAGTGTCGTGCAGACGCCGGTCGACGAACGGTTCCCCGGGGACTGGCGCGTCCTTACCGGACTGACGCAGCCCCAGCTGGCCGCCTCCGCGAATATCTCCACTTCGAACCTGCAGAGAATTGAATCGGGTGAGCGAGCGCCTACCGACGAGCAAGCCGAGGTCCTGGCCGGACTGGTCGGCACTGACGCCGAGCAATACCGTGCAGCCTGGCTTCGGGCGAGAAAACGGCCGCCGGGCACGCCCGCCTAGTTGAACCGACCTGCTTCGAGGCTCACTCCCTTGGCGCGGGACCCTCCGCTGCCGATCTGCGATCTTCATGGTCGCCATCTTGGCCGCGCACCTATCCGACCGTTCTGGTCGACACGAACGGCGGGGCCTGATTCTTCGGCCCCGCGGCGGCCGCGCAAGCATTTCTGTTGCCTAGGAACCGGAGGCGGGTGCGAGCTCGTCTGCGGGAACAACCACGACGCCGCTGGCGAGTCGGACCTCGTACATGCCGGGCAGGTACTCGCGGAGCACGACGCCTGGATAGCCGCTCTTGGTCACCTTGTCGCCGGCGTCGTACGTCGGTCTCGAGTTACCGGACATGGCAGGTCCTTTCGTTGTTGATTTCTTGGGGCCAAGGTTAGGGACGGACTCCGACAAGAACGCGTCCCTAGTAGGTGGTCTTGTGGCGGGCTGGGATGAAGTCGAGGCCGTGACGGTCGGGTTCTCCTCCGGGGCCGACGTCGAGGTAAGGCGGGCGGACACGCTCGGGCGTGCGGGCGCGTATCCAACGGCGGAGCATCGATGGTGCGTCCTTTTCGGCCTCGAACTCTTTGGGGAAGTGGTCGATGGCGGCGAGGAGGTCGTAGGCCTCGTCCGACACCCATCGGGCGGGGTCGTGCGCTTGCCGCAGTGACAACCACAGTTGTGTTCGGCCTCGTTCCAAGATGAGTTGGCAGACGGCGTCCGAGCCGTACCAGCCTGGGCGGCCGAAACCGTCCGCTGCTGCCGCCTCGGGTGCGATGTAAATGCGGGCGCGCAGGGGGCCTTGTGCCCAGCTCGGAGGTTCTGGGTGGGTGAAGAATTTGAGCCACGAGCGCAGGTAGATCGCGTAAGACAGGGTGGTTGATTTGTCGTCGCGTCCGTGTACCCATTCGTCGAGCGCGTTGCAAGCGAAATCCTGGACGAATACGGCTGGGTTGTCCGGGTGCGGGTTCGGTAGCGGGTATGGGTAGGCGCTGGTGTTGACTCTGGGGTGGGTGGCGGTGCCGTTGAATACGTCGACGTCTGAGCATTCGTCGGTGTAGGCGATTTCACGGGCCAGGTTGTCATCGAGGCCGAGTTCTTCTGCGGCCCTGTAGACGTTGCTGGGTCCGGTGCCGCCGTATGCGCCGGGCAGCACGTTGTCGACGCCGATCCATTCGCCGGTGTCGGCGTTGTGGGCCATCATCAGCGGCACGTCGACATGACGGCCGTCGCTGAATGCGTCGATGGGCAGATTCGTCATCGCGAGCATCTGGGTGTCGCCGCGTGTTGTGACGATCCGGTCGATATGGATGTTGTTGTCTGCGACGTGCTGTCCGATGCGGCCGTGGCCGAGGATCAGGGCTCGGTAGATCGGGTCTTCGATCGTGTAGCCGGCTTCCGCGGCTTTCAGCATCCACCCCGAGAGGGTGGTCTGAGGGATGCCCAGTTTGGCGGCAGTTTTGCTTTGCGACTGGCCGTAGTTGGTTTTGAGGAGGTTGCCGATAGCGCCGAGCTCAAGCCCTTCACGTTCGGCTTCGTTGGCGCGGCGGTCCCTGTTTCGGGCGGCCTTTGATCCGGCCTGCTGCAGCGTGGCGATGGCGTCTTCCGGTCGCATACCGAAAGCATGACCGTCTGTCCGTCGATTTGTCAACGATAGCTCGTTGGTTTTTCATCGCCGCATCGCCAGGCACGCGTACGCATGGGATTGGACGCGTCGACGAAGCACCGGTGAAGGGTACGGGTGAGCTCCGGCAAAACGGCCGGTAAGCGCTATACTCAGAGGCGTCTGCGGCACTAGCTTCAGGAAGTGAACCCGGCAGCCTTCCGGACGGTGGGTGAGCCGGGTTTCGCGCTATCTGGGTGGATTCAGCCCGAGCCTCAGGTGTGTTGATCTCCGAGGTGGTGCCGCGTGCCGCGGTTAGTTCCCGATGTCGATCCATTGAAGCTGCCTGTCGGCGCCGAGGCAGATCGTCACCGACGGCCCGCTCGCAGGTGGCTGCGGATTCTCGGCGCGCTCGCGCTGGACTTCCTGCTCCCGAATCCAATTGAGCCTGTGGACGCAAGGCTTGGTCGATGGGGTTGCACCTCCCTATTGAATGTATGAATTCATACATGTATGGTTTCATACACATGGTGGTGTTGTCGCACCCGGCGGCGACACTGATTTTTGGGGGGGACGAATGGCGACGATCGACAGCGCATCCTGGCCGCTACTGCACGACGCTGTAGCCGGCTTGGCCGCAGTCTGCGACTACGCCGAAGCCAAGGATGCCGCCGGCTTCTCCGCCACCGACGCCGCTATCGGCCACTATCTCGCCGAGGTGCCCATCAGCGAGTGGACCGACGAGCACGCATCCGCGGCCCGTTCCCTCCTGCCCACATATCGCCGCCAGCTCGGCGACACACTGACAAGCAAAATCCGTGCCTTGCCCGACCCCGCCGCCGACGAGGTCGGGCGCGCCCGGGCCCATGTGCGGGGCCTTCACCGCGCCGAGAGGGAGCGCCAATACCGCAAGCGCAAGAGCTATGTTCACGTCGAGGACGAGCGGGTACGGCTGGCGTTCCCCTACGACACTGAGCTGGTCGCCAAGGCCAAGTCGATTCCCGGCCGCCGCTACGACGGCGAGACTCGCACGAACACGTACCCGTTGTCGTCGTTGCCGTCGGTGGTCGGTTTCGCCACAGGGGCCGGGATCGACATTGCGCCTGAAGTACTCGCCGTCGCGCGCGATGTCGCGCTGAACCCGCAGGCGTATCGTGCGCCGAACGTGACGCTTGCTCCGGATGGTGCGGAGGCGGTCCGGATTGAGGCCGATTACGACGCGGAGCTAAATCAGTTGTTGCGGTCACTCAACGGCCGTTCGACGTGGTTGTCGTCCGAACGTGTTCACCAGGTGTCGATCTCGGTCGGGGCGGCCCGGCTGCTCGATCTGTTCGCCGGCAAGCAGCTCACCATGACCGATGCTGCGCGCGAGGCGTTGATGGTGGCCGCGGAAATGCAGCGCACGCAGCCTGCGGGCACCGCGGAGCTGGCAGAGGATGGGATGCTCGCGATCGTTCCGCGTGTGCCGGCTGCGGCCGGTGCCGTCCTGGCGCGACTTCAGGGTCTGGCTGGTAGCAGTGTTTCCCGAAAGCAGTTGCTGCCCTGGCCGATTCATGTTGAGCCCGCTGAGGTGATGGCGCTCTTGGATGAACTTGGGTTCGTGATCGACGCCGATGCCCGGGCGGCGCTGAGCGCTGAGGCCAGCCGCCAGGAAGCCAATCTCGTGGCCTCCGCCGCGCGCACGAGTGAGCCCGTCGACGTTGACGGTCTGGGGGTGACGCTGATGGATCATCAGCACGCCGGCGTCCGGCTTTGTCTGGGGAGCCGGCGGCTGATCGTCGGCGACGATATGGGTTTGGGTAAGACGATCACGAGCCTGGCTGCGGTGGCGTCCGATGGGGCGTTCCCGTGTGTGGTGGCGTGCAAGCCAGATCTGACTGAGAACTGGCGCAACGAGGTGACCCGGGCGCTGCCGGGGCGTGCGGTGTCGGTGGCTGCAGGATTGACCGCCTCCGAACTACCGGCCGGCGTCGACGTGGTCATCATCGGTTACGCGGCGTTGGGCGCCAAGGCCGAAGGTTCGCGGCGAGGCAATGAGCGGTTCGTGTGGGTGGATCAACTCACTGCGCTGGGCCCGAGGTCGCTGATCATCGACGAGGGGCACCTCGGGAAAGAGGTCACCGCGGCGCGGTCGCGGGCGCTGGCAGCGTTGGGTGCCGACGTTGCGGCGCGCGACGGGCTCGTGTTGAACCTGACTGGCACTCCCCTGGTCAACCGGCCCCGCGAACTCGCCCAGCAGCTCATCACGTTGGGGTTGCTCGCGCCGAAAGATGCCGAGATCGACTCGCAGCGCCATCTTTTCGGCGGCGAATGGGATTTCTTGTTCCGCTACTGCGGGCCCGAGCGCAGCGCTGGTGGCTATGGGTGGACGTTCAATGGGGCCAGCAATACTGGCGAACTGCACCACCGGTTGCGCGCGTGGGGCGTGCTGCTGCGACGCACCGAGGACGCACTTGCGTTGCCGCCGTTCGTCATTGAGGAACTGCCCGTCGCCGATGAGGATATGGACCCAGCGGTGCTGGCCGAGTATCGCGCGGCTGAGCAGAGAGCGTCGTCTGATCTCGCGCGCGAAGCGTTGGGGATTGCTGATTCATATGGCTGCGACGTGAGTGACGCTCGAGTGTGGTCGGCGATGGCGGGCCGCGCCGGGGATCACCTGGTTCGCCTGAACAGCTTGCGGCAGCTGATTGGGGCGGCCAAGCAGCCGGCCGTCACCAAGTGGGCGCGGGATCAGATCGCCAGCGGGGAGAAGGTGATGATTGCTGCGCATCACCGCGACGTCGTCAACCACTACGCGCGAGCGTTCGGTGGCCTGAAGATTCAGGGTGGTCAGTCTGTGGCGGCGAAGGAAGCCGACAAGGCACGGTTTCAGACCAGGTCGATCAATGTGGCTCCGGCTATTACGGTGTCGATCGGGGCTGGCGGTGTTGGGCACACGCTGACCGCCGCTCGGCTTGGCGTGCAGGCCGAGTTGTGTTGGACTCCAGGTGATTTGCGTCAGATGGCGAAGCGGATTCACCGGATCGGTCAGCAGAGGCCGGTGACGTATGTTGTTGCGGTGGCCGGCGGGACGATCGACGACAAGATGTGGTCGATGATCAACGGTAAGCAGGCTGTCCTTGATGCTGTCATCGATGGCGTTGAAGCAACTGGCGGCGACGAAGAGGTGGCGGCCGCGGCGCTGCTGGCGCGTGAGCTCGCCGAGGCCGGGCTTCGGTTGCTCGCTGGTGATGTCGACGATTCTGTGACGGCGTAAAGATGCTGATCGTGTATGAATCCAGACATGTAGGATGCGCTCCATGTCCGGGATGACCGCGGAGCAGGCCGCAGCGAAACTGACGGACTGGCGTGCCGTGGTCGAGCAGCGCGATCACCTTGTACGCCAGGCACGCGACGCCGGCCTCAATATCAACCGCATCCACCACCTGAGCGGCGTCGCGCGGTCCACCATCTACGACATTCTCGAAGGCAAACGCGGTCACGCACGGCGCTCAAAGACGCAACTAGCCGACGACGAATTGGCCGCCGAGCAGTAGTAGCCGCGACGCGTCAAGCATCCGTTTCAGCCGAGGCGGGGTCCGGGCCACCGGCGAGATCACCGGGCAGTCCCGGCTGGGTGATGCCGTGAAGACTCCATCTGGCGATCTGCTTGCCCCGCAGGTCTAGAGCTCCATTGCCTGTGGCCAGCATCAGGTGGAAGAACGGATCGGTCTCCGGGCGGTAGTGGACGTGAAAACCCTTGCCGTTTCCCGCATCTAGGGCGGCGAGCACTTCGTCCAGGTTGTCGACGACCGCGCGCGGATGGATGACGCGGACGTGTCCGATTGTCAGTGTGCGATCGCCTGCGGTGACGGTGTGCGGGATTGGCAATTGCCAGCCGATCGGTCGCGGCGTGCTCAACGCAGCGCGCAGTTGCGGACTGTCGTCGGCGCCGAGTTCGACGGCGAAGAGCTCGGCTTTTGGTGATGCCACGATGTGGCCTTCGACCAGGAGCCGTGCCACGCGCATCTCGACGCGGCCGCCGGGCTGGATGTGTTGCGGTATGCCGAAGTACTGCTTGCAGTGGCGCTGAACGATGGCTAGGTCTTCGGCGTATTGCTCGATGCTGATGAGGTCTTGGTCGTATTCGTCGATGGTGATCGGCGGGAAGCCCCCGAACGTGGCAGCGTGTTCGCCGTCAAAGTGGACTTCCAGCTGGCTGCTGAACCGGATTGCTGCAGCCGCATGAAGCACGTCGGCCACGATCTGTGGGGCGTCTGGTCCGTACGAGACGGTGACGTCGACGCCTGGTTGGTGGGCCCTGTCGTCGGGCAGTTCGGTGAGGTCGGGGTTGTGCGGCAACCGCATGGCCACGGTGAGGCGCCCGTCGAAGAACGCGGCTTCGATGGTGCCGCCGATGCCCCCTCGACCGGCGTGAGTGACCGTCCCCTCGTAAGTAGCTACCACCTCGCTGTCGTTCCAGAGCTTTATCTCGACGCGCTTCCCGATGGACGGGCGGTGGGGAAAGGGGCCAAGGTGCACTTCGCCGGCGGGCCAGTTGCCGGCGAGGAACTCAGGCCCGGTGACGGTGATGGATTCGACTGCGTCCCCTGGAATCACGACAGGAGTTGATGTTCCGTAGCCCAGTGTGCGTTCGATCTGTTCGCGCAATGCGGCGTCGGCCTCGTCGAGAGGGCGTGTCTGGACCTCAAACCCGATGGGGTTGCGTTCAGCGGCTAGTGGATGTTGTGGCCGGACGGTCAGTTGCTCTGCGCCGCCGGAGCGGGCGAAGTCGATGGTCCAGTCGGGATCGACCGAATCGACGACACTGGCCAGGTTTCGGACCCGTTCAGCGACGTCGTTCATGCCGCCCAGCAGGGCGGCGCGCTCCTGGTTGTAGATGGCCGCCATCTCGCGCAGTGCGGCTTCGGGGTCGCGCTGCAGGAAGGCATCCAGGCTTGGATCGTCGGCGAGCCAGTCGTCGAGCTGGTTGCGCCCGATGATGGTGATGGTGGGTGGTTCGGTGCCGCCGTTGAGGGCCTCTACGAATTTGCGTTCGGGTGCGGTGGGGTTGCGTGGGATGACGAGGGTCCACTCGTCGGGTTTGTGTTTGAGCGCGGCTTTGAACGACTTGGTGATTTGGGGGCGGCGGACCTTTGCCCAGCCTGAGGAGAATCCTTCGGGGAAGAACTTGAGTTGAAAGATCTGACGGCGCCCCGCGTGAGTGTCGAGCTGAATGTCCACACCGTCGTCACCGCCGCGGCCATCGACAACAGTCACGGTCCCAACGTCTTTGAAGCGCCGCGCGAAGAGTGCTTCAATGATCCGGTCGAACTTGGGTTGTTCGAGGTGCTCCCAGTTGATACTCATCGCGCGGAATCCTACGACTGGCGTGCCTTGCGTGGGCTAAGCCGTGCGGTCTGTCGATGCTTACGAACTGGGGACTGGCGTCAGGTCTTCGGCGTGCAGGACTAAGGACTTGAAGTCGCCATCGCCGCCGACGACGCGTCTCCGACCAAGGGCGGTTTGGACACCTGTCAGCGCAGTTAGGAGAGGGTGCCGCGGTCGGCGACCCAGCGATGCTCAAGTGCGAGTACGTCTGCAGCGGCCTCGAAATCAGCGTCGTAATGCACGACGGTTACGCCGTGACTGACTGCCAGTGCACTGATCAGGAGGTCGGCCATCCCCACCGCTCGGTGGCGCCCTTGACGGGCCAGCTGACGTTGGGCATCGAGAGCGGCGCGCCAATGCTCCTCATCGGTCGGCAAGTACTCGTAGGCCAAGCGCCGGTCAGCCCATAGCTGCTCATACTCAACAGGGCTACGCGCGCTGTATAGCGCTTCGGCGTCAAGCTGCGCAGTTGTTGCCACCAAGCCGGCTTCGATCAGTGGCGCCAGGCGTTCGGCCACCGCGGGGTGTCTCATGCGCGCAGCGGCGCTCGTGTCGATGAGGTAGCGGGCGACTACCGCCACACTTCATCCCGTTGAGCGGGGCTGGACATGTGCTCCAGTCCGCCGTTTTGTAGCCACGCCACCTGGCGGGCGCGGGCCGATGTAGCTGCCGCCTGCTGGAGAGCGAGGCGGACCGTGTCGGTGACGCCGCTGGTCTTGAGCTCATTCTGCGCCGCGGCCAGGAGGTCGTCGTCGAGTTCGATGAGCCGTTTCGTCATGATCTCTCCAAGCGGTATATAGAGATTGCATGTTAAGTATATATTCGCGTTGATCTGCGCGCTGGCCTCTGGCTGGCTGTTGCCATGCGAGCGCGCCGAGCCTCAGGAGTGTTGGTCTCCGGGGTGGTGATGGGTGTCGCGGATCCGTGACTCTATGACGTCGACTGTTAGTTCCGAAGCGAGCAAATGGGCATCGACGTCGAGGTATTGAAACCGTCCGTCGGTGCCGATGTAGATCGTGACCGGCGGCCCACTCGCAGGTGGCTGCGGGTTATCGGCGCGTTCGCGCATCACGGCTAGGGCGTCGTCGACTATCTGGCGCAAGGCCGTGCCACCGCGGAAGATCACGCGCTCTGCCATGATTCCTTTCTACCGGCGTGGCGGGGCATTTCGGATGATCGTCGCTTTGGGCCGCGATGAGAGGTGCCGTCCACGTTGGGCACGTGCGGCGGGCGACCCCGCCGAGAAGTGCGTGCGCCGCCGACCACGGCAAGGACACAGAGGAACTGCCCACGAGAATGCCGGGGTGCTGGAAACTCATCAACAGCAAGTAGGTCCAGCGCGCGACGGCAGCCCAGCCGCCTGCAAAGCGGCTGGGCTGTCGCATGTCAGAGTGCGAGCAGCGACCGGATCAGGTCACGGTCGACCGCGCCGCCCGTGTCTTGCTGCAGCCCGAACGCCTCCGCGACGATCGTCGCCATGTCTCCGTATGTCAGTCGGTCCACACCGATCTCCGCGGCGATCGCGTCGGCGATCGTGCCGCCCAACGAGATTGAGTGCCCAGCGTCCTGTGACCCGTTTGAGGTGTCGACCCAGATCGCCTCGCGGCTGACCAGATCGACCACCATCGGCGCCACCAGTGTGGCCTCGCAGCTGGACCGGAACGCCGTCGACACGGTGCGCGGATCGAAGTGCTGGCCGGCATCGCCGTCGGAGCGCAGCATCGCCCCGGCCAGGTTGTCCACCTGCGACATGCGCTGACCGGTAAATGAGTTCACCGTCATCGCCACGTACCGCGCCTGCGGGAACATGCGGACCGCCGCCGCCATGTCGACGTCGATGAACTCCGCGGCACCGTCCGGCGGCGGAGCGTCCGTGAGGTCACCGGAGAACGTCGCGAAGCCCCGGTTACCTTCATACGAGCGGTAGTCCACCGTCGTGACCTGACGGAAGTCCTTGTCCAGCAACAGAGCCCCGAGATCGAGGTCCACACGGCCCCGACCGTTGTGCCAGTGCACGAACAGCCGGAGCACACCCTGGTCACCGCCGATCACGAAGCGTTCGCCACGCTCGATCGAACGGTCCGTCGACGACGCGTCTCGATTGATCGTGGAGACCGCCGACGTGTCCGCCGTGCCGACCACAAACCCGGGCGCCGTCAGCTCGCTGCCGAGCATCTGGAACCGTGCTGCGAGCGCGGCGCGCACCGCCATCTGCAGCAGCACCGCGTCGGCCGCCGACACGACGCCTCGCTGCTCCCGCACGAAGTTCGCCCGGCCGGTCACCCGCTGCACCGTCGCCCGGCCCGCGGCCACCGCCGCCAGACCGTTGTATGCGGCCACCAGTTGCGTGGCCCGCGCCCGTGACCCGTGCTGCGCCACGGCGTTCCGCAGGTATGCGAGGTCACCGTCCAACGTCGCGAGATGCACGATCCGCGCGACGAGCTGGCCGGGCCGCTGCACCAGCAGGTCCACCGCCGGTTCGAGCTGCCCGTCCTCGAACGCCGACTCGACCAGGGACGCGAACGTCCGGTACTCGATGTTCGAGTGGATGATGTCCAGCGCACGCTGCTGTGCGTCGGTGGAGACGAACTCGAACGGGTGCACGTAGCGCATCACGCGGCGCCACAGATTGCGGCGGGTGGTCAGGGTGTCTGCCCGGTGTCCGTCGGTGAGCTCGCCGAGGCGTCGGACCAGCAGCTGCCGGATCGGCTTCGGCACCGACCGGACCCGGACCGCGCGGTGCGCAGTGTCGGCCAGGGCGCGCACGGCACGGGCGTGCTCTGCGGCGAGGTCGTCCCGGATTGGTTCGGTGTACAGCGAGAGCACCACTCGCAGCAGGTCGTCGGGCCCCTCGGCGGTCTGTAGCGCGGCGCCGGCGACCGATTCATGGAGCGTGCTGGGCGCGCTCGCCAGCGCTTCGACCACGGTCTGCCAGTTTTCTCGGTTCCGGACGTTCGTCAGCAGGTTGGTCATCTGCTCGTCGTCGACCGGAACGGGGGGGTCGGTGATCGTTGACTTGTCTGCCAGGACCGCGGTGACGAATTCGCGGTCGTCGGGAGATAGCGCAACCGGTCGACGAACCAGTTCCACCGCGACGGCAAGCAGATCGGACCGGTCCTTCACGTGGAGAGGCTTCGATGCCACCAGTAGGTCCGCCAGCGGCAGGTCGGGCCGTAGTTTCAGCGACCGGTCGACCGTGGCGAACCGGTCCAGCTCCTTGCCGGACGGATCGAACGCCACCGACAGGTAGTAGACGATCTGGTCGATGTACAGCTGCAGCGACGACAGGTCGCGGACCTGCTGCGGGAACCCTGGATACACGGGCCGGTACGTGCGGTCCGTGCCCGTGATCTTCCGTGCCGCGGTGAGGATTGCCTGCATGTCCGGCTCGGAGAGTCCCTGCAGCTCGGCGGGGTTGGTCAGGTAGCCGAGGTTCAGCAGCTCGACCGCGACGACGTCGCCGCCGTGCTCGATCGGCTCGTCGCTGGTGTGCAGGCGTGCGGCGATGCCTTTGCGCAGAGCGGCTTCGGTGAGCGACGCGGTGTCGGTCGGGAGCGTCGTGGTCATGGTGCGTCTCCGTTTGTGGAACGTGTGCACACCACGGAGACCATCCGAGCGGAGCAGTTGCCTGCTCGGCTCGGGGGGTGTGCACGGTGGAAAGGTGTGACGGCGGATTTCATCCAGAGTGAAGAGCCACCACTATGGCCCCCGTGCAGTGGCCACCGTAGCACCGGGACGCGACGCGCCGCGAAGCCTTTTTCCGGCCGCGCCGCCCTGCATCTCAACGAGTTTTGCTGCCGTCGAATGCTCTCACGTATCCGTCAGCGACTCCGCGAACCGACAACATCACGGCTACCGGGGGTTGGCGTCCACACGGGAAACCGGGATGCAGGCAGGCTGTTTGGTCTGGTGCTTTCAGCGGTAGTAGTCCAGCAGCGGCAGGGCCAGAAACGCGACGGACGGGCAGCCCAGCAGCAGGAGCAGGGCCGCTGCGGGCCGCACCCGGTGCCCGCCGCCACGCACGATCGCCGCCAGGGCGGTCAACGCGGCGGCAATCAACAAGCCTGCTGCGATCTTGACGCTGCTTGAGACTCGTGCGGTCCGGGCACCGCTGTCAAAGTCCGCGGCGAACTCGGGGCTGAGCCACACCGGGATCACGATCGCTGCCGAGACGCCAAGACACAGGACTGCACAGCAGCACAATGCGACACCCCAGCCAGCTGGGCGGCCGCGCGATTCGCGCGTGGTGTACGCCGGAAACCCGCCACGGCCCCGGTCACCACCCCGCATCATCTTCCCCGTGATCACTGGCTTCCAGCGGCTCGGCACGCCGCGGTGATGACGCCTGCAGCCTTTTGAAAAACGTTGTACAGGTAGAGGTCTGCTGCGGTGTAGGTCGGGATGCCGGCCACGAACGCGCGCCCGTATTGGGCCGCCAGCACGCCGAAGTCGGCGAGTGTGGGATTGCTTGCAGCGCTGGCGCGAGCGAGCCGTTCGTAGGTATCGGCGAAGCCTGACAGCACCGGTGTGACGGCGTCATTTTGTGCCTTGTATTCCGGGGACCAGGCGCTCGCCGGGGTCGCGGGGTCCTCCGTGCTCCATGCCACCATCGTTGGATCTGTCTTCATGGCGTCGGCGGATTGCTTCCAGCTGGCGCATTGGGGGTCTGCGGCCGTTAGGAAGCGGGTGGATGCGGACGGATCACGAACTGGCGCAGGATGATCCGACAGGGTTACCGCTGTGACCAGGGGCGCGCGAGCTGCCGCCGATCCGTTGGCGATCGACTCGCAGATGCCCGTGAGGACGTCGCTCGCAGTGGAGCTGACGATCGCGAGGTCGTTGTCGGCGGGTGTGTAGCTCGCCAGGCGGTCGCCGTAGGCGCGCGAGTAGACGATGAACTGTTCGTAGAGTTCACGCACCACGCGGTGGGTGGTGAGCTTGACTAGCGGCACGGTCTGGTTGGCGGCGCTGCGCATTGCCTCACCGACGGCTTGATACTGGGCTCGAGCGTCAGCGGTCCAGGCGCCGACCGGTATCGAGGGGTCGCGTTTGGCCCAGCCGTTGTTCTCAGCGTTGGCCAGCGTGGTGGCTACGGGCCGCCATGCCGGGCAGGACGGGTCTTCGGTGAAGATACCCATAGGCCCGGTGTCGTTGGCACTGACCACATCTGACGGCGCGGACGACGTGGTAGCGGGTTTCTCGCCGATCGCACCGCTGCGATCGAGGGACACCGCGATCACGGCAGTGACGGCGATGACGGCGACCAGGGCGGCGGCCACGGCGACCCATTTCCACGGCCCCGGTTTGTGCGGCGCGGGCGCAGGTTGCTGCCACGGCGAAGCGTTCCATTGCGGTTGCGGCGGTGGGTTTCCCCACGGTGGCGGTTGCGTCATTGGCCGCCCTCCGGTGCCAGCGCTAACGGCAGAGCGAATCGCGGTATGGCGTTATTTCCCTGCATATTTGCAAGCTCCAATGATCGCGCCTGGCGCTCGTTGCCCAACCTGGTAGATGCTCTGATCGCTCGCCTGATAGGTCGGCATCGACTTGACGTACGTCCGTCGGTACTGCACACCCAGCAAGATGAAGTCTTGGATCATCGGGTTGGAGCTCTTGCCCGCCAACTTCTCCAACGCGTCAGCCGTTGATGCCATTATCGGCAGCACCGCGTCGGTCAACGCCTTCTGCTCGGGGGACCAATTGCTGCGGGTGATTTGAGGGTCTGTGGGCAGCCAATTCTTGAACGCCGGGCTCTCCAGCAACATATCGAGGGTCGGATCAATCTCGGGGCACACGGCGTCCGGGGTAGCGAACATCAGTTTCGGATTGGACACGTCCCCGATCGGCGCTAGCGACGTCGGCGGCGGGAGCGCGGGCACTAACGCCGCGCGTGCTGCCGCCGAACCGAAAGATATCGCCGCGCAGACGGCGGTCACCGTGTTCGCTGCTGTCGATCCGGCGCGCGCCAATTGGTCATCGATGGGCACATACCGAGAGATGCTGTCTGCATAGGCGCGCACATAAGCGATGAATTGCGTTAACAGTTCACGCATTACGCGATGTGTGGTCATCTTCGCCAGTGGCACCGTTTGGTCCGCGGCGTCACGCATGGCCTTGCCGACAGCCTCGTGCTGAGCCCGAATCTCCGGTGTCCATGCCGTGGCGGGGATAGACGAATCCCGTTGCAGCCAGCCCTTGTTCTCCACCTCGTACAAGGTGTCGTTGATCGGCCCCCACGGCGCGCACGAGGGGTCTTCGGTGATGATCCCCACGGGGCCTTTGTCATTGGCGCTGGCGACGTCGGACTGCGTCGCCGAGCTTGAGGTAGTGCCGCCGTCGCCGGGGTTGATTCCCTTGCCGCCGCTGTTAGTGATCGATGCGGTGACCACGGCCGTCACGGCGACCAATGCCACTGCCCCGAGAACCCATTTGACGGTGCCACCCTTCTTTGGTGGTGCTGGAGGGGGTTGGGGCGGCGTCCACGATGCGCCGGGGCGGGCCTGTGCAGGCTCGAATTGGCTGGGCCAGCCGCTGGGCTGTCCCCAGGCTGCGCCTGGGGGCGTTTGGGCGTGCTCTGGTTGGTGCGGCCAACCGCCTGGCGGCGGTGGCGGTGGTGGCGTCCCCCACGTCGGTGGTTGCGTCACTGGTCGTCCTCCCCCACAAACAGTTTGAATCTCCCCTGGCCTGCAGAATAGATGCTGTGGTCGTTCGAAGGCTTCGACACCAGCCAGGGCGTTGGCGATCGGCCCACCGCGCTGGAACACCCTTCTGCGCGTACCTCCGCGGTTCCCCGCCGGCCTCGATCGGGCCTCACAGCCCCCGCCAGGCCCCAAATAGGCGCCGGGCCGGGGTCGACGGCGGACTTAAGATCGTGTGTATGGCGGGGGTATTACGGGTGGATCCCAAGGCGCTGCGTGATGCCGCGCGTTCGCAGACCGAGGTGGCCACGTTCGTGTCGTCGATGGCGGTCGGTGAGTCGATGACCAGCGCGGGGGCTGCAGTGTCGGATCTGCACTGTGCGAGCGGGTGCCAAGCCGTTGCCGACGTGCTCTCCGCCGCGGCGACCGCCGCGCATGAGGAATTGTCTTCGCATGCCGGCAAGATGTCGAAGGCCGCCGACATGTACGAGCGGGCCGACAAGGAAATCGGCGACCGGCTGCGTAAGTTCGTTCGATGACCGGCTGCGCCGGCGTCCGATCCGGCGTGGTTGAGACCCGGCGGCGCGGATGACAGTGACTGTGCCGCAAGTGGAAGCGTCGCGGCCCGAGGCGTTGACCGAATCGGCGACTGCACTGAAGGGCAAGGCCACGAGTTTGGCTACCCAGATCGACACGCAACGCGCGACCACGGAACGGCTGCGCGAGAGTTGGCATGGCACCGCTTCTGATGCCGCGGCCGCCAAGGTGGCGCCGACGATCGAGCGGATGAAACAGATCCGCGACGCTCTCACCCGCGCCCAGGCGGTCCTCCAGGATGGCGGGACGCGACTGGCGGCGGATCGGGCCAACGTGGTCAACACCGTCAGCCAGCTGACCGGGCAGGGGTGGCAGGTCGCTGCCGACGGCAGTGTCTCGGTGCGCCCGGGCGGCCCGATGGATCAGTACGCCAAGGCCAGCCCGGTCAACGAGATGAAAGTGCTCCAGCTCGCCGCCACGAATTCCGTCGCGGTCAAGACCCTGCTGGGGTTCTTCGACACCACCGACCGGCAGCTGTCCAAGGATCTGCGCACCGCGGTGGCCGGCCTTGATGGCGCGCCGACCAAGCTTGGCATCGGTGACCTGCCGCAGGACAAGCTGCCCTATGACGACGGCTCGCAGATCCCGACCGGTAAGAGTCCCGAAGAGGTCAACAAGTGGTGGAAATCGCTCGACAAGCAGCAGCAGGAAAAGCTGCTGCATGACTGGCCCGACCGGCTCGGCAACCTCAACGGCATCCCGGTGGCCGATCGCAACACCGCCAACCAGGCTGTCATGAACCAGGACCTCAACCGGCCCGCCGAGGTCGCCAAGGCCCGCGGCGTCAGCGTGGAGGAGGTGCTGGCGCACCCCGAGCAGTACGGCATGGCCGGCGAGATGATGAACCGCTACAACAACGCGGTCCAGGTCAAAAAGGGGCTAGAGCACAACGCGGAGCAGACGCACGCGCCGACATTCCTTCAGGTCTACGAACCCGACAAATTCGGCGGGGCCGGGCGCGCCGCGATCGCCATCGGCAACCCCGACGACGCGGTCAACACCGCCGTGGTGGTCCCGGGAACCAGCCACAGCGTCACCGAAGGCTGGCTGAGCTCCAACGACGCCGCCGAAATCTATCGCGAGACGGCCAATGCCGACCGCAGCAAACCCACCTCGGTGATCGCGTGGATGGGCTATGACGCGCCAGACAGCCTGCTCGATCCCCAGGTGGCGCAAACCGGGCTGGCCCACCAGGGCGGCGCGCTGCTGGCCGCCGACGTCAACGCGCTCAGCTCCACCCACAACCCCCAGGTGGGCCCCCAGCACATCACGGCGATCGGGCATTCCTACGGATCGACGACGGTCGCTGATGCTGCCGCCGGATACGGCATGCACATCGATGACGCCGTCCTGGTGGGTTGCCCCGGAACGGATATGGCCCGCAGTGCCAATGACTTTCACCTCAACCCCGGCGGTCATGTCTATGTCGGATCGGCGTCGACGGACCCGATCACCGGACTGGGCGGCATGACGCAATCGCACCTTCCCGGCACGGGCGTGACGATCGCGCTCGGGGCCGATCCGTCCGTGGACGGGTTCGGGTCGACGAGGTTCAAAGCCGAGGTGCCGGGCCTGACCATCAATGATCACAGCCACTACTACGAGCGTGGTACCGAATCACTGTTCAGCATTGGGGATATCGCCTCCGGACACGGTGACGCGTTGGAGCATGACGGCATGACCGCACCGCACCGGGTGCATCTGGAGTCGCCCTTCCCGTGGCTGCCGTCGGCTGATGTCGACCCTGAGTTGTACCGGCCACCGACGAGCGGGCATGAGCACAAATGAAAGAGTCCGACATCGTGATCCTCACCCGACGTGCAGCGACCCTTTTCGCGGCGGCAACCCTACTGGCAGGATGTGACACAGTGAATTCACTCGCCAACGGCGTGACCAACCCGATGACGCCGGAGCAGTCCCGGCGCCAAGTCGTTGACGCCGCAACCGATGTCAGCCACCTCATCGCCAAACCCTTTGAGTCTGCGAAGTTCTGGCGTTCATCGTGCAGCGACGGCGACGAAGGTCCCTTCCGTGGCGTGGTCAACATCGCGTATCAACCCCCCGCGGATCCTCACGCTGCCGCAGCAGAGTTCGAGGACATGACGCAGCGCCTCCGTCGCGGCGGATGGGCTTCCGACAGCGACTTCAAAAGCCACTCAACTACCTTGAAAAAAGGCAGCGTCAACGTCCTCCTGTCGCCGGCCAACGCCAGCGTTGCCGTCGTGGTGGTCGAACTCTACGGCGAGTGCCGCGACACGACCACCACCAAAGCCACCAAAGGCGACAGCGAAACCCTCAACCTCACATGAGGAGCTAGTTGCCTGCGCCCGTGTGCAGCTGGCGGGGCGTTTCGGATGACCGTCGCTTTCGGGGCGCGATGGAGGTGCCGTCCACGTTGGGCGGGTGTGGTGGCGGCGCTGGTTAGTCGTCGCTGGCCACGACCAACGCCAACTCGCCCGCGCCCCGGTCGATGATGACGACCTCGTGGAACCCGGCGTCGCTACCGACGACATCACCCCAGTCGTGCTGGGCGGTAGCGCGGATGTCCGGCAGGCGATAGATCACCGTGGCCCGCTGGATGCGGGCATAGACCTCGCGGTCCATCTCCTCGCGCTGGGCCTGCGGCCAAGACACGAAATGCCCGTCCCAGTCGCGGATCACGTGTTCAGCCCAGGTGCGGATCGCGGTGTCCACGTCGGCGGCGTCCGCGATGGTGAATGTCTCGGGGGTGATGGCGCTCAACCGGTACGGGCCGTGAATGGTTTTGGCGTCTGCAAATGTTGATGAGGCGTAGCTGTCGCGGTAGCGGACGTGAGCGATCATCAACGCCAACGCGGTCTGATCGTCCGCATCAGGGGGCAGGGTGAATAGCTTGATGTCGACCCATTGTCGGGTCACCGGCGGGTTGATGAAGATGGTGCGTTGGTACACCAACTGCTCTTCGGCAGTGGCGTGTGCGCTGGTCTCGGTCATGTGTTGTCACCTCACTTTCATCGCGCGGGGCGTTGATCGCGTGTTTCCTCAACTGTCCCATGACAATCCGACACGACGGACGGGAATAGCGGAGCTGACGGGCTTCGCGGCGGTCGGGTCAGTCGCGGACCAGTCTCAAACCGACGGGCTCCGGAACCTCCGCGACGAGGGTGTGCCGTGGCTGCGCCGGCCGCTCCACGCCGATCAGCGAACGCGGCACCGGGAATACGACCTCGTCAAGTGCACGAAGCGCATCCCGAGCGCGCTGCAATTGACCGTATGCCGTTGCCGCGCCGAGGAATTCGGGCTGGTGCTTGATCGGCTTCAGTCCGAACTGCTGCCAGTACATCGACAACGCCCGCTTGGCGGCGAGCTCGGCGTCCTTGCTGGCCGGCGGCTCTGCCGGCGCCGGGTGGAGTAGAACGATGGTGTCGGTTGGGCTGGCCATCCGCTCGACCAGCTCGGCCACCACCCATGCCCCTAATCCGTTGCCGCGCAGCGGTTCAGCCACTTCAATCGCGGTGACGATCAGGACCCGGTTGAAGGTCTCATTCTCGAACTGCTCCTGCACCGCTTCAGCGACGTCATCGCCCTCGAACAGGACCCCGAACAGCGCCGTGTCCTGGGACAGCGAGTCCAACAGTTCGGCGATCGGGTGCTGCCCGACGTTGATGACCACGAATTCGGCATGGCCGCCAACGACATCGGGTGCGTCCCACTCGGCGTTTCCGTGTTCGTCGAGGTAACCCAGCTCTAGATCCGCACGCCACGTGATCATCGCGTCGAACTGAGACTCACCAGTGCTGGTGTACTGAAGTCTCGGTCGGAACAACATGACGGCGTCGGTCATCGCGGAAGTCATTCCAAACACTCTTCCCGATCACAGCGGCGGGCGCGAACACCGACACCCATGCCCTACTGCGATTCGACGCGCCCGCCACCCAAAGTCGAGTCTTCGGCGAGTCAAAGCGCTGCGGCCGGTATGACGAAGGCCGCGCGCGTTACTGCAGCTAAGTGCCTCCGAGAGCCTTTCGCCTGCGTGGCAGCTATTCAGAAGGTCGAGGGTTGTACCGAGTCGGGGAACGGCCATGGTGCCATGGCGCGGCGGGAGGCGACGTGGTCGTCAGTGATCGTGACCTAGGCCAGGCCGATGACGTGCGGGTCGCTTCCGTCGGCGTTCTTCGGATGGAAGACGAGGATCGCGTCGAGGTGCACGTACCGTCGATGGATGGCGGCTGCGCGTTCTGTGGTGCGCCGGCGGGCGACGCCGGGGCCAATGTTGGCAACCTTGGGCGCGCCTCCGCTAGGTGACCGATGGTCGGTGGAGTGGAAGTTCGATGGTCAGCGGGCCTCTGTGATCGTCACCGGTGATGAGGTGATCGTGTTTTCCCGCAACGGTTCTGACGTGTCTGGCACCTTTCCGGAGCTATCGGCAGTCGGGGCGGCGGTGGGCGGCCGGTCCGTGGTGTTGGACGGTGAGATCGTGGCTCTCGATGGGGGCGGGCGGCCGTCGTTCACGCGGTTGCAGCGACGCTGGCCTCAGCAGCGTCGGCCGAGTGCGGAGTTGCTGCGTGCGGTGCCGGTGCGGTTGATGGCGTTCGATGTGTTGAGTGTCGATGGGCGTGACCTGACCGATGAGTCCCTTGAGCGGCGCCGCGAGGTGCTGGAGTCGTTGGTGGTCGAGGAGTCGTCGGTTTTCACGGTGCCGAAGGCGTTCGTTGGGGTGCCGGCGCCCGACATGCTGCAGATAGCCGGCCAACACGGCATGGAGGGTGTGGTGACCAAGGCGCTGGACTCGCCGTACCGGGAGGGCCGCTCACCGTGGTGGGTGAAGAGCCCCGTCCGGCAGACCGCCGAGCTGGTGGTCATCGCCTACGCCGGTCCACCGGGACATGTCCGGGCATTGCTCGTAGCTGGGCACAATGAGGCCGGGGTCTTGGAGGTAGCCGGCCAAGTGGGCACCGGGTTCAGTTCCGCGATGCGCCGCCAACTGGGCGGGCTGTTGGCGCCAATTGAACGCAACTCCCCCAGTGTGCCCAATGATGTTGCCGCGCAGGGGTGGCGGTGGGTCGAGCCGCTATACGTCGGCGAGGTCGCGTTTCGTGAATACGCCCCGGGGAGGGGTCTACGGCACGCTTCGTGGAAGGGTCTGCGCGAGGCTGATCCGAGCCAAGCGCGGCTGCCTGGGTGATCTCTCAGGGCTTGAAGCGTAGGTCTGGGTGGCCGGCTAGCTCGGCGGGGAAGTCGAGGTGCCAGTGGTTGGTGTCCCACATCTGAGCCAACCGGCCATCGGTCGTCACCGCGTAGATTGCTTTCTTGTTCTGGCCGATGTTGCGTACGAGTACTGCTGGGCTGCCTGCGAAGCGTAGGTCTGGGTGTCCGGCCGATTCGGCGGGGAAGTCGAGGTGCCAGTGGTTGGTGTCCCAGATTTGCGCCAGTCGACCGTCGGTCGTCACCGCGTAGATGGACTTCTTGTTGTGGTCCCAGTCGCGTGGGAAGACGGCTGGGCTGCCTGCGAAGCGTAGGTCCGGGTGTCCGGCTCGTTCGGCGGGAAAGTCGAGGTGCCATCCGTGGATGTCCCACAGCTGTGCCAGCCGGCCATCGGCGGTGATGACATGCAGCGATTTCCTGCCGCTGGTCAATGCGAAGGGGAATACGTCTGGGCTTGGGCTGAACCGCAAACCGGGATATCCGGCCAGCTCGGCGGGGAAATCCCACGCGTTGATCTGGACCAGCCGGTCATCGACAGAGACGGCGAATAGCCCGAGGAAGCCTGTGTATACGGGAGGGTCATCGCCTTGGCCTTCGCTCTCTGGCTGGTGTCCGTCGTCGCTGCCCTCTGACTGAGGGCCGCCGTGGGCCCCGCTGTCGGGCTGTGGTCCGGGGATGAGGCCGCCTGGGTAGAACCCGCTATATCCAACCACGCTGCCCGCGAAGCGGAACCCGGGGTGGGTTCGCTCTGCGGGGGCGGATACCTGCCACGGTCCGTTGGCGTTGGTGATCCATGTCAGTTGGCCGTCGCGGGTGAGGAGGTAGAGCTCTCTCTTGCCGGCGGTCATGTCCGTTGCTGCGGCCAACGGTGTTCCCTTGAAACGTAATTCGGGTCGCTCGGCTGCTTCGGCCGGGAAGTCGAGGTTCCACCGGTTGGTGTCCCAGATTTGTGCCAGCCGGCCTTGGTCGGTGACGGCGTAGAGGTACTTCTTGTTGTTGCCGATGTCTCGCATGACGATGCCGGGTGCGCCGCCGGCGAAGCGTAGGCGTTCGTAGCCGGCTAGTTCGGCGGGAAAGTCCAGGTGCCAGCCGTGGGTATCCCACATCTGAACCAATCGGCCCTCTGTGGTTACCGCGCATAGCGCCTTTTTGCTGCCGTCTTCCCGTAGGCCCCACACCCTGACGCTTGGACGTGCATCAGCCATCTGACCGCCCCCTCGTTAGGCGCTAGCGACAGAAGACGCTTAGCGCATCCGTCAATTTTCTTGATGGTACGGAGGATTTGGGTCGTGCATGGCGTATTCCGCGCAATATGGACTGGTCAGACGGCGGTTCCTGCATTCAGCACCCAGCCCACGAAAAATATTGGGTAGGCTCTGGTGATGGCCACCAAGAAAGCCGCGTCGGGCCGGGCGCGGTCCCGCCACGACGAGCGGCGGCGCGCGCACAAGAGTCGCGCCGCCTCAGAGGTGGCCGATGGCTGCGCCGACCTCCAGGAATTCGAGCGCGCAGCTGACAACGCGGCTGCCGTCCCGAGCAAGGCCCCGGCGGCGCGACCAACGGCCCGTGTTGCCGCCGATGACCCGCTGTCGACGCACCGCGTCGAGTACCTGGCCAGCATCTTCACTCGCGCCCAGTTGGCCCGCTGGATCGGTGTCAGCCCATCTCAGACCTCGCGGTGGGCGTCCGGTGCGGAACGGCCCGGCCCGGCCGCCGCGCCCGCCCTCATCGACCTTGAGCACGTCTACTCGCGCGCCCGCCTGGTGTGGGGTGAGGAGGCGGCCCGTATCTGGTTGGAGAGCGCTAACGCGTTCCTCGGCGGCGCCCGGCCCCTCGATGTCCTGCTGACTGACGGGCCTGCCCGCATTCTTGAGGCGTTGGACGCTGAAATGTGGGGCGGGGCAGCTTAAACGTGCTGGTGTATCGCGTCTTTCCGTATCTCGATACCGCGCAGCCTGGTCAGCCTGGCCACCCGCTCTACGAGCATCAGCCGCAGCGCGGCGGCCGCGCCGACCATCCCGACTACTACGTCTGGTACGTCGCCCGCCAGGCCGAGGCCGCGTGCGGCGAAACCTTCGGCAACTTCGCCCGATGGACGGACTCGATGCTCGAGTTCCCCGCGGTACCGGGCTCCCGCCGCGTGCTGGGCGTCTACGAGCTGCCCGATAGCTTGCGCATCTGTGACCTCGACGATCCGCACCGCCTCGTCGACCTGGGCCTGCGCCCGACGCAGGTGGTGGCCCGGAATCTGGCGGTCACATCCGGGTGGGCGCACCGCATCTGGTCCGAGACCTCCCCCGCCATTGAGGGCCGGAAGTGGCAGGGGGTGCAGTGGTGGTCGTTCCACCGGCCGCAGTGGACGGTCCTGGCCAGCTGGGAGCGGCCGGCGTTGGTCGATCTGCAGCCGTTGTCCTTGTCGCACCCTGCGATGGTGGCCGCCGCCACGAGCTTGAACCGGCTGCCGCTGTAACCAACTGGCCCACTTCACCCGCCCGTATACCGAAAGAGGAGCCCGTCGACATGAGCGAAACCAGTACTGCCGCAGAAGTTCTCGCCAACCTTGCCTGGGGTGCCGCGTGGGGTCTCGTCAAAGGTGGGGACTTGGATTCTCGCGGCGAAGTCGGTGATGCGGTCCTGCGGTTGCGGCTCGACATTCTCGACGCCGCTGCTTCCGCCGGGATTCACATTGACCTCGTCGAGCACGGCATCGGCGAGATCTACACGCGCGAAGACCTCGACGGCTAACCGATGCCCGGCAGTCTCGAAATCGTCATCGCCGCCGACGACATCGGGTTCCTGGCGTCGGTGTTTCGCGGTGAGATCGACGCCGACGACGTCGACCTGACCGACATCCACGGTATCGAGATCGGTTTGCAGCCTGAACTTTTCGAGCCCGATATCGACGGCGGTGAGGTACTGATCGAGGCGCGCACATCGCACCATCACCTGATGGGTGGGTGCGATGGCACGCTGGCTCGCAAGATCGCCGATTCCCTCGACGGGACGAGCGGTGTGCAGGTGCCGGTGATGCTGTCCTACTGCCTCTCGGGCGAGCCCGGTTCGCAGCAGTTCGAGGTGGCGGTGTTCTTCGTCGCTGAACGCTCCTCCGATTAGAGGCGCTTAGTCCGCTTGTTGGGATGGCTACAGTTATGGATCGCTCCGGCAAGCTCGTTCGGGAGTCGGCCCTTGATTGCACCTTTTGCAGGGGCGCTGGCCGACCATCCTCGGCGTCGTCAACTGGTTGGAATCAGAAGCACTACCGGCTCAGCGTCGTCCGGGGCCCGGTCTTCTTCGTCGTATCCGGAGTCTTCTTCGTCTACTTGGTTGTTTGTCGGGTAGATCTCACCTGTGTAGGTGGTGTCCGGTACGTACATGGCGTGCATAGCCGTTGCTATTGGCGAATGCCCGTTTCCTTCGGCGTCTTTCGACATTACGATCCGCCAATCACGCGGCTGGGTTAGTAGCCAGTCGACCAGTTCACCCACGGTGGTCACCTCGGCGTCAAGCGTGTCTCCAGCGGTCATAACCCAACTGTATCACTTTTGCTACAGTTGGTGATGTGGAAACCGCAGGTCTTCGCGAACTACGCCAGGACGCCTCCGACCTAGTCCGACGTGTCGAAGAGGCGGAAATCTAATCGCAGCAACCGCCCACGCCCATTCCGCCAAGCTCTATTCCCGCAACGCCAACGACTTTCACGGGCTCGACGACCTGATCGACGTTGTCGCCGTCTAGCCGCGGCGACGCTCCAGCCTGAGCGCCCGAAGTCCTTGGCCGGCTATTGCGGCTGCGGATCAGCGTCTATTCATTCGGTTGAAAGGCTGTACGTTTCCAGAACTTTCGCGAGCGTGGGGTTGTGGTCCGAACTCTGCACCGGGGCAGCTGGGACCGCACCGACAGTGTTCGACGCTGGCTTCGGCTCAGTGAAAATCAGGTGTGGAAAGTGGTTCCCACGATGGGTCGGTGAAGACCTCGAAGCCGTCAGGGACGTCGGCCGACAACGTTGCCAGCAGCCGCAGATGCCAGCCTGCTTCTGGGCCGTTGACGGCGCGTACCGTCACCCGGGCGGGCCCGTGTTCGGCGGCGCGGTGTACTTCGTCGACCAGCAGGTTCGGCATCCATCCCAGCGGCAGGTGCCCGGCCGTTGTTGTCAGGATCGCCTGCGGGTTGCTGCGGTTGGACGGCTCGTCGCATAGCCCGAGCTGGTCGCCCGGGCGTAGACCCGCGAGTGTGGTTTCGAGTTCATCGCGGGTGACCGTGACGAGGACGCCCCCGACTTCGATCGGGCGTTCGAGGATGTGGCGCATGCCGTGGACGAGGAAGTCGCATTCCAGGTGTCCGTCGCTGATGCGGGGCACTGGGAACAGTTGGATGGTGTCGCCTTGTCTGCGGCCGCCGGACCGGGCGATCTGTTCCCATGGCGAGGCGTCCTCCGGCAGTCCGAGGCGGTGGACCCAGCGCGTGAAATCGGGACGCCGGGGCGCCATCGCTCGTTGTGCGAACAGCGGGAACAGCCTGGTTGAGGTGTAGCACCACTCGAGATCAGGAAAACCGAGGAACGGCCGGAAACCAGGCACCGTCAGCGCGTTGCGGATGTAGCGGAACGTGTAGGTCTGGCCGTCGAAGCTGAGCAACCCTACCGGCGAAATCGACCGCTCAACCGGGTGCTGCCAGGTCACCACCAGCTCACGCACCACGGCGTCAGCCCGCAGGCCCGCCACCAGTGCGCTAGATGTCCCGGCTCGCATTGATCAGCCTTTCTCGATTGATTTTCAGTACTTCGAGAGCAAACGTACGACACGGGTCCGACAATTCCGGTACGCGATCGAGGACGGCTGCCGCGTCATCGTTGCTTACGGCCTCCAGTTTATCCAGCCAAAACCGCCTGACCAGGGGTCGACACATCTGGAGCGCCGCTATGGCGTGCTCGACGAGTGTTGGCGGGCCGATGGTCAGATCGTGCTCGAAGCGGTGCGCCGTGCCCTTGCGGGCCCATTGTTCGACGCCGCCGGCACGGCCCAGCCTGGCTGTGCATTCGGTTTCGCGGACGTTGTAGCCCAAACTGCTGGACTGGTCGTACGAGTCGGACAGGCGGAGTCGGTCGGGGCTGTCCGGTGGCGGCAGCAGAATGGCCCAGTTGTCGTCGTGCCGGTCGCGGTTGGCGATCCACGCATCCAGAACCATGTAGCCCGCGAACACGTCGAACGCGCCGAAATCGCCGGGAATCACGGGGCTCGGCGGCGGGTCGCAGACGGTCAGGGCGGCGGCGATCCGCTCCAGCGAGTGCCCGGCGCGGCCTTTGATCTGGCTCTGATAGTCGGGATCGGCGTCGGCCATCAGCAGTTTTCCGGACTGCAGATCCCAGCCCGGCGGCTGCAAGTCAAGCGACATCGAGCCGCGGCGACCGTCACGAACACCCAGCTCGACCCGGGCGCAGGGGACCCCGAGAGCACACGCGAGTTCGGTGCTCACCCTCTCGGCCCAGTCCTCCCCCTGCTGGACACCGTTTTTGACCACCGGAGGTTTGAACAGCCACCGCCGCGAGGTCACCGGGTCGATCAGCCACCACTTCTCTTCCTGGCCTTCGGTTTCGTCGCTGTAGACCTCCCACGCCGAGACCTCCCACACCTCGAACAGCGACGCCGGCACGCGCCGAAGGCTACCGGACCCTCACCCCGTTCGACCGTGGCTTCTTCGCCGACGGCGCCGCGGGTCAATCCAGACCGGTTACACCGTTCCGCCGAGGGTGGCCGGTATGCACCTGCTCCTAGTCGACTGGCGCAATGGCCGCGTAGTGAAGGTCAGGCCGGGACCATGCGTCCCTGGTTGACATGGTTGACGCCATTCGGTTGACGCAGTTGACGCACCGTCGGTACGCTTGAGCCTGAGATGGATCGAGGGAGTGATCGAGATGACTGACATCGCCGACTTCGAACGGCAGGTCATGCGCGTTCTGGGACCAAAGCTGCACGAGCGGCTTCAGCGCGCCAGCGACGCCGAACTGAGCATTGAGGACCTGTTCGGCGACCCTGAGCAGGTCGCCGAGAAGATGGCGGCCTCACTGCCTGCCAGCCACACCTACGACGACATCTCTGGCCCCTTCTACGACACTGCCGGCCTGGTGAAGTGGCTGGGCATCTCTCGGCAGGCCGTTCACCAGAAGGTCGCCAAGCATGCGCTGCTGGGGTGCCCCACCGCTGACGGCAGCACCCTGTTCCCCACCTGGCAGTTCCTGCCCAACGGCGCAACCATCCCCGCGCTTGCCGAGGTCCTGGCCGTCCTGGCCGAAGGCACCGACGACCCGTGGATGATCGCCCTCTGGATGCAGGCGCCATCGGCGCTGCTCGATGGGCATCGCGCGAGCGGCTGGTTGCGTCGGGGCGGCGATCCACAGCGGGTCCTGACCATGGCCCGCGACACCGCGGCCCGGTGGAAGGTATGAGCCGGCCGCGTCAGGAACGGGCTCTGGGTAGTCCGCCGGCAGACCTCGCAGGGTTTCCGAAGTGGCGGCTGCGTCCGAACTTCGTGTTGAGGCGGGCGCACCGCGCTGGCCTGTCCCCGTGGTGGTTTTCTTCCGATCTGTCGGGCCGGTTTGACCTGGTGAGCCCGTCCGGCACGTGCTATCTGGCAACGGACGTGAGCACGGCGCTGCGGGAGAGGTTCGGCCACGACTTGGTCGAGCAGGGCACGGTGTCGTTCAAGTTCGCCGCCCAGACGGAAGTGTCCGCGTTGATGGTGCCGGCCGGGCGGTGGGTTGCCGACTGTTGCCATGATGACGCTGCGCGGTTCGGTCTCACGCGCGAGCTGGGAACGTGCGCTCTCTACGAGCTGCCGCAGGGGTGGGCGATGGCACTGCACGGTGGCGGGCACCATGGTTTGCGTTATCAGACTCGGTTCACTACCGGTCCGCGTCCGAACGCGGTGGCGTTGTTCGATGACGGCGGGGTGCACGATTGGCCGGTCGATCCCGCGCCGCTGGGTGGGGTGCAGGCCTGCACCGATGCCGGAATTGAGGTCGCGGACCTGCCCACGCGGGCGCAGCTGCGGGTCATCGAGCCGCCCGAAGGCAAGTAGCGGCTCCGGCCGGTCCTCACGCCCAGGTATTCCACCGGATCGGGCGCCGTGGCGGTGGTTGAGTTCGGTGTCGACGGCCGCCGAGGCTGCTCGGACGTCAGTTCCAGGTCTTTGGGCCGAGCACGACGATCTGATTTTTGAGGTTGTTGAACTTCAGTAGCACAAAGTCCTGGGTGTCGCTCTGTTGATCGACCATCACTGTCGCCTGCTCGTCTCAGCATGTAGTCCTGAGTCTGGTCCGTTGCCTTTTGGTCCATTAGGCAGCCTCGCCTTGCGGTGAGGCGCTTCCATTGCTGGATTGAGGTTTCACAGCCACCTGCGCCGCCGAAGCGGTCGTCTTACGGTCGGCTCCACCCCTGTCGAAGCAGGCACTCTGCTCCGCTCGCGCTAGGCGCGCGAGGTTGATCGCGGCGTTGAGATCACGATCGATCACCAGGCCACAGTCGTTGTTGTCGCAGACATAGGTGCGTTCTGACAGGTTCAGCTTGGTTTTCACCGAACCGCAACCAGAACATGTCTTCGAGCTTGGATACCACCGGTCGGCCTTAACGTGAACTGACCCGTACCACGTTGTCTTGTAGGCGATCTGACGCAGAAACTCACCCAAACCAGCATCAGCGACCGCACGGTTCAAACCCCGTTTGCGGGCGCCGCCGGCGGCCATCATGTTCTTCACCGCGAGGGTCTCGGTACCGATCACCTCGAAGGACTGTGCGAGGTGGGTGGTCAGTTTGTGCAGCCGGTCGCGTCGCAGGTTGGCCACCCGCGTGTGCTGCGCAGCGATGAGCTGTTGTGTGCGGCGCCACGCGTTCGAGGGCTCACGCCTGGCTTTGGCAGCGGGGTCCCACGGCCCGAGTTGGCGGGATGCTTTGCGCTGCAACGCACGCAGCTGCCGCGAAGCGTGCCGCAGTTCGCGCGGAGCGTGCTGTCGCAACAGTTGGCGCCCGTCGGGGGTGGCCGCGACGATCAGGTCTTTGACACCGAGATCGACACCGATCACCGGTGCCAGCGCCTTGATGTGCGCGGGCCGTTGCGTGGTGCGTTCGACGACGCAGGTCAAACTCACCAGCCATCGCCCATGCTCGTGCCGCACGGTGGCTTTGAGGATCCGCGCGGTGCCCGCCTCAAGGCGGCGGGCGAGCTTGCGCGTTGACTCGTGGGTGCGCAGGCGGCCCAGCCGTGGCAGCGTCACGTGGTGGCGGTCCGGCTCGATGCGGATCGTTCCGGTGGTGAAGGCGAACGCTCGAGTTGACCTCTTGGACTTGAAGCCCGGGAACCCCATACGTGGGCCTTTGCGCGCCCCCGTGCGGGAGTCTCCCCAGTTCTTCAACGCCAGCGACAGGTTCTTAACGGCGTTGGCGTACACCTCTTTTGAGTTCTCCTGCCACCACGGCGTCCCGTCCTCGCGCACCGCGACGGTGTGCTTGCGGCGATTGAAGTCGTTGCGCAGCGATTGGAACGACCACGACAAGGTCGGAGTGAGATCAGTATCGGCGACACCGTAGGACCGTTCCGCATCCCGCTGGCCCAGGTTCGCCTTCACCGCGCGCAGCATCGTGTTGTAGGCGAACCTGGCTCCGCCAGCATGCGATTCCAACATCGCGGCTTGCGCCGCGCTAGGGTCCAGCGCGAACTGGTATGCCTGCAGCACCCACCCCTCAGGCACGGTGAACTTCTCGCCCATCACGCCACCTCGGCCCCGGCTTGCTTGGCGGCGGTCACCGCACGCATCGCACGGTTCCTGGCGCCCCGCCGCCCGTACAGGCGAACGCACATGCTGGTGAGTACTTCGATCATGTCCCGGACCAGGTCGTCGGCGGTCTCACCATCATCGGTCACCACGATGCGGCTACCCTGCGCCGAAAGGGCCGCTTCCAGGTGCTCGACCCCGAACAGGGCCAGGCGGTCGCGGTGTTCCACAACCAACACTTTCGCAGAGGGATCCGACAAGACCCGCCGAATTTTTGGGCGATTCCCGTTGAATCCGGACCCGACTTCAGTCACCACCTCGCCCACCACGTACCCGCAGTTCGCAACCCCAGCGCCATGGTGCGGTGGTGTGGAAGGGGACCCAGTCGTCTGGGTTGATGGCGATGGTGGACGGGGTGCCGTCGTTGTGGAGCAGCGTCGCCTCGTTGGGGGTGATGGCTTCGACGCGGGACCAGTCGTCGGGGGTGCCGTAGGTGTGGCCTAGGCGGGGGTCTGGAACGAAGTTAGTGGTCGTGATGTCCTGCCAGCGGCGTTTGGCCCAGCCGCGACCGGACGGTTGGCCGTCTGGCCAAGGGTCGTCGGCGCCGCGCTGGCGGCCGTGGCCGGCGAGTTCGGATGGAGTGAAGAGCTGGCCGTAGCCGAGGTCGTGAAGGCGGTGGCGGATTGCCTGTTCGTAGTCGGCGATGGGGCCGTCGAGCATGAATCCGCGCAGGGCGACGGTCATGGCCCACCAGAGTTGGTCGAATGCGGGCCGGGCGATGCGGCGTTCCTTGAGCTGTTCGGCCACCGCGGCGGCGTAGGTGCCGAACCAGGCGACGGCCGCGTCTTCCTGGCAGGACCAGACCCAGGCGAGGATGCGTCCGATGTCGTCGCCTGGGTGGCGGTATCCGGAGCTTTCGATGTCGTCGACGAAGTAGCCGGCGGTTGTTCTGGCCACGTGGGTTCTGAGGTCGGGTTCGATGTCGCTGGTGATGATGAGGGCGTCGCCTGGCACGAGGTGGGCGGCGACGGTGCGGTCCCGGAGGATGTGGGTGATGTGGCCGTCTCGGGCGGCGTCCAGGAGTGAGGGCAGCGTTGTTCGGGCTTCGGTTGCCGGGATGAGGCGGTTGGAGTCCAGGCGCATACCCCAGAATCTACTGTACGTATTGCCGTACGTAAATATGTGCAGCGGGTTTGCCCTCAAGGGGTAGCCGAGCTCGGGTTTCCTCCACCGCCCGATTCCGGCCCGAAGGCGGCTTCGATGGGCGGCGCTGAATCGATGACCAACACCCTCATTCACCTGTCACGACGTGAACTGAGTCGGGGGTTGGAGATGGCGCTTTCTGGCCCAACGAGAGGTTAGAGGCTCACCCAGAAGGTTCATGTCGCGGCGGCGGCCGGGCCCATTCAATCCACTTACGTGCGGTTTATCGTACGTAATGCCGTACGATGATGTTGACCGCCGCGCGGCGGCCGGAGAACTGGGAGGGCCTTGTGATCGCCAAAGGTGTCGGTCGGCGGGTCTACCGTTCGGGCGCATGGCCGCTGCCAGCGCTCGGCAGCTCTGCGGATCAAATCGATCCGACATCACAGAAAGGCACGTCAATGTTGTTGTCCAACAAAGGAAAATCGAAGACCACCTGGGACGCCTGGCGGTTCTACCGCGACGTGCGCACGAAGTTCGGGGACTGGAAGCACGTCGAGCTGACCTTTGCGAGCGATCCGCCGGCACGGCCCGAGTCCACCGTCTCCGGCCGCAGCAAGCTGCTGCGATTCCTCGACGAGAGCGGGAACACTCTCGAACTGCATGGGGTGAACTTCGGATACCGGGGTGGCACGCCAGGCGAAGTCGTGGAAACCCTTGTGCAGGAGGGCTTTAACGAGTCGAAGGTCATCGCCGCCGTGTTCAACAGCTCGCAGCGTGAGCTCTACCCGCAGACCCTCGTTCGCTGATCCGAAAGCAGCCCGCCATGAATCGCAGCCACATCGCCGTCGCCGTGGCCGTCCTCACGGCCGCCGCCGTCACCGGATGCTCGAGCGGTGCCGATCGAGGCACCTGGCAACTGACCAAGGCGGCCGACAGCGCAGCGGCGCCAGCGCCGGCCGTATCCGGGTCGTCTGGCGGCCCGTTGGCGGTCGGCCCCGGCCCAACGAACTACGTCGTACAGCGGCAGCCTGCGGCTGGTAGTTGCCTGTATCGGCATTCCCCCACCGGCGAGCCGCTGCCGGATCCGCGCTGCACGCCCGGAGCGATCAGCCCGAAGGTCACCCAAGAGACGCTGGCGCACACCGTCTGTCGTGCCGGCTATACCAAATCCATCCGGCCACCGGTGGCCATCACCCGAGTCGAGAAGCGCGAGAACGCCAAAAGTTACTCTTACACAGGCGATTTGGCTGACGCTGAATACGATCACCTCGTATCGCTCGTCCTGGGCGGCGACCCGAACGACCCGAGAAACCTTTGGGTGGAACCGCCGAGCCCGGGGCATAAGCCCCGGGACGGGGTCAACAATCCGAAAGACGTGGTCGAAAGCCGATTGGCGTCGGCGGTGTGCACCGGACGGGTGCCGCTGGCTGATGCGCAGGTCGCGATCGCCACAGACTGGACCACGGCGCTGGATCGTCTTGGCCTTCGCAAGTGATCGGGTCGGTGAAGGTGGTCGGCCTGGCGGCTGGCCGACCCTCCCCCAATGCTGGCCCAATCATGGCTTCGAGTGATCGCTGGGCTGTTCGTGGTGGGATTGCGCTTGAACTGCGATGTTGCTTCCCGGCAGGCCGCGGGGTTTGGACGTGTCCCACCCCAATTGCCGGTTCGAGGCACACCCAATTCTGGCCGAGCCATTTCTGACCCTGAATGCCCGGCGAAGTGCGCGAGCGCGCACCGGGACGTTCGGCGCGAGTGCGCCTGCCGCCCTTCAAAATTCGGTGTCTTTTGGCCGCTGGGAGTCCGCTATGGTGGATTGAGCGAACGGGATCAGAAATGTTCGCCAGTTTTGCGCAGTGGGGGACAGCTTTTCTATGACTGTGGTGTTGTCGTTGCTCGAAAAACTCGGCTCGTTACACAGCGCCGGATTCCGCATCCTCGAGTCCATTCCGGCTGTCCGGGCAGCACAGGCTCGCCTGGGTTTGGATTCGACGAGTCGGCAGTGGCGCCGGTTGGAACCTCTGCGTGCCGCACTGATCGCCGCTGTGCCAGAGAGTTCATCTGATCGCGCTTGACTCGGGTCGACAGAAGAGCTCTTTTGATTTGCACCAGAGCAACATTCAAATCCGTGACGCAATGTTGCTACTGCGCCCCTATGTGACGTCAGTCGATGCCGCGGCATTCTTCGACCGTTACAAGGTGCCCGCCACCGAGCAGGCCAGTGCTCGACAAGCCTTGCAGTTTGCTCATGCCGCTGCCGCGAGGACCGCTGGGCAGTCGCCGGCCGCGGACAGTGAAGCTGCGGTGTCCCGGTCGAGCACGCTCACCGAAGAGACCACGGAGCTCTTGCAGATCGCGCGGTGGTGGCCGGCGGCGGTCACTGAGGCTTCGAGCATTGGTACACCATGACGGCGTCTGAGACGATGACGCTCAAACCGGATTCGCTTCGGCTGCGACTGCACCTGCTCCGCTAGGACAGGCTCAATCCCCCTCGGCCTCAAGGTTATCGGCAGTCCCGCCCCCGTTGCGGCGGCTTCCCGATTGGCGGGCGCGCCAACCGTATCGTTCCTCGACGTCGGCCTGACTCAGGCCGGCCTCGGCCAGTCGACGGCCGCGCTGTGCGTTGGTTCCACCCACGGCGAGCCCTTCGCCTTCGCACGCCGCCCGCAGCGTCGCGCCGTTGGTGGCATAGGCCAGATTCCACTCTTCCATGGTCAGCTCGCGGCCGTTCACCCATGGCATAGATGGCCGCCGTCGCTCTGCATCTGTCGATCCGTCCTCAGATCACGTCGTAGGCGATACCCAATAGCAGGGCATCCTCGGGGTGCAGCAGCTCGCCGCGGTAGTGCTCGAATGATCGCCTCAAGGCGTCGTAAGCTGCTTGGTCCCAGCCCTCGAACTGCCCAATGTAGGGCCGCAGCGCCAACGCCGCGTAGAAGTCGTTGGTGCCTGTGCATTCCTGCTCGATCCAGCCGAAGCCGTACCTGTGTAGAGCGCCGTAGGCCACGGTTGCCGCCCGTTTCTGCTCCGGGGAGTCAATCGTAGGTTCCCATAGGCGATGGCCCCCCTGAGACAGCAGCTCACGCAATCGGTCGTAGCGGCGGTCGGCTGGGTCAATCATCAAGTCGCCGACCGGAACTGAATCAATCACCGTGTACAGCGTCTCATTGATGTCGCCGCGGGCGCGCGTTGCGGGTGTTGCGGTCAGGTAGAGCGCTCGGTACTGCTCGGGATGCGCCCATATGTCCGCGGCGTCAAGGTCAGGCAAGTACCACAGGCTATCTGGAGTGAGGTTCAGTTCGTAATAGTCTTCGTCGTTGTCCCAGAACGCGTCGTTCACCCACAGTCCAAACGGCGCGCGTGAGGAGGAATTGTCAATACCTGTGGATCGGCTTGTTTCAGGCGACCTCCGTTCCAGTTGATTCGGTCGGTGCCGAGTCCGCCGACGGGGTGATGTCGGTGGGTCGCTCGAGCAGTTTGCCTTTGTGGAAGATCGCGCCGGCCCGGACCAGAGCGACCAGGTGCGGTGCGTTGACGGCTCGCCAGCGGGCTTGCGCGGCGTCGATCAGCTTGTAAGCCATGGCCATTCCGGCGACGCGTGAACCCGGCCCCTTGGTCACCTTGGTCCTCAAACGTACCGTGGCAAACGTTGATTCGATCGGGTTGGTAGTGCGCAGATGGACCCAGTGCTCGGCCGGGTACTTATAGAACTCCAGCAGCACATCGGCGTCATCGACGATCTTGGCGACCGCCTTGGGGTACTTGGCGCCGTAGTCCACCTCGAACGCCTTGATCGCCACCTGCGCGTGGTCGATATCCTCGGCGTTGTAGATCTCCCGCATCGCCGCGATCGCCCCCGGATGAGCCGACTTTGGCAGGCAGGCAAGAACATTGGCCTGCTTGTGAAACCAGCACCGCTGCTCGCCGGTGGCCGGGAACACCTCACGCACGGCCTTCCAGAACCCCAGGGCCCCATCGCCGACGGCCAGCACCGGTGCGGTCATCCCGCGACGTCGGCACGACCGCAACAGATCAGCCCACGACTCGGCCGACTCCCGGTACCCGTCGGTGAGCGCGACCAGCTCCTTGCGGCCGTCAGCGCGCACACCGATCATCACCAGCAAACAGAGCTTCTCCTGCTCCAGGCGCACCTTGAGATGGATGCCGTCGACCCACAGGTAGACGTAGTCGGTGCCCGACAGATCACGGGCCTCGAAGGCCTTGGCCTCGTCCTGCCACTGCGTGGTGAGTCGGGTGATCGTCGTGGCCGACAAGCCGGCACCCGAGCCCAGGAACTGCTCCAACGCCGGACCGAAATCACTGGTCGACAAGCCATGCAGATACAGCAACGGCAACACCTCGGTCATCTGCGGCGACTTGCGCACCCACGCCGGCAGGATCGCCGAGGAAAACCGTTGCCGCTCACCAGTGTCCGGGTCAACACGTTTGTCATTGACCCGCGGCGCGGTCACACTCACCGCGCCCGCCGCGGTGAGCACCTCGCGCTCGCGGTGATAGCCATTGCGCACCACCAGCCGGTGCCCGTTCTCATCAAGCTCACCGGCATGAGCCTCGATGTAGGCGGCGACCTCAGCCCGCAACGCTGCGGCCAGCATCTGGCGGGCACCGTCGCGGACAATCTCATCGAGCAACGACCGCGACGAGCCAGCATCCTCGTTGGATGAATCCGCATCGTGAACTACCGTGAGCATGGGCGTACCTTCCCGAACCAGCGCGCCAACGCCGGCTCTTGATCAGACCTTCGACATTCAGATCATCCTCGGGAAGGTGCGCCCTTTCCTACGCCGCCTCGCCGAGGCTCATCCACAGGTTCTGATCATTGCTCGCGCGTGAGGGCAGCCGGTCGAAAGTATCTGTTGTGCTTCGCATTTCGGGGGTAACGAGCAACCAGCCCGCCGTATCGGCGGCGGTCCATGCCTCCAACGATGTTGGTACCGTGTCCGTCATGTTCTCTCCTCGCTCGGTGACTTTCCGTGCCTAGATTTGTTATGTTGTGACATTGGTTGCGCGATGATCTCAGTCAAAAGTCGCTTCTTTGCCCGCGAAAGCTAATTGTTCCTGGCAGCGGGAAATCAGACTGTCGAGCTGTTCAACCAGTCCCAGCCACTCGACCTCCATGGTTGGCCGTGCGGCAAGTCTGCGCTCCACCATTCGACGAGACTGCGCACCAGGTGTTTCGAGTGGTGTCTCGCTAAGTTCCAGGCACGCGTCTGCTAGTACAAGAGCGGCGCTCGTCAGACCACTCAGGTGCTCATCCAGGGCGGGGGCCAGCTGACCTTCGTCGACGTCATCGAGCCTCGCCAGGCTGATCCGGACGATTTCGGCGCCGATGCTGATGACGGACCAGCATTTCATCGCCCACGCCGCGTTCCGGTTTCGAACGCCGTGGCCGTCAGTGACGATGTCCAGAGACGCTTTTCGGAACTCATATTCAGCAGTACTTGAGTACCACGGCCGCCAAAGGAAGTAATCGCGACCCCAGACAAGCCAGTCCGAATCCTGAACCGCGCCGTGGCGTAGCGACGCGATTGTCTTGTCGCGGCGCGAAATCTCGCGTCGCCTTGCCCGTTCACCATGGGACTCGTTTACGGGCCAGGTCGTGAGAATCACGGCGACTAGGGCTTCGCGCGCATCGAGGCTGTAAAGGTGATAGCCCCGGTATCCGCTCTCCATCATGCGGATCGCACGAGACGCTATAGCTGTGGCCAGTTTGTGAGACCCCGAAGCATCAGCAGCGTTGCTGGACATTGCGTTTCCCCCCTCTGCTGGACCCGGGTGTAGTTCCCGTGTCACTAATGTCCTGAGGCATCACACCTAGACGGATCACTCTGTCTCACTGTGGCATTCGTTGAGTTCGTCAAGGTCACGCTGTGCGGTGTCTCGCCGGCGGCGCAACGCGTCTGTTTCAGCGCGGCTGGTCCCGCCATGCCAGACCGCGGCCGCCAAGGCCTCGCGCGCTGAGTCACGGCTAGCGATCAGCTTCTTGCGTCGGCGCGTCGCAATGTTGGTGGGGGCATCGACGCCATGGCCAATCACTGCCGCGTAGGCGCCGACAGCCTCATCTACTGCCCGCGCTTGATCAGCATGGGCGGTTACCGCCTCCTGCGCCGGCACGAATCCCCGGGTGTCGCAGTCACCCCACCACCAGAGGCCGCTTCCACACGGATGCGGCCCAAAATGTCCGTCGAACAGCATGCAACTGGTTGTTTCCTGGAGGCCGTGCTGAGCTAGCGGAATCGTGAGTGAGCAGGCTGCGTGGCGGCGGAGTTCCCGCAGTCCATCGCTGTCCCATACCAGCCAGGTTTCCTGGTCTCCGGCGATCTGCACTAACGCATGATGCGGCCCTGGATGCGTGGCGACGAGCTCGCACACAGCGTGGTCCTGCGCGGGGTGCTCGCCACCGACGATGTTCTCGATTACGCAGCGTTCCTCGCCAGCGAGAGTCAGGGAGTTACTGCACGCGGCGACAATTGGCCAATCTTCGCTAATCCCCATTGCAGGTCCCCCGGGCATAACGATCTCCTAGTCTCGTGGACTGTCAGTAGGGCCGGTGCTGGGCGACGTAGGCCGCTGCTGGTGACGTTTCGCCGCCCGGGTAGAGGTGGGTGATTGGGCGCTGCTGCGTGAAGTGCTTGGTCGCGTCGGCGTTGGACCAGAAGGCGTGGCCGGCGGTGGCCGTGTCTTCGTGAGGTTCGCCGCCGCAGACGTAGCAGGTCTCGGGCGCCAGGTGTGCGGGTGTGGTGGCCATGGTGGTGATCGTCCCCCTCCGGTATGACATCTATCGGTTTGTTGTGGCGAGATGGTTGTTCAGGGCTTGGAGCGCGGCGCGTTTCGCGTTGCGTAGCCCGTCTTCGTAGCCGACTCCGATGCTCTCGTTTTCGTAGACGGTTGCCACTGACCATGTTCGTTCGTTGGTGCCGGTGGTCCACATGCTTGGCCGGATGCGGCCCGTGATGGTGATCTCGTAGGCATCCTCGCCCAACTCGAATAGTCCGTATGTTTCGCCGTCGGATGTTTCCCATTGCACTTGTTTGGCGGTCACAATGGATTGCTTCGCCGAATTATATTGTGCCACTGTGGGTTTACCGTGCATCTTTGTCGGCCATTGCCTGCAGCGCCTGACGGTGCAGGTGTTCTTTGACTTGGTCCACCAACTCCGGTCGGCGCAGACCGGGCGCCAGCGCGTCCAGGACATCAAGCTCGGCAGCGAACAGGGATAACTTGACGTCGACGTCGACGTGCACACCGCCGGGGGCGGCGGCATCGAGAACAACCATCCGCTCGGCTCCGCCGGCATTGGCCGCGCGCAGCATGTCCGCCCATCTGATCATGCGCACGATGTCGCTGTTCGGGTTGCCCATAAACAACTGGTGGACCGACTGCTCGTTCTGCCAGTTCAGGGCCACAGCGTCTGCCGCCGCGAAGTACTCCTTCTCTGTCGGGCCGGCGCCATCGTTTGGCGCCAGGCTGCGCGTCGGCAGCGAGTTGTGCAGGTCCTTGATCTGGGCGCGGCGTTGGAGCTCATCGGCCTGTCGTTGCCAGAACCATCTCATCTCGACCTTCCCCCTCTCGTCGTATCGCGTCTTCGTATCATCCTCTGGCCCTGAGGTTTAGCGGCATGATCGCTACTGCTCCTCACTCAGCCTTACGACGTTGTTCGGTGTGGCGCCAGCGTGGTCCTGCTTCAGAGCCAGCCGGCGGATATGCTCGCGGGACCAGCCTGTAACGCGGCAAACAGCGGTCCGGATACCCCAGGCCCGAGTGGCCACCGCGGCTCGGATCGCGGTATTCAACTCGTCGAGTCGTCCGTCGGCAAGCGCCTGGGCCGACCTCCACTCGCTGTATCGCTCAGCGATCCGATATTCAGCCATCACGTCCTCAGCCTCGGTCATGCCCTCAGCATACGACAATATGCCACAGCGGCGGCCATTTGCAATACACGTTGCCATTTGGCTTCTCCGGTGGCATTATGGGCGGCATGACCGCTACCGCTTCCAGCGCTGGCTACACCCGTGAGCCGGCCGTACTCGACGGCAACACAGATCTGGTCCAGTGCCGCATCGACGAGATGGTCCCCAGCGCGCAGATTGACGCGAACCTCGACGACCGGCACACGGCTTCACCGAGTGGGGCCGTCGACGTGGCCGAAACGACCAATCCCGCAACCAATCCCAAGATCACGAGCGGTTCACTCGACGTGTTTCTCGGTTATGCCGCCGACGCGGGTAACTGGTCAGGTACTCCCCCGCTTGGCGGTGGCGGTGGCGGCACCAAGGAAGCCCGCGGCAACATCACGCAACTCAAACGAGCTGGGCTCATTGAGACGTTCATAGATGAAGGTGGCGATGGCGGCGATGAAACCTGGGTCCGGTTCACCACCGACGGCCGAGTGTTGGCGGCCCTGCACGGAATCGAGATCAGCTGATGCCGAAATTCAAGTACAGCGCCACGACACCTGATGGCGCCCAGACCACTACGCGCGGCAGCGACCGTGTTTACACACACGCGCTGGCGGTGTGGTTTGACGCCAAGAAGCGATACGAAGAAACGCGATGGGTTCACGGGGAGAACGGCGCCGAGGCGATCATTCCGGCCGGTCTCGAGGTCATTGGTTATGGCTGGTCGGGTAACGCCGAGGATCGCCGCTCGGCTCACGTCGGCCGCCGGGTCGAGGACGAGCCTGCCCATTGGGCGATCGTCAGTTTTCATGGAAGCGCCCCGCTGGCGGCCAAGGCGGCCGGTCAGCGCCACCTCGCGGGCCGGCGCCATCAGGTTGTTCCGGTCGAGGTGGCCGCGTAGCCACCCCGTACCGGAACACCACAGCTAGCAGCCGACTCCGGCGGAGAACGATTCGACCACGAAGCTGATGGGCTGGCGCGTGCCGAGGGTGATCGGCCTACCGCCGTCCAGGTGGTCGTCCGCCGACCCCGTTGTCGCGGTGTAGACGCGGCGCTCCTCGACGGTTCGCCCGGTGTGAGGGTCGTCGGCGGCCCAGCGGTCCTCGCCCTGCAGATAGGCCACCTCCTCGAAGGTGTGCACTGTTGAGCAGCACGTGCACCAGCGCATGACGGCCCGAATGATGTCGCTCGACGCTCCCGTCACGCTCAGGGTGGCGGGTTCGCCTCTACCACCATTGAGGCGGAAGGTGACATCACTGGAGGGGGCGGGCAGATCTTGGGCGAACGGGGTTTTGTCGAATTCGGCGCGGAGGCGGGCTTTCAATTCGGTTTCCAGTGCAGCGATTTCGAGCGCTGTTGCGGCGCGCTGGGACGTGAAGACGAGTTGCATTGCGGTACTTATCCTTTCGGGCACGGCTGTCTGCCAGATGTTCAGTCTCGCGCACATCAAGGAATCAGTGTGGCCACGAGCTCGACACGCCGTGCGGCGCGCGGTTCGCGCGAACTTCCCCCGTGGGGATGGGTGGCAAGTTCTTCGGCAGTGCGCGCGAGAGTTGCCACTGCCGGTGCGTGACCTGGGGTGATGTCATGAAGATCGGTGGCAAGTGTCGACTCGTGGCGGGTCAGGGGTTCCACTAGCGACGAAATGAGCCTGAGCGGCGGCCCAGGTCAGGCCCGAACGTGACTTCTGAGCGCTGATAGGTCCTCGTAAGTCGCCATGGGATGTGAGCTGCTGTGTTGCGCTCCGTACTGGAGCCTCGGGGCTGGTCTCGGTGCCCCAATTGCCGGTTCATCGTGCACCCAACACCGACTTCGAGGGTGCGCGGTGTTCGCGGCTCTCACGTAGGCCGGTGGCAGTCTCGCATCGGCGTGTCCGGCAGAAATTCGTTCGGGAGGTCTACGCTCGTCTTGGGACCGGAACGGTGCATCCGTTTCGTCCTCACCTCACCAGGGGATGCCATCAGGAACGATGGTCCAACCGAGAGGGAGCCGGCCAGCTCGCGCTGCTACCCACAGCCCGGGCGCTACGGCCGGCTTCTTTCGTTTCGGGGGTCGATCAGTCGTGCTGCCCGTGCTAGCAGCGCTGCGATTGGGTCTCGGTGGTGAAGGTGGAAGGCCCGCGCGGCGACTACCTTAAACGGCTCCGTTCCCGCGTGTAGGTGGGGTGGATCGGCCCGGCATGCGGCCGTCCGCGCAGTCGGGAGGCTGGCTGACGGCATCTTGCGTTCTGGCCCGCCTGGCGCCTATTTTAGAACAAATGTGCGAATCGCTCTGGAGTGGGGCCGGCCTGGCGACGCTGCGGCGGGTCGATCCTCCGCGGCCGGTGCTGGTCGACGTCAACATGCTTCTCGGGAGCCGTGAGGACGCGTTCCGGCTGGACACCGTCCCGTTGAGCGTCAAGAGCTTCGGCCTGAATATCTTCACGACCGACACCCCGGGGCTGCTCCACGCTTGGGCGCAGACTACGCGGCGGGCATGGCTGGCTCATGTGTCGTTCCCGGTGTCTACCGGTGATGGCCGCGCTCATCTGAGTATCTGTCAGTGGTGTCCAGCTCGGTGCGTGACAGCGTTAGACGCTTGTGGCGCAGGCTTTTTAGCGTGATCCTGCGGTGAGGTCTTCGATGAGTAGCTTGGCGCGATCGGGAATCGGGACGCCGGGAAAGTAGCGTTCGACGATTGACCAGACTCCTTGAGGTGATCTGATGGCCAGCCGTTTGAGTAGTAGTTCGATGTCGCCGCGATCTCGAACACTGCGTGAGGCAAGCACTTTCATCGCCAGCAGGTGTTCCGGTGGTGTTGTCATGACTTGGAGGTTCGGATGATCGAATACCCGGGCTCCCTGTCCTGGGTTGCGGGCGACGTAGGTGCTGGCCTGGTTGTTGAGCCATGTTGAGGGCCAGCCCATGTCGGTGGCGACTTCGCGGATGGCGGCGAGCATCGGTCCGTCGGGGCCGAACAGTGCGTCGACGTCGCGGGTGATGACGCGCGATCCGTAGGAGAGCAGCATTGCTGCTCCGCCGACGACGTGGACCGTGCCGACGACGTTCCTGCGGGCAAGTTTGTCGGCGAGCTTTTCGAATGCGCGCAGTAGTTCGGGTTGGTCGAAAGATGGTTGTGCCATGGGTGTTTCGTCCGTTTTCAGGTCGTGGCGGTCGAGGTAGATGCCGCGGCGTCGAAATGATGCTGGCGCGCCGACGAGGGCCAGGGCGCGGCCTGATGGCAGGTCGCTGACCCACCATGCGTCTGGCAGGAATCGTTCGATGGTGACGGTCCACAGGGGTCCGGGTTCTCCCTGTTGGGTGGCGATGTGTTCGGCGGCCGCGCCGAGCAGGGCGTCGAATCGCGTTGATCCGGTCGCGGCGGGTTCGGTGTCGATGAGTCGCAGTGCGGCGGGTCCGGCGGCGTCGGCGCCGCGCATGAATTCGAAGAAGTACCGCAGGCGGGTGGTGTCATCGGTGGTGGTGGCGATCGCGGTTGCGGTGTCGGCGATGGTCAGCACCGAGTCGACGGCGGTGGTGGCGCGCAGGTCGGTGCGGGCGCCCTGATGGCGGGTGACGGCGCGGATTTCGTTTGTCGGGTAGCCGGCGATGCGGCGGATGCCGCGGTTGGACAGGATCGTGCGGGCGCGCGATGGGGTGACGCCCCAGTGCTCGGCCGCTTGCGTATCTGTCCATAGCTCCACAACTCCAACTTACAGGCGATTTGCCCGGAAGTCATCGCTGCTGTTTCGTCGTCTCTCCGGCTGAATCTGCGCCCCGAGCAAGGAGGTGCCGAGGAGCAACGCGATGTTCGGGGCATGCACGGTTTGGCGGTGTCGCGAAACTGGTTCCGTCAGAGACCAGGGAGGCGATTCTGGCTCGAATCTGGTCGCTGTTGGTCTTGCTTCGCCCCTTGGTGGCCGGCGGAGTCCACAGAACCCGGTTCCGGGCGCGGGTCAAGGCGACGTACAGCAGCCGCAGCGTCTCGTCATCGTCGTCGTCGATCGGCTGATCCCCCATGTCGACCAGCACGCTGTCCCAGGTGCCGCCCTTGGCTTTGTGGACTGTGGAGACGGTGACGTCAGCGTCTTTCGGATTGGGTATCAGGGTTGTGGCGAGGGCTTCGATCTTGTCGAGTCCGTAGTCCAGTACCGCTCGGACTTTGTCGCGCAGGTCCTCGTTCTCTGGTTCGTCGTCATCGAGCCAGGCTTGCCATAGATCAAGGTCCGTGAAGCCTTGTAGGACAGGGTTTTTGGCCTCGTCGGCTCGGCCGCCTTGGACGAGGGCGACGTCTTTGGCGAGTTTGCGGAGGTCATCGATGTCGAGGGTGGTGTGCACGCGGCGTCCGGCATCTGCCTGGGACATGATGTGTTCGATGACGAGGGCGTTTGTTCGGCATACGACAGCTGTGACCGTGGTGGTGTCAGCGTCGGCGTAGCGGTGTTGCACGTATCCGTCGCGGGGGCCGACCCCGGCGAGCCGGATGCCCGCCCGAGCGGGGTCGAGTTTGTCGAGCACCTTGTTGGCCTCTGCGGCGATGCCGGGGCCGAAGCGCCGTGATTCGGTCAACGGCAATGCAGTGACATCGGGCAGCGCGACGAATCCTTGCATGGCGTCGATGCAGCCCATGAAACTGTAGATCTGTTGGAATTGGTCACCGACCAGTGCCACTTGGACGCGGCCCCGTTGAGCCAGGATTACCTCTGCCAGAACGGGATTGGCGTCCTGGGCCTCGTCGTAGAGGATGACGTCGCCGGGGTTTCCGATGACGGGGTCAGTCAGCGCCCAGGCTTTGAGGTAGTGCGGGTAGTCGGTGCCCAGCGGGCTGGTGGGTGTGCACAGTTCGTCCCACATTCGTTGGCCGCTGATGATCAGCGCCTTCCGTACGAGTGGACGCAGTTCTGTCTGGAGTTCGGCCAGGGATGGCACGTGCTGCTCGGCGACCTCCCGGTCGGCGGACTCGCAGAAGTTCGTGACCGTCTTTCGGGTGAGGGTGAGGAACCGGCGCTGCGTGCGAAATGAAGGGTCGCCGTCCGGGATCAGGATGGCGGCGGTCCGGGGGTCGCTTGCGTAGGGGTCGGTGACCGCCGCAAGGCACCGTGACGCGTGCGGGATGCCCAGCAGTCGCATTTCCTCGGTGATCTTCAGGGTGTGTTTCTTGAGCCGGTCGACCATGTGTTTTAGCGCCGGCGTGGCGCGGCAGGCGCGGTTGGCGTAGGAGCTGGCTGTGGACGCTCGCGCGTTGGTCAGCTTGTACTGGCGGAACGTGGCCTGCACTTCGTCGGCGTTGCGCCTGTTGAACGTCAGGTACCACGCCGTGGCGCCAGGCTGATGGCGGCGCTGTGCATCGGCAATGAACGCCAGGGTGGCGCTCTTGCCCGTGCCCGCGCCGGCTTGCACGGCGAGGTCCTCGCCGCGAAGGTAGGCGTCGATCACAGCCTGCTGTTCGTGGGACGGGCTGAACGGGACGGGCATCACGCACCTCCGGGTGGCTGGTGTCGGTTCGATTGTGACGTGAGGGTCTGACAACCTGTGGCGCCGCCGACCACCGCGCCCGGCCGGGCCTCGTTGCTTGCCTGCCTACTGGGCCCGTTGACGGCTCAGCGCGTTGACATGGGCCACCTGGATGACCGGTGGGCGTCCGTCGGCCGCTGCGGGGACCTGGTCGGAGATGAGATACGCGCGGCCGGGGACGAGGAAGTTCTCGGGCCGGATGTCGCGCACCTTGAACCTGTCTGAGCCGCACGACAGCGACAGGATGTGCGACCGCACCTGATCCAGGGCCGCCAGCGGCGACTCCGATGCCGAGCCGTAGCTGTTGTTGAATGCCTGGTGGGTTGTGGTGGCGATGACGTGGACGTCGACGCGTTGGCGCATGCGGATGATTTCGGAGAGCAGTTTGGCGGCGTTGGGCGAGGAGCCTTGGCCGTGGCGGTAGTTGTCGAGGTTGTCGACGAGGACGAACAGCGCTGGTCCGTCGAAGAATGTCTGTTGTTCTTCGACGGTTTCGTCGAGGTCGGTCGCGACACCGGCGCGGCGCTGGGCTTCGTCGAGGACTGCGGCCAGGACCCGTTGGGCGTCTTCTCGGTCCCCGTAGCCCGCGAGGTAGTGCTCGCGTTCGAGGAAACGTCGCTCGCGGGATAGTCCCGAGCGTTCGTCGAGTATGACGATCTTGGCTTCGTGCGGGGCGTAGCTGCCAAGGATGCCGGCCATGACGGTGCGCAGGGTGGCCGTTCGGCCCGATTGCGCGCGGCCGAGGATGAGGGTGTGGGGGCAGGTGGCCAGCGGGTCGGCGGTCCAGGGCAGCCCAGCGATGGTCATGTCGACGCTGTTGAGGCCCAGAGGGATTTCGATGTTGCGCTGCGGGCGGCCGGGCAGTGTCGGTTTGGCGATCTGGTGTCGCCGCCACGGCGTCCATATTTCGGCGAAGGGCAGTTCTGCGGGAAGGGGCCGCAGGACCGGGATGCGTTGATCCGGTGTAGCTTCCTGGCTGATGCGCGCGCAGAGCTCAGCGATTTCGCTGTTGTAGTCCACTGCCTGAAGGTCTCGGATTTCGTCAACGGTCGGCTCGGGGATGTCTCTGGATATCGGCACGGCGATGCGGGCTTTGAGCACGTCGTGCCGGTCCAGGTTGTTGAGCGTTGCCGGCGAGAGGGTTAGGCCGGGCTGGCTGATCGGGTAGTTCCTGAGGATCTGCTTTGCGGTGGGTCCGGTGTCCGTCATGTTTTCCGCGCCGCGCAGGTAGATCGGACTGACTGCTTTTTGGGCGACCTGGGGCAGGTCGTTGCCGGAGTTGTCTGTGGCGATGGCGAAGTGGATGCCGAACGATGATCCGGCTTCGATCAAGGCGCCGAGGCCGGTGACCCAACCTTGCCTGTCATTGTCGTTCTTGAGTTCGGTCTGCAGCGACATCCAGCCGTCGATGGCGACGAACAAGTAGCCGTAGGGGTCCGCTGGCTGCGGATTGGATTCGCGCCATGTCAGATATTCGGCTGTGGAGGTCAACGAGTGCTGGGCGAACAACCGTGCGCGCAGGGTGAAGATGCGTTGGATTTCCGCGAAAGTCCGGTCGCGCATATCGATGTTGCCGCGGCCGGTGTAGCCGGCGACATTGGGCAGGTCTTTGACCACGGCCAGGCGCCCGCCTTGATCGATGATCAGCCAAGACAGCATGCGCGGGGCGTGCCGGAACGTGGAGGCCACGATCATCGTGGTCAGTGCCATTGTGCGGCCCGATTTCGCTGTGCCGCCGATGACTACGCTGCCCGCGTTGTTGGCGAAGTCGGTGCTGAGCAGGGTCTGCATGGCGTCTTTGGGGTGGTCGACGATGCCGAGGGGGAATCTCAGATCGGTGAGTTCGGTTGCCGGTGTCAGTCCGCCGAAGGCCTGAATCTGGTGGAAGGTGACGGTCTTGCGCAGCGGCGGGGTCCACATGTTGTGGAGTTCGACGTTGACTGGGACGGACAGTTTCTTGATCAGTAGTGAGATTTCAGATCGCTCGGTGCGGATCAGGCCGTCCTTGGACTCGCCGCCAGCGGACTCGGCGGAGCGAGCTGCGGCGGCGGAGCTGGCCTGGGGGTCCCACTCGTTGGCGAGGCTGAAGGTGCCGACCGCCGCAGTCGAGCCACTGCCGGTATTGGTCTGGGCTGCACCGGATTTGCGGTATTCGAGCATGTTGTTGGCGGCGCGTAGGTGCACCGTGTCTGTGCCTGGGAAGTTGTAGAAGATGTGACCGCCTTTGACGTAGTTCTTGACCCGCCTTTTCACCAGGTCGTCGGTGGCGGCGTCATCGTCGAGGACGGCGTGCGAGAAGCTGGCCTTGTTGACGACCAGTGAGGTTTTGAAGTTCATTTCGGCCCAGAGTTTCGGCTGGCTTTGCAGGAACACCAGTTCCTGCGATGCCATCACCAGCCACACGCCGACGCTTCGGCCCTTCTTGACGATGTTGGTGAATACTTCGGTGAATTCGTTCTTGTACTTCTCGTAGAAGATTGATGCTTCGTCAATGAGGACGTAGAGGATCGGGAACGGCTTGAGCACGTTGCGATATTGGGGCATTTCGCGGAACAGCAGATACTTCCCCGCGTCGGGCAATGCGATACCGACGCGTTTCTGTTCCGCGGCCAACAACCGCTCTCTGCGGTCAATTTCACCCAAAAGGGTTGCCGCGAGCCGATCAAGAATCTCGGGGTCGCCGATGTCATTGACCATGCCGACAACATGGGGCAGCGTGTGGAATCCGAGGAATGATGCTTCACCCTTGAAGTCGATGATCATGAAGTTGACTTTGTCCGGTGGGTGCCAAGCGCACGTAGACAGCACGAAGTCTTCCAGGGCTATCGACTTGCCTGTTCCGGACTGACCTTGGATCGCGCCGTGCACGCCGTCGCCGCCGCTGTCGCCTGTGCCTAGGTTGCGGACATATGGCTGGCCGGTGGGGACGCCGTCGCGGTATAGCGTTCCCAGGGGAATTTCCATTTTCGGAGTGAACCGTCTTGGGGCCCACAATGTTTCGGGCTGGTAGTTGTCGAGGTCGGTGATCCCGAGCAGCTCGGTCAATCGCAGGTCGCGGTTATTGGCTGAGGCTTCGGCATCGAGCAGCGCTTGACCGGCATCGGCCTCGCGGAATCGGGACATTCGTCGCGCGAATGCTTCGGCGGTGGCGCGTGACATCGAATCGACGGCCGCGACTTCCGATTGAGGTGGCGCGGTCAGAATTCCCTGGCTGTTGACGACCAGGTAGCGCGTCTTATCGGAATCCAAAGCCGAGCCCATAGATTGCTCCGGTTATGTCGTTGGGACGTAATGATTTCCCAGTCTAAGTGCCGGTATGGGCGCTGAGTCCGCTTGTGGAGGCGGCGACAGGGTCTTCACGTTAGGCCCAAGCGCCTAACGTGAACGCCTGACGTTGTTACGTCTGTCCCGATTCCGTCGATGTGATCAGCTGGTCGGTCCCCCGCAAGTCCAGATGATCGTGCTCGGGGCCTGGCTCCCAGCGGTCGCCTACTTGTCGAGTCCGTAGCGATTCACGTTGAATCCTCCCGGCACTGAAGGGCCGGGATTCCTGGCTCAGGCTGCCTGCTCGCTCGGTGAACGGTCAGGTCTTACGCCATCAGCACCAGCCGGGTTGAAACCAGCCCGGTTGCGTATGACGTGTGCGGAGTTCTTGTCGCGGGGCGCGAGGTGTCCGCAGTGGTCGCACCGATAGGTGCGTTGCGACAGCGGCAGGCGGTGCTTGGCTCTCGCGCCGCATCTGCTGCAGTCAGTGGTCGTGTGCTTCGGATCGATGAGCACCAGCTGGCGATCATGCTTGACGGCCTGCTCGACCAGGGCCCGCTTGGTGGCCGCGATCGCCCCATCGGCCGCTTTGCGGGCCATCGTCGAGCGGGCGAGGAACGTGGGCCGGAAGTCCTCCACGGCGATCTGATCGAAATCGGTGGCGATCTGCTTGGCCCACTTGCGTGCGGTATCAGCACGTTGGGCGGCGACGTGGGCATGCTGTTTGGCCACAGCCCGTTTCGCCGTCCTATAGCCACCGGAGGCGGGTTGTCCTTTGGCGGGTTTGCGGCGGGCCATCATCCGCTGATACCTCGCCAGGCGCGCCGCGGCGCTGCGCCCATACTGCGGATGCGGCAGGTCATGATCGTCGCTGGTGGTGATCGCCACATCGGTGACGCCCCAATCGATCCCGATCGCCCGCCCAGTGGGCGGCAGCTGCTCGACTTCGGGTCGGGGGACGACGAAGGAGCACCACCATCGGCCCAACACGTCGCGGGAGATGCGCACACTCGACGGGGCGGACGGCAGGTCGCGGGACCACACCGGCCGCACCACAATCCCACCCGCAAGCTTCAACAGCGTCCCGTCGATCCCGAACCCGCGCAGCGTGTAGTTCAATGACGGGGCCGCCCGGAGCTTGGCCTTGAACCGTGGCAGCCCCCGCCGCTGCCGCGGCGCCAGGGCTTTGTCTGTGCGGTCTGCGAGGGCTTTGGCGCGGGCCCGCCCGAAATCACGGATCGTCTGCTGCTGAGCCACACTCGACCCCGCCGAGAGCCAGTCATGCTCGCCCCGCCAACTGGTCAGCCGCTTATCCAGTTGCGCCGGACCGCATTCGACCTTCACACCGGTAGCGATCGTCTCTTTGTGCGCGGCATTGGAGGCCTCCACGCACTGGTTCCACACCCACCGGCACCGGTCCCATTCAGCCAGCAGCAACCGCTCCGCGGTGCCTGAGACGCGCAGCCGGTAGGTGTACCGCACCTTGCCCGCATCACTGGCCGAACCCATAAACCCAACCGTAGCGTGCACCACCGACATCCTTGGTCTACCGGACGTGTCGGACACCCGATCCATCCTCACCCTCGTGGCGGCGGGCGGAACAGACCTCGAGCTGCGCGTCTCAGGCACCGCGGAGCGGTTACCGCATTACACGCCCACCTAGTGTTCGTGACCAGGTACCGGCGGCCGGTGTTCACCGACCCTGTGCTCACCCACTGCGAGCGCCTCGTGGCCGACATCTGTGTTGGCCTCGGCGCCGAGCTGCGCGAGTTCAACGGGGAAGCCGACCACGTGCACTTGCTCGTGTACTACCCGCCGAGTCTGCCGATCTCGACACGAGTCAATCGACTCAAAGGCTCATCCTCGCACCAGATACGCCAGCACTACCCCACACACGTTCGGAAACACCTGTGGGGCAACCACTTCTGGTCACCGTCTTACTTCGCGGCCTCCTGCGGCGGCGCACCCTTGTCGATCATCAAGCAGTACATCGAACAGCAGAGCCGACCCGGCTAAAACGGCCAGCTCCGCCGGCCGAACACACTGGATCGGCTTCCTCCCGGCCGTAAACGGCCAGGCTTCCGCCGAAGAGGACCGTGGTGACTACTCCTCGGCGGCGGGCTCGGTCGATGCGGTGGCTTTGCGTTGTTCGTCGCTGCGGCGGCAGGCGCGGTAGACCTGGTCGGCCATGGACGCGATCTGCTTTTTGTCGGCCGCGACGGGTCCCCCTGCGGCCAGGGCGACGGTGGTCGATCGCGCGGCGACGAGGTATGGGGTGTAATCGGACTGTGGGTCGACGCTTTCAGCGATCTCGATGTCTGATGCGGTAGGTCCGATGCTGTGGTCGTGCAGATAGCCTTCCCATTCGTCCCAGTTTGGTTGCCAGGGCTGGTCTTGGTGGCTCCACCGGTAGAGCAGGTAGGCGGTGGCGGGCTTGATGGTGGCGTTGGGTGGGATGTCGGCCACGATGCGTTGGGCTTCTGGGGTGTAGTGCCCGTCGGTGACCGCCGGTGAGTCCGGTATGCAGGCGGTCCGGCTGGCGGGCAGGTTGGGGGCGCCGCCGCGTAGGGATGCGGCGAGCTCGCGTGCGGCGTCCAGTGGTGCGGTGAGGGTGTAGATCCCTGCGAGCGTGGCGAGCGCCACGGCAGCCACGACTGCGGCGGTCAACACGACTTTCCAGCGGAGCGTCTTGAACAGTCGCTGCACCGCGCCGCGGCCGAAGCGCAGTGTGAGCGTCAGCGGGTTGAGCGTGGTGAGGAGTTTGATCACCGGCGGGCGTGAGCCTTTGCGAGAAGGGCCTTTTCGGCGGCGTTGAACTCCCACCGGACCTTCACCTCGTGGGTGTCAGTGGGGTCGTCGACGCCGGTGTGCACGTGGAGGATGCCTGGTGCGGTGGCGTCGATGACGTAGCGGGGCCTCTGGCCGATGGGGTGTTCAGACCACATGATGCGCACCGGGGCTGGCGCGTGGTCGTCATCCCCGACGGCGGCGATGGTCATGTCCGGTTGGGTGTGTGTACCGATGCCGGTGTGGCGCAGCTCGTGGGCTATGGCTGCTAGCTGAGGGGTCCGGACGTCGATTCGCAGGCCGAGGTTGGCTGATCGGATGAGCAGTAGTTCGACGGCTCGGCGTGGGCCGATGATCCATAGAGGTTCGTCGCTGGCCACGGTGGTGTCCAGCCAGACGCGCTGGCCGCCGTCGAGGGTGTATCCGAGGTAGATGCCGACGCCGCCGGGGACGATGTGGGCGCCGGCGGGTTCGGTGGCAGACACGGTGGTCTTGGGCACTGCGGTGACGGGCGGGATCACGGCCAGCGGCAGCGCGGTGGTGGCGATCGCGGTGTGCTGGCCGTATTCGCGTCGCAGGTCGGCTGCTTCGGCCAGCTCGACGGTGTCGAGTCGTTGGACGCGGTTGCAGTAGTACTGCTCGATGCTGTCGGTGCTGGCCGTGGCGGGAGTCATACGGGTGATGCTGGCGCAGACTTCGGTGGTGGCGCGCAGCCATTCGGAGTGGGTTTTGTCGGTGGCTTTGGCGGTCGGGGTGAAGCCCACGAGGTAGGGGCCGCCTTTACCTGCGTGGGTGAAGCCTTCTTCGGCGAGCGCGTCGGCGCCCAGGAGCGCGACGAGGTCTTGGTGTAGCTGTGTCCCTTCGGCTTTGGAGAGCTTCTTTGCGATGAAGCCTTCTCGTGTGATGGCTCGGTGTGCGCGCGATGACGCGATCTGCAGGGTGCGGGCCATTCCGGAGGCGAGAGTTTCGCGGGGGTCTTTGAAGCCGTCGATCTCTCGGGCGCGGATGCTGTTCGCGGATGTGGCCGTGTCGAGGGTGACGCGAAGGTAGGTGCGGCCGTAGGCGATGGCGTTGATTGGGCCGGTGGTGTTGAACGCCACTTTGGCGAGGTCATTCTGTTGGGCGTAGGTGTAGCCCACGGTGACTGCGGTGAGGTCGTGTAGGCGGATGTCGAATTGTCGTAGTTCGTGACGGACGGGGTCGAGGTCGAGCTTCCTGGAGGACCAGTTGCCGTTCTGGTCGAGGATGTTGATGGAGAAGGGTTTTGGCGTGACGCCGATGAGGACGGCGGCGTGGCCGTTGGTGTGGTCCCAGAGGATGGCGGTGTTGTCGTGGGACAGCAGTTGGGCCAGTCGCGGTGTGCGGCGGGTGCAGGCTCGGCGGTGTTTGATCCAGCCGACCAGGGTCCGGTCCCGGTAGGTGATGGTGAGCAGGGCCAGCAGCAGGATGGCGGTGACGATGGTGATGTACCGGGTGTCGGTGAGGTGAGCGATCCGGGTTAGGACGAACTGCACGGCCGACACTGTGGCCACGATTCCCAGGGTTTGGGCGACGGTGGGCGGTTGGAGACCGACATGCATTGCTGTTACTTCGCTTTCTTGCGTCGGGCGAGGCCGATGATGGTGGCAGCGGACAAGATCACGATGGCTGTGGCGATTGCGCCGGCGGTGATGTTGCGGGCCATGGTGTCCGGTGGTGGTGGCGGCGCGTACTTTTCGGCGACCTTGGAGGGTATGCCGGCAGCCACGATCGGGCCGGGTTCGAGTTTGTTGGTCAGGGCGGCGACCGGGTCGACGATGCCGGCCCCCAGGATGTTGGTGATGCTGTTCGCGGGGCTGTGGGCGGTGCGTTTGATGCGAGCGATCACCTGGTTGGCGGTGAGTTCGGGGTGCAGTTCCCGGATGAGGGCTGCCAGGCCGGAAACGTAGGCCGCCGCATAGCTGGTGCCGTTGAGGGGTATGGGGTTGCCGTCTTTGACAAGGGCGTTGACGAGGGCTCCGGGTTGGGGTTCGGACGGGTCCAGGGATGCGATCTCGACGGCAGGTGCGCCGACCCCGACCCAGGGGCCGGGCATGGAGTTGGCGTAGGGATCGCCAGTGAGGGTGGTTCCGCCTACGGAGAGTACGAACGCGTCGAAATAGGCTGGGAGCGCGACTGATTGGGCTGCGGTCCAGTTGCGTGGATCGCCTGGGTTATTGGGGTCGTATTCCGGGTTGGCTTTGCAGGTTTCGCCGCCGGTGTTGCCGGCGGCGGCGACGATGACGACGTTCTTGACCACTGCGGCGTAGTAGAGGGCTCCGGCCAGGGTGCGCAGGTCTGGGACGTGTCCGGCGTCGACGCAGGCGGTCAGGGACATGTTGATGACGGTGGCGCCGAGATTAGCGGCGTGGACGATGGATTTGGCCAGGGTCAGCAGGTTGGCGGCGCTTTTGTCTTCGGGGGTGAGGTTTTGGTTGTCCGGCGTGGAGTCGTAGTCCCATTGGGCCGACAGCTGCCGGATGGACATGATGTTCGCGCCGGGTGCGACCCCGACGAAGCCGTCGTTGACTGAGGGTTGGCCGGCGATGATGCCGGCGACCAACGTGCCGTGGTGGTCGCAGTCGGTCAGTCCGTTTCCGCCTCGGTCGACGTAGTCGCCGCCGGGAATCACGCCTGGCAGGCGGCTCACCTGTTGCACGCCGGAGTCGATCACGGCGACGGTTTGTCCGTCACCGCGGGCGAAGGTGTGCAGTTTGGTGACGTTGAAGGCTTCTTGTGCTGGGATGCTGGTGAATTGGGAGTTGGCCAGGACCGCCGACTGGCCGCAGACGTGGACCTGTTTCATTGCGTAGACCGGCCCTGGTGGGGTGTCTGGTGGGGCGATGTCGGCGGCGGCGTCGAAGCCCCATGGGGTGGTCGCTGCGGCGCTGGGCATCCACAGCAGGGTTGTCAGGAGCGCCACCACGGCGGCGGCGAGCAGTTTTCTCACGGTGGTCACCAGGCCCGGAAGATGTGGTAGAGGCCCATGAAGGACCATCCGAGGATGAAGTAGGGCAGGAAGTACACGATGCCTTCGAGGATGTCGATGCACCGCTTCACGGTGTTGCTGGTTAGTGAAATCTGCCTGATCGACACGATGGCGGCCAGGGCGGCGGTCAGCGTCAGCGCGGCGACGATGACGGCCACGTTGAGTGTCAGGCCGGTGCCGGCGACCGAGCCGGCGATGAAGGCGATCATCGTGGTTGTTGCGGCGATCCAGAGTGCGGTCTGCAGCGCGGCGTCGTCGGCGCACAGTCCACGAAAGACGAGTGCCACGGCGATGAGTACGACGAAGGCGGCGGCGAGCCACCATGTCACTTGGGGGCTGGAGTCCGCAAGGGCGGGGCGTCGGCCGACGAAAAATGCTGCGGTAGCGATGATTGCGCAGAATCCGATGGTGACCGCCAGGATGGCGTATCGCGATGCTCCGACGCGTTCTTTCTGGTGGAAGATCGAGTCGAGGGTTTCGTCTTTCTGGGTGATCAGTGGGAGTTTGGAGACATCGCCTTTGAGGTTCTTGATGTAGGACTCGCCGTTGGCTGCGATGTACGGCAGGTTGATCTTGGCCAGGCTCAATGCGATCTGATCTGACTTGGACAGTACGGCCAGGCCCAGTGCCATCGTCTGCGCGGCGATCACCATTGGCGACCAGGGGTAGGCGGCCGACAGCAGCGGTGCCACCGCGGCCAACAATGAAGCAGAGGCGACTGTGACGTGGATCAGCGGATAGCGTTTGGTGGCTCCGTAGAAGATCACCGACATGGTGGCCAGGACCACCGAGACCACGACGATGGTGTACGCCGAGAACGCTCGAGGAATCACGACCGCAGCCGCAGCGGCCACCAACCCGTATCCGACCCAAAAGCCCCATTGGGGCACCGATTTCGTGTCGGGGTCATCCCCGTAATCGCAGACGAAGGTGATGGCGAACATCAGTGCCGCGGCGGCAATCAGCCCGCCGACGATGCTGTATCGCGCCAGCGCGGGCAGGTGCGGATGCTGCGCGGCGAAGGCGACGAGGCCGATCAGTGCCAGGGCCGCGCAGACCAGCAGGACCGCAGCCGACAGTGGCCGCGAGTAGCGGGAGGACCAGGACGCGAACTGGGTTGTCTGGTGTTTCGCGATGAACTCGGCGTGGTCGTCGATCAGTTCCGGATACACCTCGGTGGGGTTGCCCCTTTTCAGGAAGATTCGGTCACCGGACCTGACCCCTGCGTCGTCGAGGGTCTCCTCAGCCGCGATCGATTCCCCGCCCAGGCGCTCCAGATGCCATGCGACGGTGCGCTTCTCGGCGTCGCTGGCCGTGGCCGGGCCGGTAAAGAACTCGGTGTCCCGGCCGCTGCTAGCTAGGGCGCTTTTGAACCGGTCGACGAGATCGGACATCATTGCCGCCGATGGCGTGAACCTGGGGAGCACCATGTCGATGGAGTGACGCGGGATCGTCACCGACACGCTCACTCGGTCTTCATCGTTGATCGTCGTCGACACGGTCAGTGAACTTTCTGCTCGTTACCGGCACCGTCGAGCTGCTTGCGTCGCGGTGGTGGTGCTTGGAACCCCATCGTTTCCAGTGCTTTTCGTGTGATGATTCGCTCGCCGACGACCTTTTCGTACTCGTCGCGGTACTCACCGTCCGCATCGGCCAGATCACCGCCGAGTTCGGCCAGCGCCGCGGCTTCTTGCTCGCGCAGCGACGCGATCTCCTCTTCGAGGTCGTCGGTCTGTGCCTTCAACTGATCGGCGTATTGGGCCGCTAGCTGCTTTCGCTCGGCCTCATTCTGCTCTTTTACGCTGCGTCGCAGTTCTTTTGCCCGTTGATCAGCGTCGGCGAGGATCTGGGCGGCCTGCGCCGAGGCCTCGGCTCGGCGCTGTTTGGCCGCTTCGGACAGCTCACGCAGGGCTTGCTTCTTCTCTGCGCCTACGGTCTCGCGGGCGTTGCGCAATTTCTCTGTGGCCGTGGCGATTTGCTCCTGGATCGGTCCCAGCGGGCCGAGGGTTGCCGAGCGGACTTCGTCGCGGCGGCGAGCCGCCGAGCCCAGGCGTTCGCGGACCTTGTGCATGTAGGTGTCGATATCCATCTCACAGCTCCTTGTCGTCGGCGCCGGCCTGCAGCTCGTGGTTGGCGACGGCTAGGTCGGGCAGTTTGTCCATCAGCAGCGCTGCGGCCCGTTCGAATTGGCGGCGGGTGTCTTTGCGTAGCAGTTTCAGGTTGATTTCTCCCCCGGCCGCCAGATGCTCGTCCTGGGGAATCTCGACCAGGCAGGTCGATGGGTCGTTCCGGGTTGAAAGCTGCTGCACGAGAACGTTTTGGGTGGCTTCGACGTTGATGACGACGTCCTTACCCGGGGCGGCGTTGTTCCACAGCAGCACCGTGCGGGCGAGCAAGTTCTGGTACCGCGACTCCCGAATCAGGTCGATGGCCCGTTTGGTGGCGTCAACACTTAACGCGTTGGGCGTGGTCACGAGCACCAGGGCGTGCGCGGTCTGGATCGTCGGCCAGAACGTGGGCACTCGACGATCTGGGCTCGTATCGATGAGGTTGACCATGTACTCGTGGTGCAGCGTCTCAAGGATCTGATGGAACTCCTTTTCATCAAGCTTGTAGTCCTGCAGGTGCTGGGCAGCCACGAGCGCCTGCAATCCAGCACTGTTGGAGTACAGCTGCACTTTGACTTCGCTGCCCGACAGGGACTGCTCGTGCTTGGCGCGCTCCTGCACCGAGCCCAGGAACAGGCGTGCGTCGGAGGTCACGGACCGGTTCTGTTCGACGGGCATGCGGCGACGCAGCGACCCGTCGGTGGCGCTGTCGAAGGCCACCGTGTCACTGACGTGGCGGTACTTGGCCAGCGTGGACCCGAGGGTGATCGTCGACGTCGACTTACCCACACCGCCTTTGAGGGAGATGACGGGCACGTTCTGGGGGTAGGCCAGCTTGCGCATGATGCGCAGCACATCGCGGTCAAATTCTTGCTCTTTGGCCGATTTTGACAGCTTGATCCCGATTTTGGCCAGGCCTCCCCGCCAGCCCTGCTTGGGACCTTCCTTTTCGGCGTTGGCTGTCGACCATGCCGAGTCGTCGGTGACCACCGCCACCGAAGCAGCTTGCTGTCGCGGCTGCCCTGTGGGTGCGGGTGCTGGGCGCTGCACGGGTGGGCCGTAGTAGCCGTCGGGGGCCGGCGGTGGGGCGTAGCCGGGGGGAACCGGCGGTGGGCCAGCCGGCCGCGGCGGCGCCTGATGGGGGCCAGGGGCGGGTGCGTGTCGTTGGGGGTCGACGCGATCCCATTGCCCGGTGTCTCCCTGCTGCGGTAGCGGCACCGGGAAGCCGGCGCGGCTGTAGTCCGCTGGCGGTTGGGCCGACGGCCACGGCACCTGGGGCTGGAACGGCGGCGGACTGGGGTCAGCGGGGCGGGGTGCTGCGGGCCAGTCAGCTGGCGGGCCCTGCGGCGCTGGTGCGGCGTGCTGGCCCTCGTACGGATCGTCGTGTTGTGTCATGGTGCCCTCCTGAAAATCGATCTATGGCCTAGTTGTGGAATTCGGTGACCCAGTTACCCGCCTCGTCGCGGCCCGAGGTGAAAAGTGTTGTCCCGCTGGGCAGTAGAGCGCGCGGGTCGAGCTTTCCTTGCCACCCCATGGCGCGCATGACGATCTCCATGTACGACACTCGCGCCAGATAGGACGCTGCGGTGGCGTGGGTGCCGGGAAGGTCGAGCGCGTTTCCGCGGCGGTCGGTCAGGGTGGACACCGGTTCCCCCGAGGCGCCGTCGATGGTTACGGGGCGCAGCAGTTCGGGTTCGGAGGCCGCTGCAGTCAGCGCCTTGGCCTCATGGCGGAGGCGTTCGCGCCAATGGTGGTGACCGTTGGTTCCCGCTGCCTCGATTCGCGACTGGGGCTGGCGGGGGTCGATCGGAGTGCCGCCGGGTCCTGCCACGGTGAGCATTTGGGCGATGTCGGCCGGACCGATAGTGGCAACCCTGTGGTTGTTGTCCGCGCCGTGCTGCTGCTCGGGTGCCGCGGCGAGCCCCGGGGCCACATCGGCCTGGGCGGCGCCGGCGCGTGGCGCGCGGTGTTGGCGCCAGGGCGCCAGTCGACTCAGGATCGTCTGCACGGAGGCGGCGGCGGGCGGCGCCAACGTCTCGTTGGTTTGATCGTCGACCGTATTGACCACGGCCGCCAGTGCTGCGCTCTGGGCCGTATCGGGCACAACGCCGGGTGTTGCCGTGGCGGCAGCCATGTTGGCGGCGGCAGTTCCGCCGAGCATCATGCCGCCGGCAAGGAGTTTGTCGTTAGTCATCTTCTTGACCTGCTCGCGAGTCTGCTGGGCCCATTGCGATCCTCGTTGCCGTGCACGGGAAATCATTCGGTCGACGGCGGTGGCCTCTGGATTCAGGCCACCCGGGAAGACCAGGGACCACCACCGGGAGGGGTCGCCTTCGCGTGGGGTGGCGCCGGAGGCGGATTTGAGCAACCAGTCTTTGATCGGGCCGAATTTCTTCTCCAGGGCCCACACCAAGACGGAGAGCATGTGGTAGGCCGCGATAAGGGCTGCGAATTGCACCAGCGTCGAGTCCGAGACTGCTTGCGCGATCGCCACCGCAGCTTTTGGCCCTAGGCGGGCGACCGTCAAGATTCCTGACGCGACGATCAGATTGGCGAGTGCCGAAACCATGAAACCGAGGAATTCGTCGAAGGGGCGGTCCTTCCAGGCAGCGACCGCAGCCCCCCAGCCAGCGGCGGCGAACCGGATGATCGCTAACACCAGGTGACTGGCAAAGGTGAGGAAGACGACGAAGGAGAACCGGACGTAGATGTACACCGGTACGAGCGCCAGGATGGTCATGACGAACGCGATGCCGACGTTTTGCGACGCCTGAACCTGATCTGGGTTCAGGCATGTCATTGGCTCACCGAGCTCGATCAGCCTCGCCCATTGTTTCGCGCAGTCCAGGGGCAGTTGAGAGCCGTAGTTCAGCATCCACGTGAGCGGGCGCAGGAAGTTGGTGAGCACCGAGTTGTCGGACCCGTTGGTGACAACATCACCGGGCTGGTAGTGGGAGCCGTCCCCTGTGGTGGTGCTGGCGCCGGGTTGCAAGGTGACGGCTTCGACACCGGCGGCGTCGTGTTCGAAACCTCCTAGCAGCTTGACCCAGATAGTCAGAACGTTGAGCAGGCTGCCGGCCGGGTTGTAGAGCAGCGCCAGAATCAGTACGTACAAGCCCACCGAGGCGACGGTGCGTTGCACGATGCCTTTGAGGGCCTCGTCGGCGTTGCGGGCGCGGATCGTGATCATGACGACCGTCGCGAGCAGCACGACCCCCAGGAGCACTGTCGGCGAGACGTACTCGAACAACGCGCCGGTGACGCTCGTCCAGGCTTTCTGGATCGGTTTGAGCCACGACCCTGGGTTGACCACAAAGTCGACGATCTGCGCGGCGTAGGCCGCAGGAACGATGACCAACAGGTAGACGATGTCGCTGGTGATCCAGGCGAAGAATTCGCCCGGGCCCCATCCGCCGTCGAGGAGTAGCCGGTAATGCTGAATCTTCGCGCCGTTGCGGTCGATCAGGTTCAGCGGGGCCAGGACCCAGTTAGCCCACACGATGCCGGCCTTGCACATTGGCGCGGTGTTCGTCGACGCGCACGATCTTGTCGGCGCTGGTGTCGGCGGCTGCCGCGCGGCTTGGGATGAACGGCAGGTATGTCTGCACTTTCCCGACGGACCTGCCGTCATACCAGAGCATCTCGCCCTCGCGGCCGGGCTGCACTTTGTTCGGCTCACGCGCATCGCCTGCCAACGGGGACAGCTCGCGTGAAATCAGATTCATCGCCGTTGGTGTGGGTGTGATGTGGACCTTGCGCAGTGCTGGCACGGCATTTTCTTGGGCACGTTGACGGAACGTTCCGCGTTTGGTGACCAGATCAAGGCCATCGCCGAGATGCTGCACCGCCTGGGTGCTCACCATCACGATGTTTTTGAACTTGCGGCCTTTGAGATTCGTGTCGGACAGGATGTTGCGCTTGATGATGGGCGCGTTGACGGAGTGCGCTTCGTCAACTCCGAAAAGATTGACCAAGGCGGACCGGTCGAAGTAGTACTTGGCCAGGGCAGCGATGGTGGTAAATGCCGCGGTGGCGATACGGCCACTGATCGGGGTTTCGGTTTCGCCTTCACGCAGTGCGAATTGGCGGGTGTTGAACACCACGAAGCGTGAACGATCTGCCCGAAACGCCGGGAGGTCTATGACATTTCCGGTATCGATGTCGACCGGGTCCAGGAGGCACGCGGCCTCGGGCAGACCTTTGATCGAGTTGAATGCGCGCCGCAGGCGCCTCGCGGTCTCATCGCTCTGTACGGCGATGTGCTCGAACACCTGACGGGTCGTGCGCAGACCTGGTGCGGAGGTTACTGGGCTGTGGTGCACTTCCCGGTAGGCCGGCGTGACCACCATCGCGAGCCGTTCGTATTCATCGGTGTTCAGTTCCACGCCCAACAGGGGGCACCACGTGTCCAGCCATGCGATGGTCGCCTCATTCGGCGGGAGGCACTTGAGCAGATCGAGCGATACATGACTGTTGGCCAGGTCGACGATCACAGTGTCGCGGTCTGGGAATTGCCCTGCGAACACCTCCATTTCGCCGGTGGGATCGAGTAACCAGACAATGCCGAAAAGGTCGTACACCGCGGCGGCGATGGATTTGAAGAACATCGACTTGCCGACGCCTTGCTCGCCGAAAACCAGGATCGAGCCGTCCCCCACGGCGGTGGGGTTGATCAAGTCGGTGTACACGACTTGGCCGAGACTGTTCTCCATGTTCACCCCGATCGGCCAGCCGAACGGGTCGCCCAGGGTTTGGCGGCGCAGCGGCAGGCAAGCGCCGATTAGCGCCGGTGTCGCGCTGAGTCTGCTGTCGTCGATCACGGGTCCTGCTGTCGTGCAGGGAAGCATCTTCTGCCACAGCTCAACTTGTGATCCCACGTAACGGTAGAGCTGGAAGCCGTCGTCACTATCGTCATCGGAAGCTGCCATGGTGTCGATCAGCTTTTGGACGTTCTGTTCAAGGGTGTGGTAGTTGGCCGCGCCGAAAACGAAAGACGTGTGCACATGTGCCCACACATTCTCACCAATGACGAACGGGTAGAGGTTCCGGAGTTGGGCATCGTTGTCCGCGTACTCGGTCGCATCGAATTCCGACTGCGACAGTGCCGCGTCATCGGAGTCGTTCCGCCGCTGAGCTTTTCCGAAGTCCTTCGCGATCTCGTTCGACGTCTTCTGCTCGAACGTGATTCGCATGACCACATCGGCGTCTAGACCGTGGAAGCCGTCCACCAGCCCCGTCATCTTCTGGATGGCGTAGGAACCCTGCACCGACGGGCCAGAGGCCACGGTCAGTATGGCCTGGTATGTGGTGTAGCCGTCAGGAAAATCCGTAGTGCGGCGGCCTGGGTTGTGCACGGCGATGCTGCCTTCTCGCCGCAGAGACCGGTATCGGTGCACGATCCCATCGCGGAAAATCCGACGAAGCCGATCGATGCGGCCGCCTGACTGCTCAGCACAGCGAGCTATGAACATGTCCGCCAGTGCGTCGGCCTCGTGTCCTGTGGTGATGGTGACGAGCGGGAAGTTGTTGTTGCCCCGCTTCATTGTCTGGACCTGGTTGCGGCCGGGCAGATGCGGAACGGTGGCGCCGCTCAATCCCAGCGAGCCTGCGCGCTCCCACATCCATTCCAGGTCCTCTGGATTAGTTCGGACTGGTCTGATTTCCCGGGGGATGGCCTCCCATATCCGACGCTCGCGCGTCTGGACCTCGTCCATTCCGACGCCCGCCTGGCTGTTAGCTAAACCGGCTGTATCGAGCCATTTTTCGAAGAGATTGAGGTCTGCCGAGCCGATCTTGAGTTCAAGCCAGAACGGCCGTTCGTAGCTGTTGAGCACACCCGACTTGTACATATTGTTGAACTGGGTGAGCCCTTCGAATGCTCCCTTGTAGCGATCTTGTTCGTACCGAGCCCACTCGGGGACGTGGTCGATGCAGCGCCGCGTCAGCGTTTCCGCCGGGACCTTAACCTTGACGCCTCGTAGGTAAACCTCTTTGATGAAGCCGAGGCTGGCTAGCTTTCCGAGCAGGCGTGCGTTTCCTTGTTGCGCGCCTCCGACAGAGTCGGTGTCGTGGCTGTTGAAGTTGATGCCTTCCACGAGGTAGTTCACGGATACATCGCCGTTTTTCAGAATGACGACATTTCCCTGTCTAGCCGAAATCGGGTCTGGCCATTTCCAGTTGTTTGACCATTCCGGGTCCTTGAGGCGCCGGCGTAGAAGTCCCAACTGTGTTCCTTCCCTCAATGCAATACCAGGGCGGTGCGGTGCCATTGCTGTCAGCCAGCGCGCCGTTAACAGCGCGACGGCAGCCAGCGCGGCTGCGGCGATGCTGCCGACGAGCGTTTGATCCAGATTCACCGCGACGACGAGTAAAAGGACCGCGCTCAGTGCTGCGGCGCCAGTTATCACTCCGACACGTATGCCCAGGATCGACCACACGTAAGGCTCTCGCCGCCCACGGACTGTGAACAACCACACGCGGCGCATCCAGTTCCTTCCCGTCGCACTCGGTACAAATAATCGTCGCACGCGGTTCGGGGTACTTGTCCGCTTAAGTCGGCTGGCTGGGTAGTGACTTGTGAAATTTCTCGTGCCGCCGCGCTCGCGGCTGGGTTAGCTCCGGGATGTCTGCGCTTCTAGATTCTTGCGCTGCGGCGGGCGGCGCTAATCCGTCCCGGCTGGGATGATTCCGTGTTATGCCTGCGTGGCGTCCTGGCGCCAGTTGTGCGCGTTGCGCCTGTGTTCACGTTTCCGGATTCTGCGTCGAGTGTGCCGTTGTTGTGCGCTTCTTCGCTGGTCAATCGGCGTCGGCTTGAGACTTCGGTAAGTGCGGCCTGGTGGTGATATTTCCCAGCTCTGCGCCCAAATAGTGACCCATCTATACGGGTCTCCGCACCGGGTTTAGGCGGCCCAATTGTCGCCCCGGTACTGTCGTTCCAGCTCAGCCGGTGGCATGCACTCAAAACGCTCCCGCCTGCATGTTTTGCGAATTCCCGCGCCACTTTGGGGGTCACTTTGGCCCCAATTGTGACTTAGCTCGCGGCCCAATTATCACTTCATGGCCGCCCCAACGGTGCCTTCGCTGCCCAGTTCGGGCCATGCCCATTAAGCGGACAAGTTGGGTTTCTCGGCCCTTAGAATCACTGGTAGCCGGCCGTCGGCGGGCCCTTGATCAGGAGTGTTTCTTTTGGAGGCATACCTCTACTCTCAGCACCTCGGTGATACGCCTCTACTTCTCACCGAGGCGCTGATTGATATCTCCGATCTGGCAAGTCGCGGTGTGCTCGACCAGAACAGCTCGGTATGGATTAGCGCCCATTCCCCTAAGCCGGATATGTGGATGCTCACGGAGCGGTCGAGTTACGCCTACATTCACCAAGCCCGGACACCGGGATTTGTCAGGGTCAATAAATCAGGCATCCGTTGGGCAACGGATTGGGATTCAACGCTTGGCAATGCGGCCTTGACCTTGGCGGCGAAAGAAATCACGGTTTCCGATGAAGATGACGTCAATATCACGTTGATTGTGAAACATCGTGTTCAGGGTCAATCGGTGACAATCATTAAGCCCGATGGGACCAAGGGGAAGCTCACCGGTGGGTGCTACACGTTTGGTGGCTTCACTGTGATTGACCTACTTTCTTATGAGTCCCGTCCCCTGCGTGAAGCCGACAGCTACGAGCGCAATCATGCGAATCACATGGGCGCTCATCACATCCTGCGCAGCGTTCCCAAGAACAAGCGTCGTGAACTTTCCAGGTATATCGACGCGATGCGATTTCCTATCAGCGATCAAGAATTGGCGGCATTGCAAGATGTTCACTTGCAGATGCGCAGCATCTCAGCGAACTTCGTGAGCAATCTGCGCGCTCGCTTCGCCGAACGAGGCGCACCCGACGATCTTCTATCGGGCGGCCAGGTGGTCACTGATGGATAATCTTTCCCACGTCCAGGCTGTCGAGGATGTCGCTGACAGCCCATTGCCGCTGATCGGTGACCGCCATACGCAATGGGACCTGCATGGTGTACCAGGTACTTTCCGACGCTCCACCGCGAATCGTAGCGAGCACATCAACGGTGTCTCCGGGCGAAGGCTGCGTGGGCACCGCACCTTTCGAAAAGATCATCTGAACATTGACGGAAGCAAATGGACTGGGGCGGAACGGCTTTTCCACACCGGACCGAACCCGCTCCGAAAATGGTCCGGTAACAAGGCGTCCCAGGTCCTGGTCGGGTCCCTGCACATAATAGGCGGAGGCAAACTTCGCGATCGACTTCCCAAGCGAAGAGTTCACATCGACCGCGACGGTGTATCCCGGTCCAACCTGCATCGCCCGGTTCTGGGAATTCTCGAATCGTGGAAGTGCCGTAGCTTTGTACGCTCCCCCGGAGGACAGAACGTTCACGACCATGGTGCCGAACTGAACGACGCCCGACCCGGGCGCGGAGTAGCCCACCAAAATCTTGGCTTCCCATTCGGCGGAATCTGCCTGTTCAGCAACGCGTTTGACTGTGGTCAGGTGGGTACTGGTGACATTCCAGGGAGTTTCCGCGAGGGACACCGCACGCGGGTCTACCACCATCGTGGCCAGCGTTTTGCGATCCTGCTCACCCGACCCGGTAAGGGAGAGGCGGACGAGCTGGTCGGCGAAAAGCTCAACCTGGTTGGTGACGGTGTTGAGATGCACGTAGCTAGCCATTGGCGGGGGTTGTTTGGAGTGGGCGTTCCATCCCGCCCAGCCGGCGACGATCAGCGCCAAGGGGCCGCACAGCACGCAAATGGCGAAAAGCAGTCCCGCGTACCGGTTTCGGCTTGGGTCAAGGAATCTGAGCATAGGGAAATTTTACTGCCGCTAGGAGGGCCAAGTGTCGCCTGAAGGTTTCAGCATTCCCCGGATTCAGTTGCCTCAGATCGGTCAGCCTGATCCGCCGTCGCCTCCGCGCGCGGATGAGGGTTCGGTGCGCAGGGCCGATGATCACTTCGAGCGCTTCGCGCGATTCATTGATGGCGGCGAGGGGCTGGACCGGCTGATCGACGGCGTGCAGCGGGACACGGTGGGCAGCGACGGGCGTACGCCTGATCAACGAGAGGCCGAAGCAGAACAGGCTCACCAGGAATCGGTGTTGGAGCGAAATGCCATCGCAGTGCCCAAGACTGCGCGGCGGATGCGAGGGTTTTTCGACGACGATGAGGATGATGACGTGGTTGACGTGGTCTCCCCCACGGAATTTCCCGAGACTCCCGCGCTGACGCCGCCCGCCGGCGCTCCGGCGAGTCAACATGACGATTCGCTGCCCGACTGGCCCGCCCGGCACGTGCTCGATGATGACGAAGCGGACGCCGATGACGACTTTCCCGATCCCGGCGATTCCTACGATCCAGATGGGGGAGACAGTGAGGATGATGGCGAGGAATCGCCGCGCGGGGACGCCCCGGGCGCTGATCCCACCGTTCCCCCGCCGGGTTCATTGTGGGACAGCACGCATGGCTCCACCGACACCTACGATCCCGGCACGATCGTTGTTGATCCGCCGCCGCCCCGCGCCGAACCTGGAGCCATCAGCCGATGGATTCAAGACCAGTACGAGCGGCGCTGGGTTCCTTTGCGCCTGCTGCACAAGGGAATCGCCATTGGCGTCGTCGTGACTCTGGCGCTTTGGGTCGGCTATCTGATGTTCGGTTCCAGTAAACAGCCGGCGCCGCACTCCCCAGGAGCCGATCCGATCGTCGACGCCGCGGCACCGCCCGCCGGGCCGACGTCTGGTCCACTTCCGCCCGATAAAGTCGAAGCGCCGGCGTGCGCGTCGCGGTCATGGCCGCCGGCCAATGCTTTCAGCGGGAAGCCAGAAGAGGCATGGGTCTGTGTCCGGGCCTTCAACACAAATTTGCAAACCATCATCATCACCTACGCCAAACCTGTGGTGGTGTGCTCGATTTTCGTGGTTCCCGGTTTTGAGCACATCGACAACAACGGCCGCAACGAGTGGAACGAGCATCGCATTGTCACGATGATCAACTGGCGCGTCGGGGGCCAGACGTTCCCGCAGACGATTGATCCCGAGGCCCATACGGGCGCGACGGTTCAGATTCCCTGCGTCGCAACTCAAGTGATTACCGGAACGATCTTTAAGACCGTTCCTCCGCCCCCAGTGGAGGGGGACAATGGACCTAGCGATCAGGACGTCAACTCCACGTTCGCGATCAAGACGATCACCGTCAACGGCTACCCGGCCGGCGGGGCGCCCCGCTGACCTATCGGCCCAACCACACGAGCACAGGACCTTGAGAAAGCGAGGAATGAGCGCCCATGTCAGAACTGCTGAACCGGCTAGCGGGAGCAATCAGTTTCATTCACGACGGTGATCGCAGCAATGCCACGGCGACCTTGGACTATTGCGCGTCACTGGACCCCAATCAGTGCGACGTCTGGATCACGTACGCGGCCGCAGTTGGAGGTGTTGCTGAAGGAGAAGTCCTGAAGCGGATCATTGCTACGAAACACACTGTCTACGGATGCTTTTCGCAGCTCACAGACCAGCACGTGCAGGTCATCCTGAACAACATGCCTCACCTGCCCTTGGGCTTCGCGGGTCTGCGGGCTCCTCTGGTCAGCACCACGGGCATCGACCTGGCCTACGCCGCGTCACTGGCTCTGGATCGCCAGTTCGACTCGGCCTATGACGCACTCTCGAGGCTGCAGGGCGAGCATGCGCAGCTTTTGCGAACCTGGCTCTACCACACCACGTCTCGGTTCACCGACGTTCTGGACGAGGCCAGAAACTTGGTCGGCTCCAACGATGCACCGACAGACACCTACGCAAGCCTGTTTCTCGGAATTGCCCACGCGCACCTGGGAAACTTTGAGGCCGCCCGCGATCATCTGATCAGCGTGATGCCCACCGAGGCTACGCGAGTTGATGCCGAGGCGGCCGCCGAGGCGGCCTACTGGATCGCGCTGACGTGGCGCGAGGAGGACGATCAGCAAGCCGCCTCGCAATACCTACAGCGCGCAATAGCGTTGTCGCCCCAGCGCCGTTTCCAAGCAGCTTTTGACAGCCCCGATATCCGCATCCGGCTCACACGCGCGGAGTTGATCAATGGCCGCACAAGACGGTGGGATGTCGAGTCCGAGCCGACGCTGGCTCAGGCTCAATCCCAGGAGATGTCCTCCAAGCGCAGCGGGTTGCTTGAGGAGGGGTTGCACGAACTCGATACGCAGATCATTGGCATGGATCACGTCAAGGCTTCGATCAAGCGGTGGACGAACTACAGCCGCGGGCTCGACCAGCGTCGGGAGCGCGGCAAACGCGCTCGAAAGTCCTCCAAACATCTGGTCTTCGCGGGGCCGCCGGGAACGGGAAAGACGACAATCGCGGCCATCGTGGCGAAGATTGCTGCTGGCCTTGGGATTATCGAGACGGACAAGTTCGTCGTAGCAACCAAGGCGAATTTGGTCGGCGAGTACTCCGGCCACACCGGACCCAAGACAAAGGCCAAGTGCGAGGAAGCCCTCGACGGGGTTCTGTTTCTCGACGAGGCTTACCAGCTGGTCTCCGACACCGGTTCTGGCGGCTCCAAAGACTCATTCGGCGCTGAAGCTGCGACCGAGCTCTTGGCGTTCATGGAGAACAACCGTGACCGGGTGGTCGTGATCATCGCGGGGTACGCCGACGACATCGATCGGCTCTTGGCGACCAACGAGGGATGGTCGTCACGGTTTACCACCCGCTTTGACTTTGCGTCCTACACCATCGACGAGCTGATCTCGCTGGCTCAACTGTGGTGCAAGGAAGAGGAGTACGTGTTGCCCGATGAAGCGGTTGAGTTCTTGCGGTCGAAGGCCCGGGCGCTGTACGCGGATCATGGTCCTTCGGGGCGCAAGGTGATCGACGAGCTCGGTAACGGGCGCTTCATCCGCAACTTGATGGAAGCTGCGTCTGAGATCGCGCTCGGGGATGCCATGGATACCGAGTTGGGCGGTGCCGTCGATGATGACGCACTCGAGGTTTTGACGGTGGCGTCCGTCGAGCAGGCGTTTGACGAGCTCACCCGTAAAGCTCTGGGCGGGAAGGCCGCATAATGCGTTTCCTGGTTACCAAGCCCCAGCTGTGGGGCACACGTTGGCAGCGGAGTCGTGTCGAGAAGGCGATGATTCGCCGCGACACCAAGGATCTGGAGACTCCGCACCGCAACCAGTCGATGGGGATCGCGAGTGGCGCGGCAGCCATCGTACTGATGTGCGTTGTCGGGTTCATCGTCGCCAAAATCAGTCCGCAGTCCAGTCAGCATGAGGCCAAGTTCATCGTGGTGGGCGCGGGCAGCCCGTACGTCGAGTACGGGGGCGCTTTGCATCCGGTGCTCAATCTCGCGTCGGCTCGGCTCATCTTGGGCACCCCCGTGTCTGCCAAGCCGGTCAAAGATTCTGTTCTGGAGACCCGGCCCCGGGGGCAGACGATAGGCATTCTGTTCGGGGCTGAGATGCTGACTCCGCGTCTGGACGACACGGCCCGTTGGACCGTCTGTGACACGCACACAGCGTCGCTCTCGTTGACGGTGGCACATCCTGTCACCACGACTCTGATCGCCGGCCAGAGCGACCTGGTGGGGCAGAAAGAGTTGGCCGGGCCCACGGCGGTGGCAGTGCGTGATCCCGACACTGCGGGCCAGGTGTGGGTGCTGTGGGGCAATCGCCGGGCCACGGTCAGCGGCGACGACAAGGCCGCCCAGACCGTGCTCGGGTTGACCCCTGCCGTCATGGGCAAGGCCGCCCCGATCTCGCGGGGCCTGCTCAACGCCATCACCTCCGCTCCCCCGATCACCTCGCCGTTCATCGTCGATCGCGGATTGCCCAGTGCCACCGTGGCGGGACTGAAGAACGGTGACATCGTGCGGACGAAATCAGTGACAGGTTCGGACGTGTTCACCGTTGTGTTCGGCGATGGGGTCCAGCAGATTCCGACGTTTGTTGCTGATCTGCTGGCCGCCACAGGATCAACGGTCACGACGACGCCGACAACGGACCTCATCAAGGCTCCCCGGGTGCAACACATCGACGTCGACAGCTTTCCCCCGCAGGCACCGGTGTATGTCCAGTCTCCGGTGATGTGCTGGACCTGGGAGCGCGGAGCCAATGACGCGGCCGCGACCACCAAGCTCACCATTGGCGATCAGCTGCCCATCCCGTCAAATGCGGCACCGCAAACGGTCCCTCAGCTCGACGCGACCGGGATCGAGCAGGCGCAGCAGGCCTTTACCTCACCCGGCAAGGGCTGGTATGCGCGGGTCACCGGCGATGGGCGCAGCTCGGAGGCGCGGGAGCAGTTGTTGTGGATCGACGACAAGGGCGTGCGTTACGCCCTCGGTCTGGACGGCACCAGCTACGACGGAACGGTCGCCGCGCTGGGCATCAATACCAAACCGCCCCTTCTTATCCCGTGGAGCATCGCCAAGCTCTATGCGCAAGGACCGACGTTGTCGAAGACCAATGCCCTTGTCTTGCACGAGAATTCCGGCGTTGACCTCGGCCAGAAGTCCGCGCCAAAACCCGAGAAGAACTGACCGGTCAGGAGAAACAGTCGCCATGACAACGCCATTCAGTCCGGTGCCGCGTGTTCCGACGAGCTTCGAGGCCAAGGTCAACAACAGCACAGTCGCGGTCACGGTTCAGCCGCCGGCGAAGCTCAAACGAGAGGCGCCGCCGTCGATCGGTCGCACGATTTTGATCCGGTTCATTGTCTTGCTGATGGTCCTGATGTTCGGCATGATGATCTATCTCGGTGTGCGCCAGTTCAATCCGATGATGATGATGAGCATGTTCGGGATGCTCGGCATGGTCGGTGCCGTCGGCGGTGGTAGCCATCTCTTCGGTGGCAACAACCCGCAGGGCGAGCTCAACATCGAACGCCAGGACTACGCCACGCAGCTGCGTGAGCAGCGCAGCAATGCGCACGCCATCGGTCGTCACATCCACGGCACTCAGACCGCGATCTACCCGCACCCGGATACGTTGGAAAGCCGTTGCGGCACTCGGACATTGATGTGGACGAGTCAACCTCCGACCGACACGCCGGCGGTCACGGGTACCACTGATCGGGAGTTGGCTGAGTCTGCTCAGACCAACCCTTGGGGGTCGGCGAGGATCGGCGTCGGTTACCGGCGCATGGAGCCCTATATCAAGCCGACCGCGAACGACGCGCCAGAGACGTACGAGCCTGTGCAGGCTGCGGCGTACATGCGGTTCATCCGGACGCACAACGTCATACCCGATTGCCCGATCGGTGTCGACATTTTCAGCCGGCCGTTCATCGTCTGCATGGGCGATCAGGACAAGCTGCTCGGTGCCGCCCGCGCCATGATCTGCTCCCTCGTCGACAACCACCGCCCGGGCGCGCTCCAGCTTGGCATCATCACCTCGAACGTGGAGGAATGGGAATGGCTCAAATGGTTCCCGCACGTGCTTGATCCCACTCGCCGAGACAAGAACGGGCCGGCCCGCCTGCACTGGCCCACGCTCGCCGACTACGCCATCGACCAAGCGCACGTCATCCAATCGAGCGGGCCACACAGCGGCAGCAGAGGCCGCAATCCCTATCACCGGGTGATCTTCGTTGACATCCCCGGCGAGGAACCGGACCTGCCCACCGGTGTCTCCAGCGCGGGCCTGGCCGATCACACCTTCGTCTACATCCGGCACAGCTGATCACCACGCGAAGAGCCGCCGACGTTGCACCGAATGAGCGCCCCCGCGTCATCGATAGCCCGGGGAAATGACCGGAACGTCGTCGTTGAGAAGAACCTCGACCCGCGCTATGTCGAAAGCGTCGCGGCGACGCTGCCCGCGCCTCCAGCAGTGGGAGCTGCGGTGGTCTTGCGTGACCACAGCGGTCACTTGCGCCGAGCGGACGTTGTCGACGTGGATGGGCCGCTATTCGAGGCGACGTATGCGCTGCAGTCCGGCCAATGGCGCAGCGGATGGTTCGACGTGGCCGCCCTGCAACCATCCGAGGCGGGTTCAGGGTGAGCGGGCTGCGGGAGATCGCCGCGCCGTTCGTGGCCGACCCCGCGACTGGGGTGTGCATCCGTACCCGGTTGAAAGAACTCACCGCCACCGATGTGTGGGTATTGCGTTTGGTTGGTGCACATCTGGGACAGCTTGCCGCGGCCGACCTGGCCGAACGCGTCGCCAACGGCCTCGGCCACGACAAGCAAGCGTGGGCGGATCGTAAACGCGCCATCACCGCCTCGGCCACCGCCCGATGGGCAGGCAGTATCACCAAGGCCACCCACGACCAGTGGGCTTTGGCGCGGCGCGCTCAGGCCGCCCACATCGCATCGCTGCGTGACGGGGTCACGATGATCGAACACCGCCTGGCGCAGCCGCTGGGCACCAAGGGCACCGGTGGCACACCGGGCGGCTACCGGTCGCGGCGCGAATGGTTCGCCAAGTCCCGCCGCCTGGTGACCTTGCGGCAGCGCCTGGCGGCGGTGCAGGCCGACCACGAGGCAGGGCGAGTGCGCGTGGTGCGAGGCGGAAAACAGCTGCTGCACAAGCGGCACCACCTAGAAGCTGCGGGCCTGAGCGAGGCGCAATGGCGGGCACAGTGGGAGTCATCGCGGTGGTTTCTGTCCGCTGACGGTGAAGCCGGCAAGAAATACGGGAACGAGACGATCCGGGTCAGTGTCGACGGCGAGGTGTCAATTCGGCTGCCCGCCCCACTGGCTCATGTAGCGAACGCCCCGCACAGCCGCTATGTCCTGACGGGACGAGTGCGTTATGCGCACCGCGGCGATGAATGGGCCGACCGGGTCGCCGCGAATCACGCTGTCGCATACCGCATCCACCACGATCCAACCACCGGCCGCTGGTATCTAGACGCGTCCTGGCAACGCAAACCCATCCCGACGGTTCCGCTGACCGCCCTGCGTGCCGGTCAGGTGGTTGGGGTGGACATGAACGCCGATCATCTGGCCGCCTGGCGCCTGGACCACCGCGGCAACCCGATCGGCGCGCCACGCACCTTCGGCTACGACATGAGTGGCAGCGCTGATCATCGCGACGCTCAACTACGCCACGCGCTCACGCGCCTGTTGCGCTGGGCAAAACACTGCGGAGTCAAAGCGATTGCGGTCGAAGACCTCGATTTCACCGACTCCAAGACACGTGAACGGCATGGCCGGCGCCGCCGGTTCCGACAGACCATCTCGGGCATGCCGACCGCGAAACTGCGGGCCCGGCTACTGGCGATGGCCACCGACGCCGCGATCAATGTCATTGCGGTCGATCCCGCCTATACCTCGAAATGGGGTGCGCAGCACTGGCAGAAGCCCTTGGCTGCCGCCCACCCACAAACCACCCGTCACCACGCCGCGAGCGTGGCGATCGGACGGCGCGCCCTCGGGCACCGGCTCCGGCGACGGACGGCACCGCCCCGGCCACACCAGAGTGATGTGGCCGAGCATCGGACCGCCCAGGCCAGAGCCGTCACCCAACGGCGTGAGGAAACCCGCCACCCCGAAACCGGACCACGGACACGATCCATGGCACCACCCGGACTACTGAACGCGGGCAACCAGGCGACCCAACACCGTTCGGGACCGCCCACCGAGCAGAACTCACTTCCGCTCAGTGTCTAGGAACGGTTCGATCCGTACGGCTACGCTTCCCCTCGCGCAGGTGCTTTGATGCCGTCGTCGCATCGGGTCCGCACCCGGGACGCGACGCGGACTTCGCTGCAGCGCTTGCGGTTGCAGGCGGTGAACGATGAGCTGCGGGTCAAGCACCAGGCGCGGGTGGGCTTCGGCATCTGGGGCTGCGGCCGCGGCCGGCTGCGCAAGTGAGGGTCAGCATGGTTGAGTTGGGCAACGTCGTTCAGACGAAGGGCGGCGCGATCGGTTCCGTCACGGACTGGGTCGACCACGGCATGCGGCCGGGATTGTTCACCATCGAGTGGGACGAGAGCACGTGCGGTGGACGGGTGCCAGCGCGTCATTGGACTCGGGCGGAGACGTCCGAGTTGACCATATTGAACTGAAGCGCGTTCACTCCGCTCCCCCGGCCCCGAGGCGCTGCCCCGCCTCGGGGCCGGATTGTGTGATCGGTGCGTGCTTCTCTGACGACGCCAGGCCGCGCCTCCCTTGCCGTCACGTGACAAATTGATGGCAAGGGGGTTGGGTCCCCCATTCCCGGGGTCCTCGCCGCGGTTTTCGGGGCTCGACGGCGGTGGCTGCCGGAGCGTCTCCCGGCAGCGTTTCCATGCCTGCCGCATCCGGGTGCGGTGCGTTACTGCGCCCTCGTTCTCGCCTCGGGAAGACGCCGGCAGTCGACTCGCGTCGGTTGCTTACGACCGGAGGTGGTGTCGCAGCTACATGTGTTGCGTGTTTGGAGCTTGCCGGTCTGCGCCTGGCCCGGCGCCGCTCCGCTAGCTCTGATGCGAAACAGGTCGTCACGACTCGCTTCGCATCAGGGTGCGGGCGTCAGGTCACCTTGAAGAATTCGTTGGCCGCACCGGCGACGGTTGTTTCGTGGGCGGCGGTCTGCACGGTCCAGGCGTACCGGCCCTCAGGGTCGAACTGGGCGCGGATGTTGCCCAGATCGTGGTATGCGGCGCGCTCCGTGGTGTAGGGGCCGATCACCGGAATGACCGCGTGGCCGTCGGTGGCGGTGACATAGACCGGCTTCGGGTCGGGCTCTGCATGGCTCCCGGCGAAGGCGGCGATGAGTGCGCAGATGGCGGCTGCACCGCCGATGTGCGTCAAGGTGATTCCGGGCTGGGAGCCAGCTCCGCTTGCGTTCTGCAGGACGCCGCCGATGACCGCGATGACGGCAGCGAGAAGGGTCAGTGCTGCGGCGGGTGCGTACTTCATGTTGGCCCTCCTTTCTCGTCCGATGCGGTGGCGTCGCGCCTCTCCGCCAATGGTACCATATCTTGTACCATTGCGTCGAGAGGTTCATCCATGGCCATTACGGCGAGCGAAGCGCGCAAGCGCCTGTTCCCGCTCATCGAGCAAGTCAACAACGATCGCATGCCCGTAGAAATCACTTCCAAAGGTGGCGACGCGGTGCTGATGGCGGCCGACGAGTGGGCGGCGTGGCAGGAGACGGCGTACCTGTTTCAGTCACCGGAGAACGCTCGGCGGCTCCTCGACGCGGCCGCTGCTCTTGATCGCGGTTTGGGCGTGCGGGGCGGACTTTCCGAGGCATGAACATCGTCTTTTCGCCCCAAGCGTGGGAGGACTACCAGTACTGGCGCTCCGCCCAGGCGCCTCTGCTGGGCCGGATCAATCGGCTCATTGTCGACGCGTGCCGGTCCCCCGGCGACGGGATCGGGAGGCCAGAGCCGCTCAAGTACGGCATCGCTGGGGCGTGGTCGCGGCGGATAACTGCCGAGCACCGCTTGGTGTACCGAGTGGTGGGCGATGACCTTCAACTCGTTGCGATCGGGCATCACTACTGAGCGATCGCAATCGTGGCATGTGCGGGCACGGCTCGGCCCTCTGCTCCGGGCCAGGTGCGTGTCTGTCCCGGGGCCGGCGTGGTCAGTCGGCAGCAGCAACCCAGGTGTCGTCGACGAGTTCTGCTCGGCCGAGATTGTGGGCGATGCACAGCGTCAAGGACCCGTCCCCGTGGCACCACCATCGCGGGCCTTCACGCCAGGTTGTCTTGCGGTAGCTCCAGCGTCCGTCTGGGCGTTTCATGTAGTAGCCGGCGTTAGCGCCGCCGTCGATGTCGAATGGGGCGAAATGCGCCATCGCTTCTTGGAAGCGCTTGTTCAGCCATCGGTCTTTGTAGTGGGTCAGATACTCAGCGACCTGGTCTACCTCGTCGTCGGTGGGCATGATTCCGTGGTCGCCGAAGCCGTCGTTGACGACAATGCCGGTGATGAAATTCCAGTGGGGCGACCCGGTGGTCAGCAGCGGTATGCGCAACGCGGTGGCGTGGTCAGTCTGGTTGGGGCTGATGTCGCCGGCAGTATCGGTCCACGGGCGTCGGTAGTAGTCGTCGAACACTGCTATCCCACTTCCTCATCGCGCGTTGGCGGTGTCGGTGCCTGATCCTCTTCGTCCTCGTCCTCGTCATCGTCTTCGTCGTAGATCGGCGGGATGGGTCGGCCTTCGTTGTAGTCGTCCCAGAGCGACCTCAGGTGCGCGGTGAAGGCGTCCTGTGTGAACTGGGCGAAGGTGTAGGTGCGGCCGGAGACCTCTGTGACCTTCCGGACTGCACCGCGCACCCACGCCCGTTGCCCCTTTGCGACGTTGAAGGTGCTGTAGCGCCGCCGCCGTGAGCTCACAGGCCGGCAGCTTCGGGGAAGAGGCCGATCTTGATGAAGTGGTCGAGTACGTCGGAGTAGTCCTGCGTGATCGACTTGGCACGGGAGAAGAGCGGCACCGGGGTGTAGAAGCTGTAGGCCTCGGGGACCGAGACGCCGTCACGGATGACCGGGCCGACCAGGTCGCCGAAGGCATTCTTTACGTCGTCGGCGTATTCGACGTACAGGCGACCTTGCGAGGCAGAAGTCACTGCCTTGCAGATGACGATGCCGCGCAACTCGATGTCGGTGTTGTATTCGTCGTTGATGCTGACGAGTTCGTTGCGTAGGACGTTGATGCCTTCGACTTCCTTGGGGCCGGGGAAGGTGCATGTGATGACGCCGCTGTTGGCCGAGTCCTCGAATGCCGCTGTCGCCAACATCGCGGACGTGGTGAGCGCATTGGAGTTACCGGGGGTATCGAGGATCGTGACGTCGACGTCGTCCGCTTCGGCGATGGCGCGGCGCAGGCGGACCACTCCCCTACGGATGACGGGGAGTCGGGGCACGAATTCGTCGAGGGTCTGCCGCAGGGCAGGGACGACAGTGAGGTTGGGGATCACGGAGTCTTCGTCGAAGATCGGCATCCCGTCGCTGTCGATTTCGACGGGAACGCGGGCGGGGACTTCGACGTCTTTGAGGGTGGCGGTTTCGGCGAGGACTTCAGCGACCGTGGGCTGTCCGTCGGCAAGTACCGAAACGGGGTATCCGGTGCAGTGGCTGGCGGTGCCTTGGGGGTCGCAGTCGATGAGTCGGACGGTGGCGCCGCGGCTGGCGAGAAGGGTCGCCAGAGCTACGGCGGTGGTGGTTTTGCCGGCCGATCCGGCTCCGTTGACGATGGAATAGATGCTCATGGATGTGGTCTCGTTTCTGTGATCGATGCTCAGGAGTGCGTGGGAGTGGAGGGCCTATTCACGGTGAATTGGGTGGCCCGGGGCGAGGTCTTTGTTATTCACGGTGAATAGCCCCTGGCGCTTATTCACCGTGAATTGGCGGCTCACTGCGGGTCGTCTGTCACGGTGTCGAGCTGGGCGCGTTCCCATGCCGTTGGTTCGTACTTGGCGCGTTCGCGGAGTAGGTCGAAGTAGGCCCGGTGCTCTGGACCCCAGCTGGCCTTGCTGGTGGCTAGGAGTTCATAGGTGGCCAGTGCGATCGCCCATGCCGCGGAGAGGCGCGCTTCGGCCCGGTCGGTGTCGACGTCCGGGGCGTATCCCCACGCTTGAGCGAGATGCAGGGCTTCGGGTCCTGTCAGCGCGGCCAGGCCGGTGGCGTATTGGTCCGCCAGCACCTGGAGGAGCCGGGTCTGCGACGGGCGGCTGTTGATCAGGCTCGCTGCGGCCGTCCGCCGGGCCTCCATGGCCTCCGTGCGGCGCGCGTCGGTGCTGTCTGCCCCTTTGTCCGCCGGAGGTTTCTTCGACGTTTTGGGGGCCGCTGGGGCTGGTTTCTCGGCGGGTTGACGTTGACCCCCGGCGGGCGCCGAGGGAGCGTTCTTCCCGTTGTCGAAGTCATCATCGGCGCCCGAGTCGGCCGAGTCGTGAACCGGATCGGGGTCCGCGTCCGCTCGTTCATAGAAGGCGAGCGCACCGAACTCGTCGATCGCGGCGACAACTTCGCTGGGGTCGTCCACCACCACGTCGTCGTAGATGCGGTGGGCCTGGGCAGTCGGGCCGTCACCGAAGTACTCGCGCGGGTCGACGATCTCGATACCCCGCTCCGCCGCGGCGGCACGCGACTTGCGCTCAGCCTTGACGCGGTCCACGGCGGTCTGGACGGCGGGCTTGTCTTTGGACTTGAGCACGTCCCACACCCGCAGTTGGTCTGACAGGCGGTCCTCGCTGTTCTGCTCAGCCTCGGACAGAGGGGAGTCACCCGGTCGTTCTTTCTGCCATGGCCGCACCGCTCCGTAGGGCAGCTTCGCGCCGAGCTGAGCACCTTCGGTTGGCGAGAGTCGGCCCGCGGCGACCTCCTGCTGCAGGGCCGGGCAGAGCAGCCGAAGGGACATGCGCCGGGATACGGTCGGCTGGCTCAGCCCGAGGTACTCCCCCAGCTCGGCCTGGCTCGTAATGCCGAGTTCTTCGGCGATCCGCTCCAGGAACTCGGCTTCAGCCAGGGGCGACAGGTCCAGCCGCTCCTTGTTTTCCTGATACATATCGATGAGGCCGCCGGCGGGAGCCTCGAGCAAGCTGTCATCGACAATGACGGGGATGGTGGCTTGGTCGGTCGCCAGCGCAGCGGCGCGGCGCCGGTGTCCGTAGACCAAGACAAATTCGCCTTTGTCTGCGGGGCTCAGCCGGTCGGGCCAGCGAGTGGTGAACGCCTTGCGGGTTACTGCGGCCGCGGCGATGCGGACGCCGTGCGCCCGCACGGACGTCAGCAGCTCATCCCAGTACTGATCTCCGGGTTTAACCACCGAGCGGGCGGGCTCGTTGAAGGGGTGCGGAATCAGCAGGGTCGGCGAGATGTTTTCGACGCGGAGCCCTTCGGCCTCGGCTTCGAGCGCGGTCAGGCCGCGGATCATTCCCGATGCTCTTGGGGTCGGCGCTGCGGCGCCGGCTCCCAATATGCGGGCGCCGGAACGGCGGCCCGCGCCGGCGCCTGATTGTTTGACCTTGCGTACTTCCGGAATTTTCTTGGCGGTCTGCTCTGTGCCCATGTGGTCGCCTTCGATTGAACTGGACTCGGTAGCTACATGTATAGCATGTCGCTACCGCGTTAGTGTCGGACACGCCGACCAATTCACGGTGAATTACCTCAGACTCCGTCCCGACCTATTCACGGTGAATAGCTGCCCGTCAGTTTCTCGCCGCTCGGCGAGACATCGCCGCAGCCAAGCAACACGACTCCCCGTTCGACTCCCCCGACACCAACACCAGCGCCCCGGCGACCGACACAGGACCGGGCACATCTGTGGTCTATCCGGCGGAGACGACGGCATCTCGGGCACCTGATCTTCTCCGATCGGCCCGCAACCACAGTCGGCCGCACAGACGCAGGACTGCACACCCTTGGCGCCGCTAATGTCCCAAGTACCCCATCCCGCGAGTGGGGGCTCCGTGATCGACGGCCCAGCTCCGCCCGCGACTCTCGCCGCCATCGCGGAACCCGGGCGCTCCCCCTTGGGCGGCACCGCCAAGTAGACACCTCGCCGCGCTGAGCAGCTCAGCTCACGCCCGCAATTCTCGATCCCGGAACGACTCCCCAGCTATTTTCACCCGCTCGGCGCTCCCGGCTTGCGGGCTATCGACACCCACTGCGGCGCGCAGCCCCGCTACCAGGGCATCATCCCAGGTCACGGAGAAGCTGACCAGTCGGAGCCCACCCGGTTTTGGCGCTTTGACCTGGGATTAACGGATAACTGCCGGGATAGCAACCCGGCCTTCTGCCAGGGTGTCACTACGTGCCTTTGACTGATGAGTGCACGCTCTTTTGTCCGTGTCTCCGCTCGTACGTGTTCTCGGACCAATATCCGTCCGGTCCAACGGTGCGTCCTTTGTGCGTGCATTCACCCTGTGCTTCGACTGATTGTCCGCACGGGTTGTCTTCTGCTAGTTCGGTCGGATATCGGGACTCACACCGGAGCGTGCTCACTGCTGTGTTCTCAGACCAGCGATAGCCCAACACCACGTGCGTGCTCACCGCCGGAGGCCGGCCCGTATCAACCGCCGCGTGCACAGTCGGGGGACGGGTCGAATTCGCGCCTGGATAACGGTTCGGAGTCACGGACGTGTCACGTCCTTCGACTCGACCTGGTAGCCGATAGCGTCTTGGGTATGACGATGACCCTCGACACGGTGCAGACCATCTTGGTCGCGAGCATTAAGGGTGGCGTCGGCAAGTCGACGACGGTGGCGGCGACCGCGGAGATGATCGCCACTGCCGGACGCCGGGGCCGTCGCGTCCTGGCGATCGATGGCGACCCACAGGGCAATCTCACTGCCGACGACTTCGGAGTCACAGGGGATGGCGGCAAGTCGCTCGCCGAAACCCTGCAGTACGGCAGCCCGCTGCGCCCGGTGGAAGGTGTGCGGACAAATCTCGACCTGATTGCTGGAGGCCCGCACCTATCGGTTGCCGGTGCACAGGCACATCTGACGCCGGAGAGCCGCGCCAATATGGTCGACAACTTTCAGACCCAGCTGAGCATTCTGTGTGAGTCCAAACGGTATGACCTGGTGCTGATTGACTCTGGTCCGGGCGACGTGCCTTTGGTGGACACCTATCTGTCGGTCGCCAACTACCTTTTGATCCCCACCAAGGCAGACCAGGGCAGCATCGGCGGTGTGGAGCGTTTGGCCAAGCGCTTTTTGCGGGTCCGCAAAGACGGCGCAACTATCGAGCTGCTCGGCGTGTTGTTGTTCGACGTCAACCCGCGCGCGGAGCGCCGCAACGGCGCTGCTGTGGAACAGATTTCGGAAATGCTTGAAGGCAGCGGAAGTTCACCGTTTGAAGTGCATATCCGGTCAGCTCAGGCGGAGGCCTATGACATGCGGGCATTGCATCTGACCGCTGGAGAACTCGCCCTGCAGGCACCTCGGATGCCCCGCAGTTCCACATGGTCCCGCGATCCCGCAGGGCTGGCGGCGGATTATCAGAAGCTCGTGAGCGAGATCATCGGTCGGCTTTTGCAATTCGGGGCGGCGCAGGATCGCCGTAGCCAGGCCGCGGAGCGTGTCGGATGACTCGGACGACACCGCCGCGGGTTAAAGGGAAGCCGGTCTTCAATCCGGATGCGCTGGGCGACGAGATTGACCGTCTGTGGTCGGGCAGGACATCGGATGAGCCGCCCGCACCAGCGCCGCAAGTGGGGTTGGCCGAGGCCGCTCCCGCCCCGGCCGCTGTAGGTTCAGAGGCACGGACCGGCGAGCAGGCCGCAGATTCAGGTGGCGGCCGCGCGCAGGATGCTCCCGCGCCGAAGTCCGCCACGCGGGCGCCGCTGCGCAGCGTTGGAGTCCCTAAGGTCGCCGCTAAAGCGAACGGGCAGAAGCGGTTTCGCCCGCCCGAGGCGCTGCTCTCCGGGGAAGTCTACGACGCTTTGTACCAGCATCAGATCGGCGAGAAACGTGTACGGCGCGGCCAGGCCCGGCCGATGGGTGTGATCGTTCTCGACGCGATCGAAAAGCATGCGGAGCGGTTGCAGGTTGCGTGGACCGGGGACGTCACCCGGGTGGGGGAGGGGGCGTTGTTCGAACGTCCAGTGAGCAGTGTTGTGCCGCCGAGGCGGCGGCACGCGGTGCCTGCTCGCAATATCGTGCTGTCGGGGGTGACGCCGGCCAACGCTCAAACTCTTGACGCTCTCGTTGAGAAGTGGGGAGCGGGAACTCGTAGTGCTCTTGTCGAGCAGGCGTTGCGGTACGAATTCGAACTCGCGTAGCACGCTTCATGCGGCCGCGGCGTCAGTAGCCGGTGTAACCGTTGGCGTGACGCCTGGCTTCGAAGGTGTCAAAGTTGCTGCCCGCGTTGGGTTCTACGTGGTATCTGGTCATCACGTAGCTCATGGACGCGGCGATGTTGGCGACAGGGTCGTAGATGTTGTCGCTGGTGCCCGCGACGTGGTGGCCGCCGAATGTTCCGGGGACCATCATGCATAGGCCGCGTGCGGCGTTGGCTGGGGCGCCGTCGGCCGCCTGGGCGCCACTCATGTTGACGTCTTTGACTTCTTGGATCCGATCGGGCTGGTTGCCGCTCTCGTGTTCGATCAGGAATCGGTACAGCGCATGCCATTTCGCGCGGACCATCTTGTCGTTCGGTATGCCGGCCGCATCGGCGGCCTTGTCGATGGCGACGCGGAGTTCGGCGGGGGACATGGCGCCGCGGCCCGTTCGAGACAGTTTGGGGTCGACGCGTTGCTTGGCGCCGGTACCGACGTGTCCGCCGGAGTTCATGGCTTCTGACGCCGACTCCGGCGTTACGCCCGCGTTGGACAGCAGTGTCGCCAGCGCCTGTGGCGATATCGGTCGCATGGACGCGGGGATAGGCGATGAGCTCGGCGCGGGTGCGGACATAGGGGCGGCGGCGGGTGCGGGTGCGGGAGCCGCCATCGGGGCAGGGGAGGGGCTGGCTGAGGGCGGTGGGGAAAAGCCGGCGTTGTTGACTCGCGGACCATCGGGGCCCTTGAACTTCTTGGCTGAATCCTTGTCGGTGTCGGTGAGGTCGTTGATTCCCTTGGCCGATTTGTCGAGGGTTTTCTTCGAGTCGTCGAGCTCGTCTTTGGTTTTGTCGGTGTGCTTTCCAAGGACGCTGTCGAGATCGTCGAGGCCGGTGCTCGGTGCGGGTGCGCCGACACGTGCTGCGGCGTCGCTCACGCCTTGACCGTTCTTGTTGAACGCGTCGTGCGAGGACGGGTCGGTAGTGGTGTTGACAGGTTGGGTCATCGCATCCTCACCTGCGTCGCGACGTCAGTTCGTTCGTGCGGGTCACGTTCCCTGGGCGCGGGGGAAGGGCTGCCCGGACTGGTTGGGGGTGAGTCCGGTGTGTGGTTGTCCGGGGTCGTTTCCGCCGGCTGGGGGAATGTCGGTGGTGCCGACCGTCGGCGGCGAGGTGGACAGAGCGCCCTGGCCTGCGGGGGTGGCGGTCGGGTCGACGACGGGCGTGCCGGGCTCGGGCATCTTGAAGATGCCGTCGTTCGGGCCGACCGGGTTAATTACCTCGTCGACCGGTTTGACCTGGCCCTGCTCGTTCATCGCTTCGCCGTTGCCGAGGTAGTAAGCATGGTCGGCGCCGTTGTTGCTGACGATCACGGCGCCCGGTTCGGCCTTGGTGACTCCACCTTCAACTTGCTGGCCGATGGGTTGGCCGACGGGCGGGATGGTGTAGCCGTTTTCGGCCAACGCCTGCGGGATCGGGATTCCGGGACCGTTCTTCGCGGCCTCTTGAGACTCTCTCATCGTCGCGGCCATCCGCGGCGAGTCAATGATGTAGTCCTTGTTGCCGATGCGCACGGTCCGGTCGGCACCGGGAGGCGGGGGCACGGGGGTCGGCTTCGCACCGGTCAGCCCTGCCGGGACGGTGGTGACAGCACCGGGCGCCGGGTGGTCTCCCTTGTCGTCTTGCTTGTGATCGCCGACGCCGTCTTTGTCCTTGGCCTTGTCCTCCTTGGCCTTGTCCTCTTTGTCCTTGTCCTTGTCTTTGTGATCATCGAGAGGCTGTTGGTCGGCCATCGGGTTCACGCCCGGCTGCGGGCCGCCCTGGGGCATGCCCGGAATCTGCGGCATCGGGAAGCCGCCCGGCATGCTCGGGGCCGGCATGGAGGGAGCCGAGGCGGGCAGGCTGTTCAGCAGGCCATCCAGCGGTGACTTCGAGCCTGGGCTCAGGTTCTCGCTGGGGGCCGGCGCCTGCGGCAGCGGCGCGGACTGCACTGGCGGGCCGGCCGGCGGGGTGTTGGCCGGTCCCGCTGGGCGCACCGAGGAGACGGGCACGGTCGAGCCCTGGCTGCCGTTGGTGGTGGCCGCAGGAACGGACCAGTTCGAAATAGCACCACTGGCGGCCGTATTGTGCTTGCTGATTTCCTGGGCGGCGTTTTTCGCGGCGGCGATCGTGTCGTCCATTTTCGAGACATTAACATGGTTTGCCGTGAACGGAATCAGTCCGCTTGTGCTGTTCGCAATTTCCGCGCGATTCTGGTTATTGATTTCACGGAATTTTTGATAGAGATCGTTACCGTTCGTGGTGACGCCGTTTACGGCCGCGCTGACTGCGGGAACGACCGCCGTCTTATATTTGTCGAGCGCGTCTGCTATCGGCCCCAGTTTTGTCGGTAAGGCCGAAGCGAAATTGCCTGCGGAATCGCTTGTCAAGGAATTGGCGACATTGCGGATGGAGTCGGCAATTCCGCTCGCTTTCGGGCCGAGCTTGTTAATCTCCGACACGGTGTTCTTGAAGTCGGGCGTCGTCTCGATGGTCGGCGAGCTGGGCCAGACGTCGTCGGGCCGGTAGTTGAATGCGGCCCCGTTGGTCTTGGTCATGCCCTGATCGATTTTCTCGATCTCGGGATCACGGTTGCCGTCGCGTGTCAGGGGTAGGAACTGCGTCCGCGGAGGAACTGGCGGGGCGTTTCCGTCCGGCGGGAATCCCACGCCGCCGATGCAGGAGATGAGACCGTTGACCAGTGACCTGCTGTCTTTGTCGAACAGCCAGGTCGCCGCGAGGGCTACTTCACCGACAATCGGCAGCGGCGCCAGTGCGGCCCGGCTGAGGGTCATCATCCCGCCCCGGGCGAGCAGCTTCGGCGCCGCTTTCGCTGCTGCTGAGGCAGCGGCACGGCTCGCTGCGGCGGCCCCACGGCCTGCGGCTTGCCGGGCGGCGAATGTGGGGGCCTTGGTTGCGGCCAGCAAGCCGCGATAGGACTGTCCCCTGGCGGCGTTCATGGCCGAGTTGACGGCCGGCACGCGGTGAGCGGCCAGCCGGAGCCCTGCGTAGCCACCCATCGCCGCAGCGGGGAGGCCTACCGCCTTACCCATGTCGACGCTCTCCGGTGCGGTCAACGGGACGGCCGCCAGGGTTGGGGGAGTCGCAGGCGCGGCCTGCGCAGTACTCGCCGGACGGTTGGCCGGCGTCGCTGGGGCGGGCGGTGTGGGCTGATCAGGAGAAGTCATTGCCTTTTAGCCTCAGGTCTTTCAGAAGTTTCAGTCGTTCGACAGAACGTGTGCCATTTAATTGGCGATATCGCCAACGTGGCCGGTCGCACCGCCGTATTTGTTTGTGATAAACAGCATCACAACTCCGACGACAATGACGGCGGCAACGGACATCATCGCAACGTCTTTGATCTTCTGGGATTCCTCTTTCTTATCGTCGCGAACAATGCGCCATCCGTTGGCCAGAACCAGAACGCCGGCAATCACGCCCAGCCACGTGTTTATCGTGCTGGCCGCCCATGAGCTCGACGATTCTCCATAGGCGACAATGACTTCCTGGGCTGCAGTATCCAGGGCTCCCATTAGCGGACCTTTCGTCGTTTATATCAACTAGGGTAACAGTGGGAAGGGGCCGCCAGTCCGCTTAAGAAAGGTGGTAATGCCATGCAGCCGATCCTTGTTCGGATGGAGCTGGGCACTGTCGACGGTCCTGTGCCGAACTTCTCGGTGATCGTCGACGAGTTTGTCCGCAAATCTGCTGAAGCCGGTGTTGCTGGTGTGCGGCCGGCCATGAAGATCAAGGAAGTTCTTGAGCAGCCGGAGAAGTGGGGCGCCGCGCCGGGCGCTGAGGGTTACGTGGCGTTTTTGGGGACCCAGGCCGAGGACGGTAAGCAGGTGGTGGCGGCGCTGTCCAAGATCACCGTCGGCGCCCCGGCGGTGATCACCGTCAAGATTCTCACCCCTGCCGAGGTTGACGAATTCCAGGCGCTGGCGAAACAGATCTCTGAGATCCGCAAGGAGCTGCAGAAGAAGTCGGCCCCATTGGCTGCCACGCCTGGGCGGCATTCGCTGTCGCCCAACGTCGCCGCCGGCGGCGGCTATGGTCCTGCGTCCACTCTTGCACCGGCGACGGGCGAACCGTTCGTCCTGGCGTTGGGTACCCCGGAGGATGCCTCAAAAGTTCCCCTCGACATCCTCAACCTGGTGCGGTGATGTGGCGCCCGACAATTGCTGCCGCGGCCGGGGTGTGGTCGCTGCTTGTCGGTCTCGCACCGGTCAGTGATGCCGATGCGCCCGGCCTGCAATTGCAGCCAGGAGTGTCGATATATGTCGTCAATCGTCAGACCCAGATGGAGTCGACGTGCACTCTCGGGTGGCTGATTGTTTCCCCGCAGGGGCAGGTGCAGGCGTTAACAGCCGCGCACTGCCGGACAGGTCCGGAGATCGACGTCCGCAACCCGGTAAGTGGCGATTCTCTGGCGGCCGGCAGTTGGGTGCATTCTGAGCATTCGCCGCGCGACACCGTTCTGCAGGGTACTGACATTGCAACGGTGGCTCTTTCGCCGAACCTGGGGCATAGCGTGAACACCCGTGACGGGTTGAGCCCGTCCGGGGTTTCTTCGGCGCAGGACCTCCGGGATGACCCTCCTGTCCGAATCTGCAAGCGCGGTGGCACAACCGGCGTCTCGTGCGGGCCGATGGTCGCAGTGAGCGAGGATCGTGTGACCTTCCGCGCCAAGGTTGATCACGGAGACTCTGGGGGCCCCGTCTGGGCGGTTTCCAATGCCGGCGTGGTTACGGCGGTGGCGGTGGTGGCCGGCCAATCCGATGACGACCCGACGCTGACCGTCGGTCAGCTGATCAATCCTTGGCTTGTCCAGTGGGGGAGCAGGCTGGGGGTGGCCGCGTGACACTGGTCCTCGGGCTCGTCGCCGCCTGGCTGATGAGTTGCTACTTCAACGGTTTCTCGTCGTTCTGGTGCCGAATCGGAATGCTTTCACCGGCGGGCCAGTCGCACCTGTTCGATTTGCCGTGGTGCTATCCCGCCGTCGGCTGGACGGCGGGAGCGTTGCTTGTCGACGCGGGCGTCTTGGCTAGCGTCTGCGTGATGACCCACGCCGTGGGCCAATTTCATTCGCAGCGAGTGACCGGTGAAGACGGCAGGCAGCGCACCGAGCGGAGTTTCGCCAGCGCCCGGGCGGTCCACGTCTATGTCAACGTCCTTGGTTGCGCCGCGGTGGCCGCGGGGGTGGGCATTGGGGTGCAGTTCGGCTGGGGGCCGACTCTCGCTGTGCCCCTTGTCCTTCTAGGGCTGGTCGTGCTGACTGTGGAGTCCGGCCGCACCAGAACTCCCGCGGCAGTGGAAGGCGCGGAGCCTGATGTCGATGACTCCCAGTTCATCGGGTTGGCCGAGCCGCTGGACCTGTCCGCACTGCCGCCACACTTCCTGCAGCGGGGAAGTCTGCACGAAGACCTGAGACGGCTCGTCAAGTTGGCTGCGTCCAAGTTCCCCTACAAACTGGCTCTCGATATCAGCGCCACCGAGTTGGAGAACGATGGCAAGGGCGCATATCGGTTGGTCGCGTGGGGGTTTCGCTGCGTGGAGCCCGGCTACCTGACCGACACCGGCATACAGCAGAAACTGCAGACCACGTTCCTGAAAGGGACGGGAGGAATCTGGTCGTTCCGCTTCGATCCGCAAAGCGATACCTTCGGCGCCTCCCGCAAATCCAGCATCCCCACGTTGGCATGGCCCCCGATGTGGCCCGTGATCTCCTCGGTCGCCGAAGCCAGAAAGCGTTACACCGGGTGGGAATTCAAAGTCGGTATATCCGCACGCGGGGTAGTGGGCGTCTGCATGGAGAAGATGGCCCACATCAAGATCATCGGCGAAACCGGCTCCGGGAAATCAGTGGCTATTCGTAGCTTTCTCGAGCAGTTCCGCGCCATGGGGTGGATGCTGATCCTCGCCGATGGCAAAGGGGCCGACTACGCCGGCTATTTCGCCCCGCACGAGGATGACCACGGTCTACCTGTACCCGGAACGGTGGCCGTCGGATTGGGTTCCACGGCGCGAGGGATGGCCTACGTCGGTGCCATCGTCCTGGCATACCAGATCCTGTTGGAGCGCCAGGACGGCTCCCTGCAGGCCAAGATTGACGACCCGGAGAACTGGAATTCATTCACCCCGGTCTTGCTCGTGTTGGACGAGATCAAGAGCATGCGGGAGAAGTGGAAGGCCCTCGGCAAGGAGTGGGCCTCGGTCATCGAGTCGATGGTCACCGAGATCACCTCGCTGGGCCGAGAGCTGCGCGTGCACGTCATGATAATTTCTCAGGACGCACGGGACGTGTCGATTCCGGGTGTATGGAATTCCAACCTGCCCTTGACGATCTCGTTGGGCAAGCCCAGCCCCATGACTGTTGACAAGGGCTTCGAGGATTCCGTGCGACCGAAGGTCCGGATGATTCGTGAGTCGATGGACCCAAGTATCAAGGGCCGCTGCCTGATTGCATCCATCGATCCCGACAATGGTGCAGCGGATGCTACCGAGTACCAGGGGTATTTGGGGTACAGCCCCGGCGAGCATTGGAACAACCCCAAGCTGCCGCCCAACACCAAAGATTACTGGCTTCCCTTCAAAGAACAGGTTTCTGATCGAGTGCCGCGCCTGTACACGCGGCAGTGGTTCAAGATCGATGAGAAGTCCGCGGCGCAGCGGGAAGCGGAGGAGAACGGCGCGCCCGATCTGGGGTTCATCGACTTTGACCAGTTCACTGTCGACGAGGTCAAGAGGTTGGACAGGGTGCGGCTCGATATGCGCGACCCGAAGAGCGGCAAGATCGTGCCCGACCCGGAAATGGCGAAATACGATCCGTCTAGTCGGCAATATGTGTGCCGGCCGAAGGGCAGCCGCCGCAAGATCGTCGCCGAGCTTTAGCCAGTCTCGGTTTGAAACGTCAACCGCGCCAACACAAATAGAGCCGTCGACAGGCGGACGCGCAGGAAAGGCACAGCGGACATGGATGTGGTTAAGCGGGCCGACCAATTGGCGGTGGGTGATGAGATCGTGGAGGACAACGGCAGCTACCGGCAGGTACGCGGGCTGAATTTGCCTGGCACCGACTGGAATCCGCACAAGACGGTCGTCCGAATCAATCTGGGCTACGGGTGGCTTTCTTGGCCGGTGACGAAAAAGGTCACTGTCATCTCACCAACGTCGCGATAAGTCCGGCGGCCATCAGTAAGCGATGGCGGACAACGCGATAGGCTTACGCGACTTTCACCGATCCCAAAGGAGGCCGCGACTGTGGGCCAGTACGTGACCACCCACTATGTCGACGACTACGACGGAAGCCCGATCGATGGGGACGCCATTGATGCGGTTGACTTTTCGTATCGCGGCAAGACCTACAAGTTGGAGCTCAACGCCAAGAACGGCGCGCAGTTCGACAAAGACATCCAGAAGTGGATCGACGCGGCCGAGAAAGCCGCGGCGAATACGGAGGCGCCCGCGCCCCGAAAGGCGCGATCCACTACGAAACGCGCGAGCGCGAAGTCCGGCAAGGCAGCTCGGGCTGGTCGGCGCAAGGCCTCCGCGTCAACCTCCGCCGCGGCTGGCCGTGAGCAGAGCCGAGCAATTCGTGAGTGGGCCAAAGCTAGTGGCATCGAGGTGCCGGCGCGTGGCCGGATTCCCGCGGCAGTGGTTGAGGCATACAACAACGCCCCATAGTTTCGGCGGCTGGCGCGCGCGCGACAATTCATCGTGAATAGCCAGATGCCTGCCGTCGGCGAGTTATTCGTCGACGGCAGGAATATCTACCGGTGGAAGCCGCTCAAGGGCGCGAGCGCGGTCGAGGATGGCCGCGATATCGCGCCGCGCCTCGGGGGACAGGCCCGCGGCCCGGGCGGCGATCCCGCTTACGCCGGCCTCGCGCATCGCGCGGAGCATTTCGAGCTGCGACTCGATCTCTGCGTTGTGGCCGGGTTCGAGCAGGTAGCGCGCCGAGACCCCGAAGTACTCGGCGATGGCCTTCAAGTTCTTCATGGTGGGGTTGGATTTTTTGCCGGTGCGCAGCTGACCCAGGTACTGGGGCGTGATGTTGATCCCGGTTTTTTGTTTGATCCCTCGGGCGGCGGCGTAGTTTGACAGCGGCGCTGCACCACGCGGGTGCATCGTGTCGAAGAGCGTGTTGAGTTTGGCGGCGAGATCTGAACCATCGACTTCACTGATGGTCTCGGGTCCGTCTGTCATAGCTCCCAGTTTCGTTGCCCGGCGTCGATCGAAACTGATGGTACAGCTAATTCGTGTCAGGGCAGCTGTGATCTGATAAACGCAGCGATACGGGCATTGGCGCCCTCGGGTACGGTGCCGCCCGAGCGAACAGACCACGACTCCTCTGTTGTGAGGCCGGTGAGGACGCTGATCAGGGGTTCTGGCAGTGGGCTGCGCCGGCAGGCGGCGTCGTAGCGGGCTGCCGTGGAGTCCGGAATCCGACTCAGGAGCAATTGACGCTTTGCTTCCAATTCATGGACGGCCTGCAGTAGTTTCGCGGCCGACTCGCGATCGGTGAGCGCGGCCATCCGCCACGAGCTCGCTGTCAGTGCCGCGACCTTTGCGCATTGTCCCAACGCGACATCCAGCGTGGTGGCGAATCGCGGGTTGCTCGGCGGTGGCAGCTGGTCGATGAGCGAGTCGATCATGTCGATGTACGCCTCGACGTGGGCGGTGAGCACTTCAGAGCCCTTGATCCGGTGGACCGGGAGCGCCGGGGTGGCCTCTGATGACTCGTTGGAGAAACTGTTGACCAGCTCGTCGAGTACCGCGTCATCAGAACCGGCATTAACGAGGCGGTAGAACGACCCTGACTTCCATCCCAGGCCGGCCTCCAGTTTGGCGACCGTCGTTGGCCTTGGCACTTTGACGCCGCGTTCAAGGTGGCTGACGGACATCTTTGCAATACCTGCCATAGCGGCGACATCGTCTAGGTTCCAGCCGCGCCGCTCCCGCAAACGCCGCAGTGCGCGACCAGCGTCCTCGAAACTCAAGGCGCGCTGTCGGGGCTCGGCGGCGAAGGCATGGGGCAAATGGTACCGAGTCACGTTTTCTGTAGTGATATCTCGCCGTTCTGACACACCGGGTTGCCGGTAAGTGTGATTTCCTCGGGGTGAGTCATGCCCTTCGTTGGCGTCGCCTGAGCACAATAACTCGTCTACCTGCACTCATGTCTCCATCTCGCGTAGCACTGGCGGTGATGAGCGATCACAGTTAGCGAAAAGATGCGATTTTGTTGATCGTACCCTGGTGCGCGCACTGAGCCCAGCGATTGCGAAAATCGGCCGTTTAGCTGCGGGTATCGGAGTCCTTGGTACATCCACGGCACCCAGCCCGGATCGCCCGTGTATCACCTTTTCTCACCATTGGTCTTGTAATTGTGATTCGGTTGAGCCTATTCTGAGCACACTCCGAGTTGGCGAGAGGCGGGACGCTACAGAACCTGCCCAAGCCAACCCGGACGTATTGGGTCAGCGGTTTCCGTTGACGCGCCTGTATAGAAACTAGTAGTTTCCATTTTGGCGGGGGTGGTCCACCACCCACCGACCGGCAAGACCCGGGGGAAGGGGATTGATATGGGGCATGGGGCGGATGTCGCCACGGTGACCGAGGACCGGCACCAGCTGAGTCTTTTCGACGACGACGACGGCCAGGAGCCTGCCTACGTCATAGCGCCTGTGCGACGTGAGGGTATGCGGGCCCCAACCCGCGACCAGCCGGCTCCGTGCCGCGGCGGCGATGATCCAGACGTTTGGACCGATGAGAACCATTTCCCCGAGCTGGCGCCGATCTGCGGTTCATGCCCGTTCCGCCAGTGGTGCGCGACCGAGGCGCTCGACCAAGCCGCTCAGTATCACATCGTCGGTATGTGGGCCGGCATCGATTTCACTGAAACGGATCGCTCGGGCCGCTACCGCCGCCGAATCCAGAAACTCGAATACATCGCGGCGACCGGGAGAGTCCCCCGCACGCGCCGAAACCGGAGATCGGCCGCGTGAACGCGCCCAGTCCGGTGCAAGCCGGGGTCCTCGACATCCTGGCATGTGGCCGCGCGATGACCGTGGTTGAGCTGCAGGCGCGGCTCACGACAACCGGGCTCGGTGCGCTGCACGTTGAGCCGATCTATCAGGGCCTCGGAGCATTGGTGCGCCGGGGGATGGTGGCGAAAGTTCAGCTGCCAGGGCAACCGCGAGCGCATTGGGCCATGGCTGGTTCGGCGGCAACGCACCTCGGAGCAGCCGCATACCGCGGCCTTGAGGAGGCACATGCCAGGTGATGTCAGCTCCGCAGGTTTCGGCCTGTGGAGCCCGTTGTCCCAGTAGCGGAGATCAGCCCCGGACATAAGAAATGCCCCCGCAAGGGGGGCATTTCCGAGGCGGAAGAGAAATGCCACTTTCTCGTCCGCGGTCTCCCCGGTAGAGGAGGAGTGACTTTGCTAGGTCCATTTCAGGGTAGTGGTTTGTCTGCTCCCGAATCAAGCGTTCCTGCACCACGAGTTCGATCGTTGGCGTTGACCTGCGTGAACTCGCCCAGTCGAGGCAATAAGTCACCGGCCAGTGCCGTCTCCGGGGCCCGTAGCTGGGTTTCGATCTTCGAGGACTGCCCGATGTGCGAGCGACCGCCGGTCGAGCCAGTGCGCGTGGAAGGGCGGTTGATCTGCCGCAGCTGCACGGGGACGTGCACCATCTGCGGCTCAGCATGTGTCGCCGGTGACGATGCGTGCAGCGAGTGCTGCATGCACCTGGATTTCGGCGCGGTGCCAGCATGAGCACCCCGCATCTGCTGACCAGCTGCAAGGCCACCGACCTGGACGCGGCTTACCGCCACGCGGAATTGGCGATCTGGGACGAGTTTCAAGGCAGCCTCACCGAGCACCCTCGCGTCTGGCTGTCCCTCGAAGAGGGCGCGACGATCCTGCGCGAGGAAGTCGAGGAGGTGTGGGATGAAGTGCGCGCCAACCGGAATGGGCGGGCCCGCGCGGAGGCCGCTCAGGCAGGCGCGATGGCCCTGCGGTTTGTGTGCGACCTGCACGAGACTGTCGGCTCCCCGCAAGCCCGCGGGCGGCTTGCGGCCAATGACGCTCACCGAGCCCTCGCGACCGTCGGTCCTCAGCAGCGCACTTACGCGTCAAGTCACGAAGCCCACGGGTACCTGCAGCGCGAGTTCGACGCCTTGTGGTCGGCGGTCAAGCGCGGCGAGCCGACCCGCGAGCTCGCCATCCGAGTGGCCGCGGCGGCAACGCGCTTCATAGCCGAAATCGTCACTGCACCTGCGCCTTTGACGGTAGTAGCCCGATGAACGACGACGAGTGGGCAGAGCGCGCGGTGTGCCGTTTGGAAACTCCAGACGCCCCAGATCTCTGGACCCCTGATCGTCGTCCCATCCGCGCTGTGATGGTGCATTTGGAAGCGATGTGCGCCCGCTGCCCCGTGATCCGCAATTGCGCTGTCGACGCGGTGACTGCGGACGACGCCGAAGGCGTGTACGCCGGCGTATGGGTGCCGGGCAAGGAGCGGCGTGTTGCGCGAGCGACGGCGATGCGGCGACTCAAGCAGCTCATCGGAGAGCCCGCCCGCGACGTTGTCGACGAGACACTCGAGGTGCCGGCATGACGGGCGCACAGCAGCAGCAGATGGGCAGGGGATTCGGCGGCGTAGCCGATGCGGCGCGGTCCCACTTGTGCGAGGTGGACGAGAGTGCCGCAGTGCGCGATCGCCATCTGGCGGCCCTGCTCGCCTTCGCCCCGGGGGCGCAGTGGACTCGGGACGCGTTGCGAATCACGTTCGGCGACAAGGCGACTGCCGTCTGGGTTTCAGAGTCCCTGGCCGCCACGGGCGTCTCGTTGCTTGACGTGCCCGACGGCGCGCTTGTCATCGTGCCCAACGTGCAGAGCGCGTTGGGGCGGTACGGGTTTCGCGGCGGCCGCTGGGTATTCGGGCAGGGGTCCGACGCCGCATTGGGCATCGGCCGGGGCGCGATCCACGCCGCTAGCAGGTTCGGTCGCCGCGGCATGAACGTGGCATGCCCCAGCACTCCGCTGATGTTGACGCTGACCGCTGTGCTGTGCCGGTTGGGTATCACGGCAGCGCCGACCGGTGGCCAACCGCGCGTCACGGTCCGCCCTGGCGATCTCGCCGTGGCGCTCGACCGGCTCGGTCTTGCTGAGGTCGCAGTCCAGTACCAGCAGGCCATGGCGGCGACGGCACCGAAGGAGAAGCCATGACTTTCCCTGGTGGACAGGCTGATTCGTCGCAGCATTCCGGGACAGGACGGGGCGATGTGATCGACACCGATGCCATGGTGATCACGGGTCAGCCACGTCAGGCTCCCGCCGCAGCCGGCACCGGGATTCCCGCCGATGCGGACGAGGCGTACCTGCGCGGACTCTGCGTCGACTGCAAAACAGCCTGGCACGGCCCCGGCCAGCCTCGCTGCGACACCTGCCATGGAGTTTTCGTACGGCGTGGCCGCACAACGGTTTCCACGCCTGTCCAACAGAAGGGACGTGGTGCGGGATGAGTACCACAGCGAATGTGACTGCTACGGCGACGGACCGCTGACATGGCCACCAATGCGCCAGTGCGCCGATACACGGTGACCACCAATGACGGGGTTGGCCTCGCCGTCGAAGACCGGGGTCCGGAAGACGCCGACCACGTGGTGGCGCTATCTCACGGCTGGTGCCTGGACAAGCTGAGCTGGGGCCCGCTGATTCGGCAGGTGGAACGCCAACTGGGGCCTGATGTGCGCATCCTGGCCTACGACCATCGCGGCCACGGCCACTCCGATCCCGCCGACATCGACAGCTACACCGTCGAGCAGCTTGGTTCGGATATGGCGTCGGTGTTGCGGGTGGCGGGCGTGCGCCAACCTGCCCTGCTAGTAGGCCATTCCATGGGGGCCTTAGCTGCCTATTGCGTGAACGTTCGGTACGTTCGCGGCGAGCCTGTTCCCCTGTGTCACGAACTCCACGTAGCAATGCGTTCGTCACATTGCTACGTGGGAGGTGCGGACTTGCTCGAAGGTGGATTCACTGTCCGGAGGATTGGTCACGCGGGCGGCCGGCAGTCGTACTGGATTTTCACGCCGTCAGGGGAACTGCACCGGCCGTCGCTGGATGTCTTGACCCGGTTTGGCCCGTCAACCCAAGAAACGTATGCCTACAGCCTGGTTGATCACCTGAATTGGCTTCATGTGAATCGCAAGCCCACCACCGCGGTGACGCTGGATGACCTGCGCCGCTATATGAATGGGCTCACCGGCGCAGCGGATGGTGTCTACGGCGTGCCGTGGCGAGCACCGAAGCAAAAACCGTTGGGCGCGGCGGCAGCAGCCAACGTGGCCACCATCGTGAAGGTCTACTACCTCGCCCTGGCGGCGAACGGACAGGCCAGCGGCGAACTGGTCGCCGGCTTCGAGACCGCGCCCAGGACGTCGAAACACAAAGGCTCGCGGCAGGTCACATCAAATCCGTTGGCGCCCCGCAAGTCTGCACGCCGACCACGATTCCTGGCGGACGCGGTGGTCGCGTCGTTGTTCGAGCCGTCGGTGCTGACCACCGCACGCGATCTGATGATCGTCACATGGCTTCACGACGGTGGCATGCGGGTCGGCGGCATGTGCGGCCTGCGTTTTTGCGACCTTCACCTGTCCGACAACCACCCGTGCGGCCAACGCGCCGACCCGCATATCCATATAGTCGGCCGGGATGACAACCCCCAACCGGGCACGAGCCAAGGCGTATGCGTCTGCCGGTCTGAGCGTGGACGGCTATGTCCTGGACGGGGTGATCCGAGCGGTGAGCCCGGCGATGATCAGTACGTTCTACGGATATTTGCTTGACGAGTACCACCCGATTGCGCATTTGGTTGACCACGAGCAGGTGCTGGTGCATGTGCAGGGTTCGTCGCCGGGGCGGGCGCTGAGCACCTCGGCTGTGCGCAAGATGCTGCGCCGGTCGTGTGAGCGGGCCGGTCTCAATGCCCGGATCACCCCGCACGCGTTCCGTCACCGGGCTGCTGCGGCCTTGTACGCGGCGACGGATTTCAACGCGGAGATGGTTGCTCAGGAGTTCGGCTGGAGCAGTCCGTCGATGGTCACTGAGTTGTACGGGAAGTCGGCGAACCGAGAAGCGATGCAGCACCTGCACCGCTTGTGGGAAACGGCGCCCGGCTTGACCACCGGCACCAGCGGTGACGGAGCCCAGGCATGAGCGCTGAACCTGCAATCGAGCTCTCCGGACCCACACTGGTTGAGACCGCGTCGGACTACATGCAGCTGTCCGCTGAGCAGCGGTATGAGCTGATCAGTCAGAAGTTCCCGACCTGGCTACTGACGGAGCCGATCGTATTCCCGCGCAACCATTCCACCTACGGGTGGGCGTGCCCGGTCAACGGATGTGACGGCGCGATCGGAACAACCAACACCAACTTGCTGTGCATCGCGCACGCACGCGAATTCACCCTGCTTCGTGGGTCAAAGACGCTGGCGGAGTTCGCCACCACCGCTGCGCCCACCGGTAGCCGGAGTTGGGCCTGGGCCTTGGAACGCCGAAAAGGGTGCTCGATCTGCGGTGACAACCGCGAAGCGGCGGGCAATGGATTGTGTTCTCAGCACAATAAGCGCCTGCGACGTGCTCGCCAGCAGGGCATTGACGAAACAGACTGGCGTGCAACACAAGAACCGTTGCCACCGTTCGATGACGAGTGCGCGGTGCAGCTCTGCGTCCGAGACGCCGACTGCGGTCAATTCAGCGGCGCGCACAAGCGCCCGATTTGCCGCACCCACCTGCAAAGCTGGAAGCACTGGCTCACGCAAAGGGGCGCTGAACGTTCCGTGCAGGCGTTCGAGGAATGGTTGTCCTGGCCGGTGACTGTTGCCTCGACCAGGACGCTCGACAGCCGCGGCGAACTGCACTTGGCGGCCTTGCCCCCAAGTTTGCAGCGCGAAATCCGCTACGGGCTCGACCGCCACGCCAAAACGGCGAGGCGCACGCAGTGGCGGCCGATGGATATCCAGGCGGTGGTGGATCGGCTTGCCGCGGCCGGTGCTGTGTCCCTGCTGGACCCGATCGTGGAGGAGATCGCAGAGGATCAGGAAAACAGGCCCCAGCAGCGCATCTGTCGGGATCTGCCCGTCGCGGCGCGGAGCCTTCTGTTGACCAAGCAGACCGCGAAGGACGCGGGCTGGTTTGATCATGTCTTCTCCGGCGGGAAGCAGTTCTCTGGTAGTCAAATTGGTGAACGTCGTCGTTCAGTATGGGACTTGAACCGCATCTCCCAGCGGTGGCTGCGCGATGCCCTGTGGGATTACCTCTACGACCAGTCCCTCGAACCCGATGGGAAGCGGATTTCGGCGGGGACGGTGTTTTATCGGCGCGCTGGTGTCGGGCTGCTGTCGTATGTTCTGGAACAGATACGGCCTGACCACGGCAGCGATCCGTCGCTGCTGCACGCTGCCGACGCTCACGCGATCAAAGAACTGATCAACCTGTGGTTCACCGAGAAAATCCCTGTTCCAGCTCTTATTGACGTAGCCAGAAAAGTCGACGGGGTGATGACCGAGCGGTCACGCCACATCTTGATGCGTAACGCCCATATTGTGCTGGCGCACAATAAGGAACGCGGCCGGACATCGACAACACCTGAGGATTTCCTTCTGCGGTTCCCCGACTTCCCGGTTCCCGCCAGAAGCCCGCTGCCCCGACCGTTGAGCTTCGGTGATTATCAACTGCTCGTAGATCCCGACAGCCTGCGTGCACTCGACGAATTGGACTCCGCAGAGGTGGGCCTGTCTGACGTGTGGCTGGTGCAGGCGTTTCAGGGCGGCCGGATCAGCGAGGTCCTGAACCTGCGCCTGGGGTGCATCGGGCTGGTCGGGGTGGCGCAGCCGTACCTGTGGCGCGACATCAGCAAAGTCAACGTGGTCGATTACGGAATACCCTGCCACGTACCGGTTTACGAGCGGCTGCTGCGCCGCCAGGCGATCACCAAAGCCAAACTCCGTAACCGTTACCGCAAACGCCTCGCCGCGCTCGACGGCCGCGGGCGCGAGCGGCTGGAGGCCGAATGGGAACGGACCATGCCGCTGTTCCCCGGCGCGCACCTAAACCCCGATCTGACCCTGGAAGTCTCCTACACCTCGTTCAGCAAGACATGGAAGAAATGGTTCGCCGGCCTGGGCCTGTCCGGGATCACCACCCACCAGACCCGCGCAACGCTGGCAACATCGCTGCTCAACAACGGTGCACCGGCAGAACTGGTCCGCCAACTGCTCGGCCATTTCTCCGACGAAGCACTCGCACACTACGCCCGCTACAACGACGCAAGCATGGCCAAGCACCTCAAGCAGATCTGGGCCGCCGGACCAGGAACCAACAAACCCGGCACCATCCTGCTGCGCCCCGGCGACCTCGACGCTGACCCGGCGACGCTTCGCGACAGGATCGACCTCGCGGTCATCCCGGTCGAGCACGGAATCTGCCGGTACGGGCCCGTCGTCGGCGGCGAGAGCTGCCCCTTCGCGAAGAACTGCACCAACGGCCCGCAAGGCCCGTGCGAGCACTTCGCCCTCACCGGCGCTGATCTGGCGTACTGGGAACGCAAGCGCGACGCCGCTTTCCATTTCGCCGAGGCGCCCCTAACGAGGACGCCCGCGACTACATCCCTGTCTGCCTGGGACCCGTGGCAGCCGGTTCTCGCCGGATTACGCGAAGCCCTTGATGAGCTCGGCCTGCTCGAAGAAGCCGAAAAGCTCGACCTGCGCAGCCCCACCCATGACTACTTCCATCCGGTGTTCACCACCGGCTGGACGCTCGACCAACTCACCCCCACCGGTTCAAGGATCGGAGACGACGACCGCATGACTACGCACAGTCCAAAACCACGAGTTGCCGCAAAGCGCCGACGCCCAGTGGAAGCGATCGAGAAACGAGCACACCGCAGCATCGAGTGCGAACAACGGGTCCGAAAAGCGTTGAACAGACTCACGAAAACCGGGATTCCATTCACCGTCAAAGACGTGTGCGACCTCGCCGGGGTCGGCAAGACATTCATCTACGACCCGCGCCATCCCGAACTTACCCAGGCCATCCTCGACGCGCGCAACGCCTCGCAGATCGCCGTTACGACCCGGGCAGAAGACCGCGTTGACGGTCGAACCTCGTCCTGGCGCGAAAGAGCCATCAACGCCGAATCCCACGCCAAGAAGCTCAAATCCGACCTAGCCGACCGGGATTCACGCATCGCCGACCTTGTCGGTCAGCTCTACGACCCCGACGGCGTGCATCTAGTAGACGAGAACGCCCGGCTGAGAGGCCTGCTGGCCGTTGCGAATCAGAACCTCAAAGACGTGCACACCGAAGTCCAGAAGCTCACGCGATCGCTCGACGCGGCACGAGCCAACGTCAAACGGGAGCGCCAACGCAACGTGACTCAGCTGTTCACCGCCGACCACCCCGTCCAGCAGTAGGCGTCTCGTAATGATGGATACGGGTGTGTGCGATTCAGGTGTGCGATCTAAGTGGGCGATGGGGACCGGGTTTTCGACGGCTGCTCGCATGGTCTGGTCGGCGGCGATCGCGGTGACGGTGTCAGTGTTCTCGCTCTTTTCGATCGGGCAAGTCCGTTGGCCGGCAACGCCTCACGGCGTCGGACTCGAGGTATGGACCTCGGTGGGGCAGGTGGTCTGTCTGGTCGCGCTCGTTGGTGCCGGTTGCCTGTGGCGCCGCGGCCGGCAGCTACTCGCGAGGCTGATCGCGGTGGTATCTCTGGCCGCATTCGTGGTCGTCACACTCGGCATACCCCTTGGCGGAACCAAGCTGTACTTGTTTGGAATCTCGGTCGATCAGCAGTTTCGCACCGAGTACCTGACCCGGCTTACCGACAGTCCCGCTTTGGCCGACATGACCTATACCGGGCTGCCCGCGTTCTACTCGCCGGGTTGGTTTTGGATCGGCGGCCGTGCGGCACACCTTGCCGGCATGCCGGGCTGGGAGGTGCTCAAGCCCTGGGCGATCACATCGATTGCCATCGCCGCCGTGCTGGCATTCGTGCTGTGGTCGGCACTGGTCAAGTTCGAACATGCGCTGATAGTCACGGCCGCGACCACCGCCACCATGCTCGCCTCCGCTTCAGCGGAGCCTTACAGCGCAATAATCACCACGCTGCTGCCACCGGTGCTGGTGCTCGCCTGGTCAGGTTTACGCGCAGAAAGTGGCGGGCACCGCGCCGGTGGCTGGGCCGCAGTGATCGGCGTCGGCATGTTCCTTGGCGTGACCGCGACGTTCTACACGCTGCTTTTCGGCCTCGGCGCTCTGACCGTGACGGTGATGGCCGCCCTGCTGGCGGTCACTCGACGCAGCACGCAGCCCCTGGTGCGTCTGACTGCCATGGGGACTATCGCCATCGCCATCGGCCTGACGACATGGTCGCCGTTTCTTCTGCGGGTGGTGCGAGCACCAGTATCCAACACTGGAAGTCCCTGGCACTACCTGCCCGCGGCCGGTGCGGTGCTGACCTTTCCGATGTTGCAATTCACGCTGCTGGGGGGGCGCTCTGCATGCTGGGCACGCTCTGGCTGGTAGTACGGGCCCGTTCGTCAGTTCCAGCCGATGCTCTAGCCATCGGAGTAGTGACCGTCTACTTGTGGTCACCGCTGTCGATGCTGGCCACGCTAGAGGGCACCACTCTGTTGTCGTTTCGGCTGCAGCCCACGCTGACCACATTGTTGGCCGCCGCCGGAGCGTTCGGGTTTATCGAGGCGACGCAGGCCCTCGCGCATGCGCGGCCTGCGTGGAGCCGCAACATCGTTGTCATGGCAGCCGTCGTCGGAGCCGTCGGGGCGATCGCATTCGTTTGCGACATCCCCAACACGTTGAGACCCGACCTGGTGGTTGCGTACGCCGACACCGACGGTGACGGCCACCGCGCCGACGGCCAGTCGGCCGGGGTCGAGCGGTACTACGCCGAGATCGATAAGCAGATCACCAGCACGACGGGCCGCCCCCCGCAACCAAACCGTCGTTATGACCGCCGACTACGGCTTCCTCGCCATCTACCCGTACTGGGGGTTCCAAGGGCTGACCCCGCACTACGCTAACCCGTTGGCGCAGTTCGATACTCGCGCAACAGAGATTGAAAGCTGGCCTGAGCTCACGACATCGGCGCAACTGGCCGCCCGCCTCGACGGGTTGCCATGGCCAGCGCCGACGGTGTTCCTCATGCACCGCGGCGCCGACAAGACCTACACGCTGCGCCTGGCCAAAGACGTCTACCCCAACCAACCCAACGTCAAGCGCTACACCATCGAACTGGACTCAGCTCTGTTCGACGGCCCGCAGTTCACCGTCATCGACATCGGCCCGTTCACTCTGGCCGTCAGAACGCTTCTGCCGCGACAAAACCTGGTGACTCCTCCCTCGCGATACGGGGGTGACAAATGAACCGGTTTCAGCAGTGTCGCGAACGCGTTCTCAATATTAGGACCAGGTCAAACAATGACCAGAATTAATTTTCGGCAACTAATGCCGGTGATGGCGATATTGGAGTATCTGCGGCTACCCATCGAGCAGCGGCCAGTAGAACCAGTCGGGCTGGTCCTGGCGGCCACCGCCGCGGGCCATCTGGCCCAGCACGGTGTGGGCCGGTTGTTGGGCATTCCATTCATCGGTGTCCTGGCTGACACCTTGGGCCACCCGCACCGCGGTGGAGACAGGGCGGTGCGGGCGCTAGTGCGGCCGATGTGCCGGGCGATGACGCGGGCCTGCGGCCTGTGCCAGACCGATCGGGAGACGGTGACCGCGACAGTGGCGCACGCGGTGTACTCAACGCCGCTGTCGACCGCGGCCGGGTTCCTGCCGAGCCTGAAGAGGTTTGACGCCTACAACGTACTGGAGTCGATTCATACACCGACGGTGGTGATCAGTGGCGGCACCGACATGTTCACCCCCGCCGCCCTGGCTCACGACTTAGTGGCGGGCATCGCCGGGGCCCGCCACCGCCATCTTCCGACCGCTGGCCATATGTTGCTGCACGAGGCGCCTCGAGTGGTTGCTGACGAGATCGCCCGCACCATCTCGACACACCAGTCCGGCAGCACGGTCGGCCGTGGAATCCGCACGGCGGCAGCCCGTTTGGTGGTGCAGTCATGACCATTCCGTTTGAGTTGCACCTGCATCACAAGGATCTGGCGCACTTTTCTGAAGACGGTCGGTATCGGTATTGGCTCAAGCGTCCGTTGTCCGAGGGTCTGCCGTGGATGGGGGTGGTGGGGTGCAACCCCAGTACCGCCGGTGGATTTAGGAACGACCAAACCACCCGGCAACTGTGCAGTTTCGCCAAATTGTGGGGCCGCGGCGGATACGAGTTGTGCAACGTTAGTGCCGGGGTTTCTACCGATCCCAAGCGGCTCGCCAGCATGGCCGATCCGGTCGGGCCGGAGAACGATTTCTGGTTGCAGCACCTGGCCGACACGTACGACTTCATCTTGCTGTGCTGGGGCAGTAATGCCGATCCGGCTCGGGCCCGCGTGGTGGCCCGACGGTTGTGGCAGGCCATGCAGGACAAGGGCGGCACCCTGGCCACCTTGGGGTGGACCTCCGGCACGAATCCGCAGCCACGTCACCCCTGCCGCCTGGCGCACGCCACACCGTTGCAGCTGCTCACCGCAAACGAGGACCGCGATTACAGCTGGATCGACCCGCGGTGGACTCAGCTGATCGCGGACACCTCGTTTCTGGATACCGACTTGGCGACAGATCGGAGGCCGCGCAATGTCGGCTGATACCAACGGGATTCGGTTCCTGACATCTCCCCATTCCCGCCCGGGTCGTCCCATCACCCGTTTGGAGTATCGCGGCTGGTTCGTTGACGTCGACGCGAGGGTCGGCGCTATCACCGTCCCGGCACAGGTACTGAGCACCCAGCATGCCGAGGATTTCGCTCGGTGCTTGGATGCAGCCCGCGCCTATGCCCTGCAGCATGCGCCCGTCGTGCGCCGGCACGCCCCGGCGCCGGCGCCGGCTACGGCTATGCCGCCAGCGGTGGCACCTTCGGCGCGCGCGCTGACGGCGATCTTGACGGAGGCGCGCAGCGTGGCCGCTGAACAGTGGCAGGTGGTCGGCCGCGACATCTATACGTGCACGCGAATGGCTTGGGAGAGCGTTTGCGTGGACGTTCCGTACACCGCGGTGTTGCGCGCACTGCGGCGGGCACTGGTCACTCACCCGGCAGCGAGCTTGACCGAGGTTAACGATCAGGCGCGAGGCCGGGCAGACATTGTCGCCTTCTACGATCGCGCGATCGCTGCGCTGCAGCGAAACGAACCCGCCGAGGGGGCGGCGTGAACACGAACTGCTTGGACATCATTCGTGCCGCTATCGAGGGCCTGTCCGACGAACAGGTTCATCTCATCATCGAAACCGTCGTCGGCGGCTTTGTCGGCGGCATGATCGACGATATCCACGCCCGCAAGGACGACATCGTTGCCGAAGTGGTCGCGAACATCGTTGGCCACATCGCCGCGGCAGCTCAGCAGGCGCAGCTGCGGGACGTGGCGGTGACTGCGGCGAAAATCGGTGCGCCATCGTCCAATATCGATGCTGCGCTGGCAGACCTGCAGGGCGCACACGTGAGCCAGAGCAGGGCGGCCTCCAGCACCGCGCAGGATGCCGTCCGCCATACCTGTGAGGCGTGCGGCAGGGAAGGAACGCGCCGGTACACGAAGACTGAGACCGGGTGGCGGTGCGCCCCATCGTCGGCCAAGAAGTGCGCCCGCCAAGCGGCGCACCGACCCGTGGCGATCGTCGATCCGAGGTTCACTCATCGCGGCAGCCGGGACCTGGCCGGCGCGGGTGGCATTCAGGCAGGTGTCACATCCACGGTTCCGGCAGCGGCCACCGTGGCGGTGCGGGCGCGCGGCGCTTTCGGGGCCCCTGGCGCCGAACAGCGCAGTAAGGAGACAACCGTTGCGGCCAAGCGGAGCCAGGATGCAGACGCTGTTGCCACCGCGCGTTGCCAAGACTGCCACCGCGGATGGACGTTGACCGGCACCGATCTGCGGCGCGCGGTGGAGGCGCACGAGCTAGAGAAGGGCCACATCGTCGATGTTTTTGACGATGTCGAAGGCGGCGCGGCATGAGCGCGCCAGTCAACGCGGCGACGCCGGGAGCCGGCGCAGCTGCCGCAGTCGCCGATCATCTGGGTCGATTCACCTATCGGTGGACGAACGAAATCGAGCTGCAGCAAGCGATTTGGGACGTGCTGCAGAGCCGTTTCGTGGCAGATCGGGAACGCGCGTTGTCTCGGCGCGATCGCCCCGACTTCATCGTTGACGTGGACGGCGTCTCCGTCGCCCTCGAAGTCAAGGTCGCTGGGGCCCGTAACGCCGTTCTGCGGCAGCTCGGCCGCTATGCCGAACACGACACTGTCGACGCGATTGTGTTGGCGTCCAGCCGTCGTGTGTTGGCCGCGGGAATCCCCGCGGCCATTCACGGCAAGCCTGTGCTGGCTATCTACCTGGGGGGCCTCTTGTGAGCACCGTGGGCACTATTCGTCGCCAGAAGCACTGGTGGATCATCAGCGCCGAACCTCACGTGATGATGCGGCTGAAGCGTGTGCTGCCCGGCGTTGAGATCGCCAAGACGGAGTCCTTGGCCGTCACTGCCACCGAAGAGATGGCCCAGGAGATCGAATGGGTGTTGCAGCGCTGGTCATTTGACATGACCGACGCCGACCGCGCTGAGTTGGCGGCCCATGCTCACGCCGCGAACGAACGCGAGCTCCTGGTGGCCCGGCTTCAGGCCGGCACTGGGTTCCTCACCCCTGGACCCGGTTGGCTCACCCCGGCGTTGCCGCCGCGCGACTACCAGCGCCTGGCCACCGATCTCGTGCGCACTACCGGCTCGACACTGATCGTCGACGAACTCGGTTTGGGCAAGACCTTCATGTCCCTGGCTTTGTTGGAGGATCCTGCCGCGCGGCCCGCGGTTGCGGTTACCCGCACCGCTCTTCCCGGGCAGTGGCTTCGCGAGCTGGGCAAGTTCTACCCGCAGTTGAGTGGGGTGGAGCTCAAAACCACTGACCCGAAGAAGGAGCTTCGGCGCATCTTCAAAGGTGGCGAGCAGGTTGCCTACGACCTGGTGGTCATGAACTACGCCAAGCTGGCCAGCCTGGGGCCGGCGCTGGCCGATCACGTGCGCACGGTGATCTTTGACGAGATTCAGGAACTGCGCCGCACCGGCTCGTTCAAGTACGACGGCGCTGAGCAGTTGGTTTCCAAAGGCGTTACGGTGTGCGGCCTTTCAGCCACGCCGGTCTACAACTACGGCGGCGAAATGTACTCCGTGATGAACATCGTGCGCCCCGGTTGCCTCGGTACGCGTGAGGAGTTCCTGCGTGAATGGTCGGGGTCGGATTCCCCTGGAGCCAGTGATGCCAAGGTGCGCATCAAGAACCCCGCGGCCCTGCGGTCGCATCTGACGCGTCAGGGGCTGTTCCTGCGCCGTACTCGCGCCGACGTCGGTATCAAGTTGCCGGCCATCGAGAGTATCGAGCAGTTTGTCCCGTCCGACAGCAATGTTCTCAATGAGCTGTCCGGCAACGCCATTGAGATGGCGCGGCTGATTTTGTCGACGGACGCGTCGAACAGTGCCCGCTGGCAGGCGTCGGGCGACCTGGACTGGAGGCTCCGGCAGGCCACCGGGGTGTCGAAGGCGCCGTTCGTCGCTGATTTCGTGCGGATGTTGCTGTCCAGTGAAGAGAAGGTGCTGCTGCTGGGCTGGCATCGCAGCGTCTACGACATCTGGATGGAACGGCTCAAGGAATTCAAGCCGGTCATGTACACGGGCACTGAGTCCTCGAACGCGAAAGATCAATCAGTGGAGGCCTTTACCAAGGGCGATGCTCGGGTTCTGATCATGTCCCTGCGGTCGGGCGCCGGTCTCGACGGCCTGCAGGATGTGTGCAACACCCTCGTCTTTGGTGAGCTCGACTGGTCACCCGGTGTGCACCGGCAGGCGATCGGCCGTCTGGGGCGGCCGGGCCAAACACGCGGCGTGCTGGCCTACTTCTGCGTGACGAACGACGGTTCGGATCCGGTCATTCTCGACACGCTGAACATCAAGTCGATGGAGTCCGACAAGTTGATCGAGCCGGACGCCCACAACGGCACAGCTCAGCCGGCGGCGCGGCCCAATCACATCAAACGCCTGGCCGAATCGATCGTGGCGGCCGCCGCGGATCAAGCCCCCGTCAGGAGGCCCGCGTGAGCACCCCGCCCAGCACCAGCAGCCCGCTCGTGTCCGCATGCCAGTGCATTGCGGTTCGGTGCTCGCGGTGCGATCAGCCCTACGTCGACGACGAGTCTGATGCGCTGGGCTGCTTTGAGACCGTAGCGGAGGCGCTGCAGGCTCTCACTGCGGCTGGGTGGGACGTCGACGACGAGCACCTCGTGTGCCCGGAATGCACAGGTGGCCCATCGACAGTCGTCACGCTGGCAATCTGCGAATACTGCAGTCCGCCACTGTTTTCCGACGGCGACGTACCCGATCGGTGCTGCTGCCAGCAGCGGCCCGTCGTGCACACCTTTGTGCCGGTGGTCAGCGCCCATCATCCAGCCGTCACGGTCCGCACCTGCTTCGCGATCAACTGCTCGGACTGCGATGAGCCGTTGGAAATCGAGGGTGCCCCCGTGCACTTCACGTCGGCGGACGATGCCCTTTCTGCGGCGCGAGGCGCCGATTGGATGGTCGTTGCGGCGCTGGAGGTACTGCTGTGCCCGGAATGCGTGCAGCAACGGGCGTGCGCCGCCCTCGGGCATACCTGGCCAGACGACCCGGATGCCGTGATCGACGGCACGGAGTTGCGGTACTGCCGGCGTGAATGCGGGGAACAGAGGCTGCGCGACATCAACGATCAGGAGGCGCCATGAGTGTGAGGACCCACATCGAGTGGACACGGGGCGACAACGGCGAGCCGGGGGCAACCTGGAATGTGGCTGACGGGTGCACTCGAGAGTCCGAAGGCTGCGACCTCTGCTACATCGAGCGTCAGCCTCCATTTCGCATGGCGCACCGGCGCTTTGATGGTGTTGGGGTTGGCTCCACCACTGGTGTGCGGTTGTACCCCGAGCGGTTGTCGCTTCCGCTGAGGTGGCGTACGCCCATGCGGATCTTCGTGTGCAGTCTGGCTGACCTGTTTCACAAGGACATTCCTGACGAGTACATCGCGCAGGTGTGGGCCGTTATGGCGCTGGCGCCGCGGCACACCTTCATCGTGTTGACCAAGCGGCACGCTCGCATGCGATCCCTGATCGGATCGCCGCGGTTCGCGGGACTGGTGTACCAGGCGCTCAATTCGATGCTGGCGTCGGGCAATCCGCGCCGCATTGCGGACGACACGATCATGGCCGCACTCGACGGGTTCGCCCGCGGCCATTTCATGATCCTGCCGAACGTGTGGGTGCTGGTGACCGCGGAGAACGCGAAGTGGCTACGGATCCGCGCCAATGCCGTGCGACAGACTCCGGCCGCCGTGCGAGGCCTGTCGATCGAGCCTCTGCTCGGCCCGATCGAGGATGCCGATCTGTCCGGGCTTGACTGGGTGATCGTCGGAGGTGAATCGGGCCCGGGCTCCCGGCCGATGCACCCTGATTGGGCTCGCTCACTGCGCGATCAGTGCCAGGCCGCCGGTGTGGCGTTTCTGTTCAAGCAGTGGGGCAACTGGGTTCCCGAGTCGCTGTTGGTGCACGGCAATAAGGCACCGGCAGCGTTCCTGGCGACCGATGGCCAGTTCCGGCCGCTCGTCGACGGAAAACCCGCGCAGGCGCCGTTCGCAGCTGCCGGCGACATCACCATCCGCAGGGTCAGCAAGAAGACCGCCGGCCGCGAGCTCGACGGCCGCACCTGGGATCAATACCCCCGACTCATGTCAGCGACCGCAGGGATCGGAGTAGCCCGATGACCAAGCCGAACGACCAGCGGCTCCTTCCAGCGGCCAGGAACGTTGCCGACACGGCCCCACCTAAGCGGGGCTCGGGGAGCGGCTTTCCCATCGCCACCATCTGCGGCACGATGCGCCTGCAGCGCGACATGCTCTCTGTCGCAGACGAGCTGACCCGTCAGGGCTACCTCGTGATGATGCCCCTGGCCGTCAAAGACGGTAGCTCGCTTCATAATCCGACACCGATCACCGCCGAGCAGCTCGATCGGATTCACCGCGCGAAGATCGATATGGCCGACCTGGTCGTGTTCGTCACCGCAGAGACGTGCTCGCTGTTCGATTCCACGTCGCGGGCCTTGTACTTCGGGGAATCCACCTCGGCCGAGTGGGGATACGCGAAGCGTCTCGGCAAGGCGACGGCCGGTGTCCGCGTCGAGCGTCGCGCGTCCCGGGACGCCGTCATCTGGATCGACGGTCACGATCTGGAGAGCCTCACGGTCGCTGACGAGCGGTCCTCGGTGGCGTCCACCATCGCGCGCACGCCGGCCACCGGACGCCGCTCAGCTCGGCGGCAGCCCGCACGAGTGGTCAGTGCACACACCTTTCGGATTGGCTAGGGGGAGTCCACGCATGAACGTCATCATCGATCAACGCACCGGCGCCGAGGTCAATCGGTTCTCGGACTACGTCGAGGCCGCGGTGTACCGGCGCGATGTCCTGCGACCACGACTGCATCCCGACCAGCCGTGCCCGTACGCCATCCGCGGCGTCCCGGCATGACCGGCCCACGCGCTGAGGGAAGCCGAGCAGTTCTCCGGGCACCGCACGATCAGAAACCCCCGGGAGACATCGGTCCTTTGAGGGCCGCTATCACCCTGTCCGCCACTAATTTTCAAGGAGCCCGCCCATGACCATCGGAGCGTTCTTCGGGAGCTACGATTCGCCGGCCGCGCGGATCCGCACAGCTGTCGCACATCGGCAATTGCTCATCCTGACCGTGGCGATCGCGCTGGACCTGGTGTCGCATGTGGTGACACTGCCCGATCTGCTCGCCAGAGTCGCGGCGTTTGCCACCCTGGCCTTGATGACAGTCGCCATCCTGGCGATGTACTCGCACCTGTTCGATACCGCGCTGTGTGTTCAGTGCATGGCGGATGTCCCGGCTGATGCGCCAGTGCGTGCACAACGGTGGCGGCGCATGTTGTGGCTGCGACATTTCATGAGCACTCGTCTCGGGGCCGCGGTCACTCTCTTGATCGCTGGTGCTTTGGGTGCCGCTCAAGGGGTGTCCGGTCTCCAGGGCGCGGCACGTCTGTTGTTTGCCGCTCCAGCGGACCTCTTTCTGTTCGCAGTGGTTTACGCAGGTGCGTTGCATCACCGGCTGCGTCCATGGTGCCTCTACTGCCGGGAGTGGGACGGCGACGGTGACCCTGAACCCTCGCCGGACCCAACCGTTTTCGGAACCAAGACGGCGCACTAGTGCCAGCAACCGGTCAGCACACCATAACGGGGGAGGACCACATGAACCCGGTCCCGCGCAGCGCCGGCGTCACCTCGGGCGGTCGACTACGGCTGCCGCAGTACAGGTTTGGGATTGGCACAGCTCTGATGAAGGAGCCTGCCTCACACGCCGTCGATTTGCAGCTGTACGGGCCGCGGATGCTGCAGGCCCAGGCACGCGGCGTTCCCTGCAGCGACGTCGACGTGTTCTCGGTGTGCGGTGCGCGCACCCAGTACGTCCGCCGGGCGGGCCAATTCGACTACCACAGCAGCTTTTTGAAAGCGCATCGTTGCGAGCGATGCGGCTGGGTAGTGGCGCTGAACCGCGGCACTGTGGAGCAGGAAATCGAGCTACATAGCGGCGCTGCGCGCGGTGCTGATCACGGTCTGCTCCGCCAGATATTCACGGCGATCCTGGCCGATGTGACACCTGGGCGCGATGCCGAATCCGGGCACCGCTCTGACCTTCTCGCGCATGCGGCCCGGCACCGGCCAGTCCTGGCGATGTGTGAAGCGTGCTCGTACAGCCCCAGCGCCGCCGAGGTGCACGGCCCCGGCGTGACCGTATGCGCGAGCCCCGTCCTGGTATGCCGGTCGTGCACGTTCACGGGCGGGCTGTGGGCCGGTGCGCGCGCTGGCATGAGTACCGGCGACTGCGTGGTCGCTGCCCCGTGCTCGGTGCTGATGACGCTCGCCCAGCACTACGACGTCGTGGTGGACCTGCCGTGGGCACCGCGGTGAATCCGGCGCGGCCCGCCGCAGCGGCAGCGCGAATCTATCTGTGCGGCAAGGGCATCGGCGTCGTTGACGACGCCGCGATCAGCCCAGGCCGACTCACTTTCCTAGGCCAATGGCGTGGTCGGACGGAAAGTCACACCGTGATCAAGGAGGTTTCACACCTGCTCTAACGCCCCGGCAGTGGGGAATTGCACAACTAGATAGAGGGAATCGATAGAGGGCAGGCGTACCGGCGACGGGGATCTCTGCAGAAGTCGTGAGAGCCATCCGAGCATCAACCTCGGGACTGGACAGATACCCCCGAAGGGGTTTTGAAAAGGGTTCTCGGAACGCAATCCTCGGAGCGCCAACTCCGAGGCCTCGCTGAGAGTCAAGCGGCAACTTGGCCTCTCGATTCCCCGTGAAAACGAGGAGAACAACCGTTGCAGGGTCGTCTCCAGGGTAGCGCCTACCCTGAACAGCTTTCAAGCGATACGCGTTGGGATTTACAAAAACAGTCTGTGAACTGCAGTAACGCAGCAGTTTCATGGGGAAGTGACGGTCACAAGGATGCTTCTGGCGTTGTTTGCCAGGACATCTCAGCAGCGGCACGCTCGCACGCGGCCCCGCTGCGGCGGCCGGGCGGCGCAGCCGGCCGATCGGTGCGGCGCACGCGCCGTGGTGGCGCCCGACCGCGCGTAGTCTTCGCCGCTGGCGGCATCACGTACGAATACGCCTGCGCTCGGTCCGCGCACGCCGAGGCCCGTGACGCTCGCCGTGAGTGGATCGAACGCACCGGTGAGGTGAGGGCGCAGACCGCGATGTGGACTAGCCGCGATGGCTGGCTGACCGAGGTAGCGGCATGGCTGGCTATCGATGGTGGTCTGGCTGAATGCGGACGTCGGCACATCAAGCCGGAGCGCGTGCTGCGTGCGGCCGTGGTGTTGGCAGCGCACGCCGACCATGCCACGGGCCGCAATTGCGCCGTCGCCAATGCCACGGTCGGCCGCGGGTCCGGCAACTCGGCGCGCACGGTCACGACCGCGCGGCAAGTGCTTGCAGCGGCGGGGCTTGCTGTCGAGGTACACCGGGGGACCGGGTCGGTGGCCACACCCGGTTGCCGGCGGCGGCCGTCGATCTGGCACCTGATCAGTCGGCCTGAGCCGGTGGTGAAAGCTGCTGCGGGCCTCGCTGTTTGCGCACTACCGCCATCCCGTAGGGATAGGCGGATAGGTTCTGTTAGGGAGATATCACCAAGCGCGCGCGAGCACGCGCGTGGCCCAAAATCCAATCCCCCCAATAGGTCACCGAAGCGGGGCCGGCGCTTCGCGCCACGGCCCCTGCCGCTGCAACTGCTCGCCGCCGACCTCGTTGCCCACGTACGGAGCCTCGGGCATGCGCACATCGGTCATATCTGCGATGCGCTGGCTGCGTCGGGCCTTGAGTTGTCGGCGTGGGATGGCAAGAGCTTGCGCGAAGCGCTCGATGCCGATGGGAAAGCGCGGGGTTGGGACTGGCCGAGCAGGGTCGAGCGCCCGGGGTCCCTGCTGCTGGCGCGGCTGCGGCGGCTGCCGGTGCGGCCCGCTGTTGCGTCGCAGGGAGGCGTGGCGATTGCGCGGGCGGCGCGGACGCCCTCGGTTCTGGCGCAATCGGTTGCGGACTCTCAGAAGAGCGCCCAAGCCCGGGCGCAGTGGTGCGCTGATGTCACGGCGGTAACCACTGAAGCCCAGCGGGCTCGAGTTTTACGTGCCCACCAGGCCAAGTTCGGGTCGGTGATCGATCCGGTGCGCGCGATCGCAGAAGCCGGGCGCCGCGCCAGCCGGTTGTACCCGCTGCTGCCGCTCGCCGAGGCCCTGGATCAGTGGGTCACGGACGTCATCGGCGCTCAGGCCAATGCCGCTGTGGGCGAGCACCTTTCGGCCGGCACGTCGTTGCGTGAGGACATGTTGATCAACCTGGCCACTGGCAAGTGCGACTGCGTCGTGTGCGGCGCTGCGGACGCGCCGTTGCGTCCACAGCTCCCCTGCAGGGAGATGTCCATGGTGTGTGACCTGTGCTGGCCGGTCATCGCCGCCGAGCTCGACGTGGCCAGCGGGGAGAGGATGTCGGCATGACCGAGCGGGACCAGGTGCCGTCACGGGCCGGGCGCCGCGTGCCGGTGGGCGATGAGTACAGCGGTGACCGGCAGCCGCCGCAGGACCTGAGCGCCGAACAGTCGGTGTTGGGCGGGATGCTGCTGTCCAAGGATGCGATCGCCGATGTCTTGGCCAAGCTGCGCCCGGGCGACTTCTACCGGCCCAACCACGCCTCGGTGTACGAGGCGATCCTGCACCTGTACGGGCAGGGTGAACCGGCCGACGCGGTGACCGTGGCGGCCGAGCTGGATCGGCGCGGCCTACTGACCCGCGTCGGCGGAGCTCCGTACCTGCACACGTTGATCGCGACCGTGCCGACTGCGGCCAGCGCCGGCTTCTACGCCGGGATCGTCGCCGAGAAGGCGGTGTTGCGGCGCCTGGTGGAGGCCGGGACCCGGATCGTGCAGTACGGGTACGCCGGCGCCCAGGGCGCCGACATCGCCGGCGTCGTCGACCGCGCCCAGGCCGAGATGTACGGGGTGGCTGAACATCGGGAATCCGAGGACTTCAGCATCCTCGACGACCTGCTGCAACCCACTATGGACGAGCTCGATCTGATCGCGTCGGGTGGATTCAGCAAAGGAGTATCCACTGGGTATGCGGACCTCGACGAAGTCACCAATGGTCTTCAACCGGGGCAGATGATCATCGTGGCCGCGCGGCCAGGCGCGGGCAAATCAACTGTCGGACTTGACTTTATGCGGTCGTGCTCGATCCGCCAGGGGCTGCCGAGTGTGATCTTCAGCTTGGAGATGAGCAAATCCGAAATCGTCATGCGGCTACTGAGCGCCGAGTCGGGGGTCAAGCTAGCGAAGATGCGTTCGGGGCACATGAGCGACGAGGACTGGACTCGCATGGCCAGGCGCATGGGCGAAATTAGCGAGTCACCCTTGTACATCGACGACTCGCCGAATCTGACCATGATGGAAATTCGCGCTAAAGCGCGGCGACTCAAGCAGAAAGTTGACCTGCGATTAGTGGTGATCGACTACCTGCAGTTGATGAGCTCGGGCAAGAAATTCGAAAGTCGTCAGCAAGAAGTATCAGAATTCTCTCGCTCCATTAAACTGCTAGCAAAGGAACTAGAACTGCCGGTAGTGGCTATCAGCCAACTCAACCGCGGACCTGAACAGCGGACCGACAAACGGCCACAAGTTTCCGACCTACGCGAAAGCGGCAGCTTGGAACAGGACTGTGACATGGTAATGCTTCTACATCGCCCCGATGGGTTTGATCGCGACGACCCCCGGGCCGGTGAAGCCGATCTAATTCTCGGCAAACATCGAAATGGACCGACTGCCACCATTACTCTCGCACATCAACTTGACCGCTGCCGATTTGTTGATATGGCCCGCGGATAATTTTCACGACGGGCGATTTCGGCGACTGTTTGCGCCGCCGAAAGAATTGTGCGTACGGCTTGTACTATATCGCGAATGCAGGAATTGTAAAAGGCTGGATCGTCGCAGCGTGTCAGCACGCCAGTCAAGGGCGGGCTAGGGAACCCCGTATCCCGATACAGTGCGATGCATGCCCGCGAGGTCCAACCCGTTTCAGGACATGGTGGCGCTACTGACGCAAGTCATGCGCGAAGACGAGTCCATCACCGTGACGCCGTCGGCGATGCTGCCTGACGTCGTCACGGGGGAACTGCGCGAAGTCGACATACTCGTGGAGACCATCGTCGCGGGCCACAAGGTGAACGTAGGTATCGAGTGCCGCGCCCACAAGCGGCCCCAGGCGGTTACCTGGGTGGAGTCCGTCCGCAGCTCGCACGCCGACCTACCTGTGCATCTGAGTGTGCTGGTGTCCGAGAGCGGCTTCTACAAGCCCGCAGTGGAGAAGGCCCGGCACTACGGCATGCGGACCATCACCCCGGGGGAGGTCACACCGGGTTTCGTCGGAGCCGTAGTCAACGCGTTGGACAAGGTGGTGACCAAGAGGGCGCATTTCCGGGTCAAGGCCGCCTGGCTGGTGATCCGGATGGAAGACGGGGAACAGCCCTGGGTCGAAGCATTTCCCGACGCACCGGTGTTCGCGCACGACGGAACCGAAATCGACAACGTCGGGTTCATCCTGAAAGGGCTCGTCGAAGACAACCCTAGGCAACGCGCCCACCTCCAAACCGCCACCGACAAAGACAAATACATGAGGATCCACACGAACGGACCGACCTATGACGGCCAGCCGGTCTGCATCATCCCTGTGCTGGAAGGTGAGGCAATGCCACCTGCCCCGATCGTCGGGGTGCATATCGAGGGGCCGGTCGCGCTCGACCTCATCGAAATACCCCTGATCCACGGCGACTATGACGGGACGCCATACTCGACCGGTTCGATCGAGCATGACGGCATGCGCGTGTCTGTCGTGGCGACCGAAAGTGGCGACGGGCCCGCAAAATGGGCCGGTAGTGTCACCGAACCCGGCGGACGCCAAGAGTTTTTCTGAGCGCTCGGACCCGCGTCCCGCGGGCCAATCCCACACATCACCAGGCAAACCGGGCACACTGAATCGCGTGCTTCTCACGGACCTCGCGGAAGTGACCCCGGACGACCTGGACAGGCTCGGCATCTCGACGCCGCCTGCCCTGGCCGGAGCGACCATCGCGATGTGGAGGACATCGGACAAGGCCAAGTGGCATTGGGTCGATGAGCGCTCGCGCTGCAAGCATCTGCCGGACGGCCGATACGGGCCCCGCCGGAGGCCCGTTGTCCCGCAGCAGATTCCGGTGCTGGGCTTCGATCTGAGCCGGACGGCCCTGTGCTCCCAGTGCGCCGACCGCATTGCACTGACTGCGCCGGCCGAGGCCTTCATCACCATCGCTGCGGCGTTGCTGCGGTCGGCGCGCTGGCTGGAGCAAGGCCGCGCCGGCGCGGCGGCCGGGTCCTGGTCATGGTTGGCCTTCGCCCGATGGAAGGCCAACCGGCCGCTCACCGGCCAGGCCTGGGATGATGCGCTACGACAGGTTCGCGGCAAGAACTGGGCTGGTGCGGCATTGACGCTGCGGGGTCTGGTCGCGGATTTCCGCGCCGAGGCAGACGAAGTGACCCGTGCTTGCATTGACAGCATCGCCGAGAACCCTGCGCGGGCATCTCAGATCGAGCGGGCGATCCGGATGGTCGAGACCGATAGCCCGGCTCGCGAAGAGTCCGATCGAGTCCTCGTGATTTCCGGGTGCCGCGTGCGCGCCGATGACCCGTGGGCCCATAGCCAGCCGTATTCGCAGAGCTCACCGTGGGAAGTTGTTGCGTCGGCGTGGCGACAGTCCGGGCCGGCCGCCCGTGGGCACCAGGTGCTGTTGGAGGCACTGTGCGGCTACCTCGATGATCAGTTCCCGCACGTACACGACCTTGCCGCCCTTGCGGGTTGCCTGGTCCAGAGCCCGGCGTATGAGCCCGGCGAGTGTCTGCAGAGTTGGGCGTGGCGATCGGCGCAGGCCCACCGCCGCGCGGTGGTGTCGGCGTGGTTGTCCCGGTTGGACCTGGCCCTTGATGGCATCGCCTCGGCGAATCGGGACCCCGCAGTTGACTGCACACACCTGGTGGCGGTGCCGTTCTGGCCGCCTGTTCACGATGGGCTGGAGTCAGTGGCCTATCTATCGCAATTCGATGTTGTCGCAGGGCCTTTCAAACAGCGCAGTGAGTACTTCGCGAAGCCCTCCGTTGCGGTGTTGCGGGTACCGGAGTGGGCAGCGCAGCATGCCGAGCAGCTGCGCCGGCCCTTGCGGACGGTGGCCATCGACGACGAGGCGGTCCAGGCGACCCAGTTGGCTCGTGCGGAGGGCATTGCCGTCATGGCCAGTGAATTCGGTCGGCCACGCAAGCCGTCCCAGCGAGTGCAAGAGTCGCGGGCAGAGATGGGCGCAGACGTGCACCCTTACCCCGAATACAGGTACATGCGGCGGCCGTTGGCGCCGGGGGCAGCGCCACCGAATCAGCTTGGCGCGCACGGTGGCGGAGTCGAGTGGACGTACTGGCGTGTGCAACAGGCTCTCGGCCGGGGAGCAGTATTCGTCTACGGCACGGATGATCTCGAATTGCTGAGCCTCGCCTGCACAAAGGGGCGGTGGCGCCCGCAGGTGACATTGGCCGTCGAGTTGCAGACCGGGTGCCGGCGGCACCGAGACCAAGGGCCGCATGTGTGCGAGGTCGATGGACATCTCTCGACAGTGAACCCCGATGGGGCGCTCGGTTTTACTCCCGACGAACTCGAAGACCCTGTGCCGATTCCCGCGGCCTACATCGCCGGGCTCACCTTTCGGTAGACCCGGATCCGGCCGGGCCCGACGTGCGGGGACCTGACGGCCGTTCCGTAGCCGACGTCGCCTCGTCAGCGCCGAGCCTCTCGTCGCCGGCGGCGTTGCGGCTGGCGTCGTGCGCTTGAGTTCGGGCAGCTCTGCGCCGCCGCTTGACCCACAACCAAATGCCCGCAATCACTGCGACTGCCACGATGACGCCGTAGAACTTGTAGCCGAAGTGATGACCGGCCCCGCTCAGGACCGAATTCCAGAGCCGTTCGAGCGACTTCTCGACAAAGCCCTCCAGCCCGCCGGAATGCCCGGTCGCCAAGAAATGGCTGCTGACGCTGATGGTGTGGGTCATTGCGGTGGGACCTTTCGTTGTCAGTGGTGTGCTGCATGGCGCCGATCAGCAGGTCGCTGAAGGGGTGGAGTCCGGGAGTGATCCGCGGCGATCTGCGGCGGCGCATCCAACCCACACTGTAGCAGTCATTACTACAGTAGTGATGCATTGCTGATACAGTTCACTGGTGACCGCTCGTGGGGTGATACCGCCCGCCGAAGAAAAGCGCCTTCGCGCAGCTGCGGCCGCCGCGACGGCTGCAGCCGACGCGTTCAAAGAGGCAGTGCATGCCGCGTGGCGGGTCGGTGGATCAGTACGGGAGATCGCTGTAGTCGCCGGTAAATCTCCACGCACCATCCAGAACTGGGTAGAGGGCGTACCGCGTGACAGCGACGCCTAAATAGGCGCGTCACCAGGTTTCATCACCCACGCCACCGCGAGCGTGGCGATCCGCGAGAATGCGGCATCGACGGTGCGGTTTCCGTTGCACAACAACTGATCTCGTCGCCTCAACAATTCCGCGGCGAGCAGCGAGTACGCGCCGTTGAGCGGACAAGTGCAGCTTTCCCTCACATAAAATTGGACGTTGAACGTCGGCGGGCCAGCCGTCGCGCAGCCCCGGCGAGAGTGCGGGCGGCGCCCCTCGTCGACCGGAAACGGAAGGTTTTGCGCTGTGACCCGATTCGCGATCAGCAGTGTTCGGGAAGGACCGCGCGATCTGTGCGACCAGCTGCCCGTCACTGCCCGGACTGTCGATGTTCGCAATGGTCCGGACGGTCAAACCTACTTCTGCGCTCGCCTCGACAAGCCCATCAAGTACCACACGGACACCGCTCTGGTGAGTGGAACGTCTGCTCATCGCAACGGGGCTGACGAAGCGGGCTACTACGTGTGGGTCAGGGACATCGTCATGAGGTCAAGTGATCCAACAGCCCAGCCGCACTACGGAATGCAGAGTTTCCCGGTGGAGGTCGCGTACGTCACCGACCCCAGCTACAACGCCGATGAACACCTTGACTTCGGCAAGATTCTGCCTGTGGCCGCGGCCGAGATCGACGGGTTGGACGAGGAAAGCACTCTGCTGTTCGAACGGCCGTCGCTCGCTGAATTGGAGGCACTGGCCAAGCCGAGCGCCGCGGTGAACGGGGTGGGCGATCCTGACGCGGAGGGCTCTGGCGTCGCGGAGCTGAGCGCGCCGGTGTCGGCGGCCGGCGAGGCTCTACCGGAACCGGTTGCCGACTTCGAACAGACAGTGGTCGGTATTCCGATCCCGGATCATCTGCCAGCCCCTGCGCTGCCCGCTTCCCGGCCCGTTGAGATTCCGGTTGCCCCGTCCCCGCCGGCACCGTTGGCGTCTTACGGTACGGCGCGCCACCGGCGCTACCAGAGCACGCGTTCATCGAAGAGGCGGCTGGTGGTGTCCGCTGTTGGGGTCGCTCTCGTCATCCTTGTCGCCATCATCGCCTGGAGGGCGCTGACCGAGGCCGGCGACGGCGGTGGCTCGATCTCGGCGCCGGCCGCCGCGAGCCTGACGCCGTCGGCGTCTGACGTGCAAGCCCTGAAAGCGACTGTCCCGAAGGGGTACTCGGACAACAGCTGCCATGAGCCACCGGCGGCAACCGATCCGTCGTTGACCTGTGGCCCGAACGCTGATGCTGGTGGGCCGCAGTCAGCGACCTACACCCGCTTTCCTGACCCGGCCTCCCTGGACCGCGCCTTTGCCAGCGCCATCGCGCCGTTCGATCGTGTGCCGTGTCCCGGAAATCTGCAGTCGCCTGGGCCGTGGCGCCGAGGGCCTGCGCCGAACAGGGTTGAGGGCAACCTGTTCTGCGGGAACCGCGATGGCCACGCCGTCGTCGTGTGGACCAACCAGCCCCGATCGTTGCTGTACGTCGCAGAAGCCGGTGAGCAACTTGCTGCGCCCACGCTCGATCAGCTCTACACGTGGTGGGCAGCACACGCCTAAGCGTTCGTCCATCTATCCGAATCATCAACCCCGGGAAGGGAAAACCATCACCGTGAGCAACAATGTGGACCTACAGAACCTTCTCGGGATCAGTGACAGCGGCGACGATCTGCGCGGGCTACCAGAGATGCTCGACAGGAGCGACCCGTGCGACAGCGCGGCGTGCGCACGGTCGGGCGACGGTGGGAACGGTTTCCGCTCAGTGCTTGTCGGGCGCGGGGGATGGGGCAAGTCGCCGATCATCGTAGGAATCGGCGGTGTCTCAGGATGAACGCCGGCGGGCGGGTTTCGGTGGCAAGTGTGGCGTCGACGCCGATACTGCTTCGCGCTGACGAGGGCGTCCCGGTGCGGGCATGTCTGATCGTCGATTGGTCTGACGATTTCTCGCGGGAACATCCAACTGGTGACGTCAGCGACGAGGTCGTGGCCCGACTGTTGCGCGACGGCTGGGCGGTGATGCTTGCCGATCCGGGCCAGCAGTGCCCACTGGCGGCGGGCTATCAGGCCCATCTTGATGATGTGGCGGTCAGTATCACCGGCCCGGGCGATCCGCCAAGTTTCCAACTGGCGAACCTTCCCGTGTACTCGGAGAGCTCCGAAGCGGAGTGGGCTGACGTGGTGATCGCTCAAGGCCTGGTGCGGATCATCGGTGGGAATCTTGGTTTCGCTGCGTCGAAACGTCCACTGCTGGAGGTGTTTCAGAGCGCCATCCTGCATGGGCGCCTTGTGGTCGCCGACGTGCGTTGCACCCATGGCCTGCGGCAGCGCCCGGCGGCGCCGGACCGCCACACACTGTAGTAATTACTGCTACAGTTGGGGCGACTCGGCGCGACGGTAGCAGGCGAATCCGAAGGAAACGATGATGCGGCTGGTTGTTCTAACCGGGGCGGGGATCAGTGTCGAATCGGGCCTGCCCGCCTTCCGTGGCCCCGACGGGTTATGGGACGGACACCCGATAGCCGACATCGCCACCGCAGAAGGTTTCAAGGCGAACCCTGCCCTGGTCCAGCGGTTCTACAACCGACTCCGCCGGCAGCTCGATCAGGTCGCGCCCAATCCCGCGCACGAGGCGCTCGCCCGGCTGGAGAAGACGCTGGGGACCCAGATGCACCTCGTGACGCAGAACATCGACGACCTTCACCAGCGCGCCGGCAGCATCGCCGTTACGGCCATGCATGGCGACCTCCGGAAAGTCCGCCACGTCAACACCGGCGAGGTGCGGGCCTGGTCCGGCGACGTACCCGAGTCGGAAACCATGTGGCGACCGCACGTGGTGTGGTTCGGAGAGCGCACCATCGGACTTCACTCGGTCATCGAAAAACTCTCCACCGCAGACATGTTCGTGGCTATCGGAACATCTGGAACGGTCTACCCCGCGAACCAGTTTGCCGCCGTCGCGCGCAGCGCCGGCGCAGTCACGGCGCAGATCAACCTCGACCCTGGTGACGACAGCTTTGACTACACCTGGACAGGGCCCGCGGCCAAAGTCGTTCCTGTATTCGTCGACCGAATGTTGCAACAGTTCGCCGCCTGGAGCGATTCGGCGCATTGAAGCTTCTACTCGAAAAACCCTACAAGATAAGGACATAAATCGATGACAACCACGGGAACACTGGTACCTGCAGCCCAACGCCGCGCCGAGCTGCTCGTCTGCCGCTACACCGCTCTCACCGAGAGCAATCCCGGCTTTCATTATCACTTGCACATGAGCGCCTGCGAAGAGGGCGTTCCCGACACCAACTCAGTAACCGCCGCGTTGGTCGCCGGCCGAGAACGATTCGCCGACCTAGTGCGCCTGGCCGCCGACGACCACACCTTTCAGTTGTGGCGCCTGCGGCTGGAGCACCCGGGCTGGTGGATTGGCGGACGGGTGCGAGGTACAACAGAACTACTGGCTGAACTTGTGCGGGAACTGTCCGGTACGGTGCCGGCGCCGTACCAAGGCTTTCATCGCGGGGCCACAGGGTATATCGGTGCGCACTGGTTCACCTCCACCTTGGAAGCGATCGCCCCCTTGGCTCAGCCAACTCGGATCAAGCTCGCCGAAGCGCTGAGCCGAGAACTGTTGGGCAGGGACATCTGCCGTGCACTTCCGGCATACCTCGCCGTGAACAGCGGCGATCAGGAAGACATAGCCGAAGCGTTCCCCGAAGCCGAATTTGACGCAGTCGTTGACAGCGCGGGTCTTGAAGAGTGCGTCAACGCAGCGGAGGCGATTCACGGACCTCAGTGGGCGGGGATGTTTCGGACGATGCTCGGCGAACTAGACCCGCTCACGTGGGACTTGGTGGCCGAGGCATTGATCATCGAAGTCCAAGACGCTCGCTGACGGCGAACACCGTCAGCGGAAGTGATCAAATGCAACGCCAGTGCCGGTCAGCGCTGTTCACGCGACATGGACCGGCATGAAGCGTGAGCACGCGAACCACATCTCACAAGGCTCCCTGCGACCAGGCTCGACACGGAAGGCCATCCGCACGACATGACCATGCTGGACGACGCCCGCGCCCGAACCGGCCTTGCTGCGCCCGGGCCGACAGTGCCCGCACCAGTCCCCGCCAAGCCCGCGGCAGCGGTGATTGCCCGGCCTGCTGCACGGGCGCCGGAGCCGACAGCGCGCCGCCGATGGCGATTCACCCTCGGCCGCGGCCAGGACCCCGCCCTGAGAACGATCGAGGAGCACGCGCGTGCCCAGGCTCGTGCGTTCTGCTGGGCGTGGCTCCTGTTCGCCATGGTGGGCTCTGTGAGCGGCAACGTATTGCACGCGTGGATGACCGCTCCGGCCGCGCTGCGCCTCGGCGCAGCGGTCGCGGCGATCTTTCCGCCGCTTCTGCTTCTCGGCGCGACGCACCTGGTGGCGCTGCTGATTTCCACTCGCCGCCAGCAGTACCGGGTCATCGATCTCGTGGTCCTGGTCGTTGTCATGCTGGGCGCGATCGGCGTGGCCGTATTCGCGTTCACCATTTCGTTCTACGCATTGCGCGACTTGATGGTTTTGTTCGGCCAGGGGTCGAATGTCGCCTGGCGCTGGCCGATCGCGGTGGACCTGTCGCTGATCGTTTCTTCGCTGGCGATGCTGTCGCTCACCGAGGCGCGAATCTCTCGGTCGATGGAGGCGGAGGCCAACTCGGAGTCGTACGACGCGCCGGCCGGGGCCGAACACGGCGAGCCTGCCCGGCCAACTGCGAGGCGACTGTGGTGGGAGTCGATTGCCTCCGAGGTCCGCGACGAGCTCATCGACACGCGCAACATCGCCGATCTCACCCCACAGCGACTCGGGGAAATCCTCGAGCGGATGTACGACCGTAGCGAATCCGACCGAGGGATACGCGATTACACCCGTCTGCGACAGAAAGAGGTGGGCGCCATCAGAGAGGCTGCTGACGGCGTGCTCGCCCGCACGCCCGCCGCGGACGAGCAACAGCGCAGCTCGGCTGGTTGACCTGGAGCAGAATGAAACGGTCGTCCAGCTGAGGCGGTGTAGTACCCTTCTAGCAGGTGTGAACATGTTGTAAGTAGTTGTGTCCCTTTTGATTTCGGAGCTGGAGGCAGGGATGGCTGTTAACGTTTGGCGTCTGAAGGTCGGCGATAAGGTGCGTGAGAAGGGTAAGGACCATGAGCTGACTGTCTCGTCGATCGCGCCGCCGATGTCTGGTGGCCGGGCTGAGCGCCACGGTCCGTCGATCACCGCTCACATCCGCCCGGGCGGATACTCGACGTCGTTCGATGCCGAAACTTCTGATCGTTTCGACTTGGTTTCCCAGGGCAATTGAGCACACCACAGACCGTCGTGATCTACACGGACGGCGCCTGCCACGGCAATCCTGGTCCGGGAGGATGGGGCGCAGTACTCCAGATCGGCGGGCGTGAGCTGCAGCTGTACGGCGGCGAGGAATCCACCACGAACAACCGCATGGAATTGATGGCGGCGATCATGGCCCTTGAGGCGCCGGCATTGATCGCCGCCGATGTCGATCCGGCCCCCGTTCAGCTGTGGACCGACTCGCAATACGTACGCAACGGGATCACCAGCTGGATCGCGGGATGGAAACGCCGAGGCTGGAAGACTGCTGCCGGCCAACCAGTGAAGAACATCGATCTGTGGCAACGCCTGGACCTTGCTGCAGAGCAACATCTCGTGGACTGGAGATGGGTGAAAGGCCATGCCGGGCATGAGGGCAACGAGTTGGCTGACCGCCTCGCAACCCGCGGCGCCATCGAATGCGGCGGGTCCAGTGGCGCAGTCGGCGCGCCGCGCCGCGCCGGTCGCCGTGGCGGCCCGCCACGCGGGCGCCGGTCGCGATAGACAGTTGCGGTGCGACCCGAATCGGCAGGGTTTACGACAGGCTGAGGCTGGCGCCGAGGCCCGACCGCGCCATTAGGTCAGCCCCGGTCGCCCTGGGGCAGCTTACGAATCGGGCGCCATAAGGTCAGCCACGGTGTTCGGAGTGGTCATTTGGGCGATCACGTCGCGATAGTGCGCGACAGTCGAGGAAAAGCCGTCAGCGGCCCGTTCGAAATGGCCGGCTGTGTCAAGGGCACTTTTCGCGCCGGCCTTGTAGTGGTCGAGCGCTTCCAGTAGATCGCCAACTGCCGCGGTGAGCAGACGCTTGTCGTGTTCTAGGGCGACGATCTTGGCGGCCTGGTCGGTCAGTTTCGTGACGATTTCCGGGGGCAGGGGGCCGGTGGCCGGCTCCGCCGCCGGTGCGGCAGCCGCCACGGCCTCGATGCTGGTGTTGCTCTCGGCGGGGAGTTGGTCGGTGTAGACGTACCAGCGCATCCGTTGGGGGTGGGGTTCGGCGCCGCCGCGCAGAGCTCCACGTTCGATCATGGTTTTGACGGTGCGGTGATCGCGGTTCAGGCGGCGCGCCGCCTCACGAAGGTAAACGAAGTCTCTGCTGGTCGGGACCGTCTCGACGCCCGGAGGGGGATGCTTCAAGCCGTCAGTCACCGGCCGCCCCTCCATGTCCTTATGGGATGTCCTTACCTGATGTTCTAGATGATCTTAGTTGTCGTTCGATGATGCGACACGACTAAGGACGTTAAGGCCATTTAAGGGCAATCCGAGATACAGTTGCGGCCAAGCGATGGCGGATCATCGATCAACAAGGAGCACTCATGGCAGCGACAACGCGCGGTACCGGCCGCAAGCGGCGCGCCACGCCCCGGGTGGAGAACCGGGCCCTGCCGGATTTGGTGGGCCTGCGGTGCGAGTCCAAGGCGGCGTTGGAGTGGAAAGCCAAGCAGCTCGGCTACAGCAGCGCCCAGGAGTGGATCAGAGACTTCATGGGCTCAGAGTTCGCATCAGCGCTCACCGAATACGCTGAGGTGCGAGAACTCGAAGCGCTGGCAACGGCGTCGTAGCGCCGCTGAAGCGTCCCAGAAAGGTGGATGGTTAACCATCCACCTTTTTTCGCACACGCGGATGGTTAACCATCCGCGTGTCGTGATGGTTAACCATGGTGCGCGTGGGACTATCCCTGTGGATTACACACAACCAGGGGAGGTCTTGATGAGCTCACGCCACCATTGACGGTGGCACGCCGCACGCCGACATACTGCGCCGCCGCGAGGTCCTTAATCGATGCATCCGCCGCATTCAAATTGGCTCTCTCGCAGCCACATTCACACACCAGCATCTACCAGATGATCTCACTCGTTGCGATGGCAATGAGCAATCCTTGGTCTTCGATGTACTCCTGGTGTGCTCACCACTTCCCGCACAGAGACAACCCGCTGGGTAGGTCTCTGGTTAGGTGCGCCCTCGCGCACCTCTGACTCTCAAGGCATCGCGCACGATACGGCGATGCCTTGTCATGGCTCGCCGTGGCGTGCGCGAGCCCTACAGAATGCCTCGGGTTTGTCGCAGTCCGACCAAGGCCGTGCGCCAAACCGGTCCAGCCCCAACACATCACATCAACAGACGAGAAAGGAACTGCCCCTGGTGACGTAACCGCCGCCGACCGGTGTCGGCCCCCGAACATCTGAATATCGGTGCGAAAAGCCTCAGAAACGACGAAAGCCCCGCCGGCAAGCGGGGCCACGTCAGCTGTGAGACGAGGTGCGAACTCGTCTCAGTGGTGCTTCGCACAATCCACGAAGGACTGCTGTCACATGAACACGTCCAACGGTACCGCATGCCCTTTTCAAGGTCGAGAGGGTGCAAGCGGTGTTTCATCGCCTTCTGATAAGCCAAGATTCAGCGCGGCCACACGCGCTGCACTGCGAACCAACAATCGACCCCGCAATGCCTCTCCGGCCAGGCCTAGACCTGCGCTGGCGACGGCGCCCGTACGTGCACCCGCATACGTCCAGAGCCGACAGGCGAAGCGCCGGCGCCGCACCTGGATCGAACGCGCCGGCCACACGCCGGCGATCACGCCAATGTGGACCAGCAGAGCTGCATGGCTCAACGCGCTCAGCGCGTGGGCATCCGCTGACGTGATCAAAGCTGCCGCAACGCGTTTGGGTTGCTCGATCACCGCGGACACCGTGCTGCGGGTCGCCGCGGCAATGGCGGAGTACGCCGACCATGCGACCGGTCGGCACGTAGCGGTCACCAGGGCCACCCTCGCGCTGAGCATCGGGTGCTCGTCCAGAACAATCACCACCGCTTGGAATGTCTTGCAAGACACGGGATGGGCGGTAGAGGCCTCGCGTGGCCACGGAGGCTCCACAACTCCCGCATTCGGCCGCAGACCCTCGGTTTGGCACCTCACTCCGCGTCGCCGGGCTGTGCAGTTTTTCCACCTACCACCTCTCTCTAGAGAGAGTGGGTTAAGTCCTGAAAGAAGTTACTCACCAAGGGCGCACGCGTGCGCCGCGGCGCAAGCTCCGCCGAAACGACGACGGCCGCAGCGAAGAGTGCCTCGGCCCTTGTCAGTCCAGAAACTGGCCGGACAGCTCGTCGCCCGGTGTCACGGCCTGCACCGTGGCCACATCGGCTCGGTCTGCGATGCGATCACCAGCGCCGGCATCGATCCCAGCCAATGGACCGCCGAGCAGCTGCGCCGGGCCCTGGACCGCGATGCTCAGCAGACCCACTGGTCGTGGCCTGACCGCATCGACCGACCCGGCGCGTTTCTGAGCGTGCGGCTACGCAGGCTCACCGCTGCCGGTGTGGCACCGCTCGCGCCAGTGGTGCCAGCGCAGCCCCCTGGACGCGGGGTGAACCCAGCTGCAGCCGGCCCACCTGCCCACCGATCAACTATCGCCTCGGCGCAGGCCGCCCTCCGCACGCATCTTGCCCGCCGCCGAGTACATGCGTCGGTCGCCGAACCACGGCCCTACCGCCTGCCACAGCAGCCACGAGCGCTTCTCGTCACTGAACTGGGGCCTTGTGTGCGCTGCGGCGCTACAGACGCTCCTCGTCGAGCTCACATGCCAGCAGGGCGGGCGCACATCTGCCCAACGTGCTGGGAGGCCGGCCAGTGAGGGGCGCCCAACAGATCAGATCCGGGCGATACCCGGCCGCGCGGCGCTCGAGCAACCACCACCCCACCCGGCATGGGAGTGGGGTGGTGGTTGCTCGCAATAGTGTTGTTGCGCTGCATGTTTGGGCGGTATTTGTCGGTCCAGTTCGGTAGAATCGGTGGTGCAGGGCAAGCCAATCGAGGCGGGCCCACCGTTTCCCTGGGAGGGGAGTTGTCATGACTTCTGTTTTGGACAAGCCGGTCGTTGTCGACGCGGAGCCGCAGGATGATGCCGCGCCGGCGGTGAATCTGATGAAGGCCAAGGCGCTGTTCACGGTGCTGTCGGACGCGCTGTTGTTCACATCGAAGGTCGTGGGTTTACCGATGCTGGAGACCGTCCGGTTGGAGTTCGGCGATGGTTGGTTGGTGGCCGCGGCGACGGATCGGTTCGCGCTGGGGGTGTCGCGGGTCGCGTACACCGGTGAGGCCTTCGACATGGTGCTCGACGGCGCCGATGCCAAGACGCTGGTGAAGATGGCCAAGACGGCCAAACGGGACGAAGGGTGGCGTGAAGTAACCATCGAGGTGGCTGACGCCAATGGGTTGCCGTCGGTGACATTCCGCTTCAGTTCCGGTGAGTCGTTGACGGTGCGGGGTTCGGATCTGTCGTTCCCAAGGTGGCGCGAGTTGATCCCGGCGGACGATTCGCGCATGGGTGAGGTTGTCGGGGTTGGGTATGACCCGTCGCGGTTGGCTCAGTTCGCGAAGGTGCGGCCCGACGAGGCAGGTGGTCGTGGTGGCCGGATGGCGGTGTTCCCGACGTTGTCGACATCGGGGCGGCCGGGACCGACAGCGATCCGTATCGGTGAGGATTTCGTCGGGGTGTTGATGCCGGTCTCGCCGCCAGCGGGGGAGAAGTGGGCGTATGAGCGTCCCGGCTGGCTCACGAAGACGGCCAGCGTGGCGGTCGGCGACCCGGAGGGTGGTCGCTGACATGACCACTGCGGGGCGTGACGAGGGAGTCTCGTGTGTGGTGGCTGGTACCGCGCATCTGCGGACGCTGATGGCCATCCACCAGCAGGTTGCCGTAGCAATCGAGCGAAATGCGGTGGAGGTGGTCCGGGCTTGGCTGTTGGCCTGGGACCGGTCGTGGTTGGCCGTCAACTTCACCAGAACGCGACCGGAGGCACCATTTGCCGGGGACGAGGGCTTGGCTGTGGCGGTGCGCAACCTGCCGCGTCGAGCGTTCGGTAGCGGCCTGGATCTGCGCGGCAGTTTCATCGTCCGGCTGGAGGCTCTCAACGCGATCCTCGGACTGGCCCACGGTGACCGCTCACTGCTGCCGGTGCCCGTCGTCGAACACCGCGTGCCGGGGATGGCCGATGCCGATCTGGTTGTGCCGGCGGAGGTGTGGACGGCGTTCCTGCAGCAGGAGATGCGGCCGGACCGGGAGCCCTCGGGAGCTGTGTCGCTGGTAGCGGTGGCCGCGCAGCTTCGACAGCTGATGGAGGCCCGACTCCGGGCCGGAGACTCGGCGGCGTAATCCGTTGTGGTGGTGCGGGCTTGACTCGTTCAGGCCCGCACCACCACCCCACCCGGCATCGGAGTTGGGTGGTGGTTTCTCCTGGAGTCAGATTGCTTGATCATCATCCATCCGCCTCCGTCCGAGCGCGTCGCGCCGTAGCGCGATGTTGTCGTCGATCGAGCGAATCGACAGCGGAACCTCGACGATCTCAACGTGTGTTCGATTCGGCTGTTGAGGTGTCGCCGCAGGCGATATCTGCTGCGTTGATTAACGCTTGCGCGCATGCGCGCACACGGGTACGTTCTGACTCGTCGGCAGGAGACCAAAGTGTCGCCCCACGATGTGAAAATGGATCACAGGGAACGAGCAGGGAGGCCTGACGTGGGCAGTGATCGGGTAATGACTAGTGAAACCCGCACCGACTACACCGACTATGCGCTGCGCGCCGCTCGCGGCTACCTGCATTCGATGGAGCACTACGGGCAGGTGAATGTCACCCGCGGTGACGGCCGTGTGTCGACGCCAACCTACATGCGCAACATGCTGCTGGACGCAATGCACATGCTCGGCGATCACACCGCCTTGGCCGAGGCTAGAGCGGTGGCGATCGAGACGCGCGGCGGCGCATTCTGGCTGTGGACGGTGTACGCCGAGACGCTCATCGCCCGCCTGGGCTGAGCATCTACCTAGCGGTTCACGCTGTGCCGAAAGCACTTTCCGGCCTGAATGGTCAGAGAAGACAGAGAGTTTGAGTAATGGGTACCTACTACGAAGTGCTGTTAGGGGTCCGGGACGGCGACGCTGATCAGTATGTGGCCAGAATCGACCCTGGCGACTTCCCGGAGGATGATGATCTTGACTACGCCAGGACAGTTGGTGCCGGCGGCGCGTTCGATGTGGAGTGTTTGCCCGTTGTCGTGGCAGCTGCTAGCCGGCACTTCGGGCGGCCTTTGAACGCTGTCTGGGTCGACGATCGCGGACACGACGACCGGTATTTCGAACCTGATCTGCCCTACGTGGTGCCGGCGCTCTATGAGGCCACCGTGCTGGACGACCGGAGGGCACTGATTCATGTGGCCGTAGGCCAGCAGCGACTCGCCGACTGAGGAGGAGCCGATGGTCGGCCAGATGACTGCGGAGGAACGCGGTGCGGCGGGCTACTGGGTCGGCCGCACGCGAAACAACGGGCGCAACTAACAGTTGTCGACTGGGCCGCTTCCTCGGCGCGGCTGGAGGGAGAAGGCTGCGCCGGACGCCGGAAGGGCGCGCAGGCGGAGTGTCATGCGGCTACGGTCAGGGCGTCGCAGGCCCGGCTGCCCAGCCACCGCACCACGTTGACCGGGACAGCATTGCCGATCTGGCGCTTGACCTCGGTGTCGGTCCCGGTGAATTCCTAATGGTCCGGGAACCCTTGTGCGCGAGCGCATTCACGGTTGGTGAGCATCCGGTGCCATGCGCGGCCGCGATGATCGACGACCGCTATGGCGTGATGGTTGCCGCCGGCCGAGATCGCCGCCAACGGGTAGCGGTCGGTGCGCCGGGCCCGTGCATTGCGCCGGTAGGTCACCAGGTCTGGAACGTCGGCCTCGGTGATCGCCTCGATCTGCGGTGTGACATCGCGGCCGCCGGCATGTCGGACGCTGCTGAGAGCATCGGCCTTATGAAGACGACAGTTCAGAACTCGGTCTGGTCGGCTGATGACAGCGCTGCGGCATCCCGTGAAGGTTGGGATTTGTTCGCATGCTTGATTTTGACTGCTGATTCGGGAGTCGTTTGATCACGAATTCGGGAGTCGTTGAGGGTGTAGGAGCTGCCAGATTGCTCACGAATATGGGAGTCATGGGGGCTGGCCGTGGCGTGCCGCCAACGTCGCTGTCTTGGTCAATGCTGACGAGGCATTCCCAGCGCTGTCCCAAGGATCCAGGCGAACAAGAAGGCCGGCATCGCCGTGATGGAGAGGCCCTGCAGGGAAAGGGGGCCGTCCTCGACGATGAATGCGGCGAGCAGAAGCGGGTGTACTGCGGCGCCGGCGATCGCAAGGTGTGCGGTGTACCGAGGCAGCACTCGATAGCGGTATACCGCGGCCGCGAACGAACCGAGCGCCACCACGGTGGGCAGCCCTGACATCGCCAACAGTCCAAAGGTCAAGTCGTAGAGCAGCGTTGACAGCTCGGCGGAGTATTGCCGATAGAGCAAGAGGTTGAAGGCGGTGAAGCCGCTGAGCAGCAGGATCACGCAGCCGAAGAAGCTGGCGGCAAAGCACGCTGGCAGAGTCGATCGCGCAGGCAGCCGATCGCGAAGATGCATCCACAGCGCGGCACCGAAGACGAACCACAGCGTGACACCCACGGTGTTGAGCAGCTGGGTCACGACCAGCTGAACATGGTGGTTGGTCGCCCATGCCGCCACATCGATGCCCGGAGTCTGGGTTTGCGGGTAGGACCAGATCGGATACACCGGCAAGGTCAGCGCCGGCAGCGCAAATCCGATCACGCCGCTCCATCGGATCACGCGTGCTGCGCTCCACCGTGTATCGCCGGCGCTCGTCACGGTGTTGTCGTTCACGGGGCGGCTCCTCATTCGGCAATCTGACCAATGGACAGTTTGTGAACTGCCCGTCAGCATGCCCGATCTGAGGAAACTTATCAATGGTCAGATTGCTCGGTAGGGTGCGCATATGGCGTCAACTGCGCAGTCGCGGCCGTATCACCACGGGCAGCTTGAACGGGCGGCGATCGATGGTGCGATCGAGGAGGTGGAGAGTGTCGGGGTTGCTGCGGTGAGCATGCGCCGCATCGCTCGTCGTGCTGGCGTGTCCCATTCAGCACTGGCCTATCAGTTCGGCGACAAGGCTGGCATCTTCACCGCGGTAGCCACCGAGGGGTTCGCCCTGCAGGCAGAGGTGATCGGTGCGGCCGCGACGGGCCCTGGCGGATTCCTGTCGGGCGGCCAGGCCTATGTGACATTCGCGCTCACCCACCGGGGCTACTTCGAGGTGATGTTCCGCCCTTACCTGTATCGCGGTGACGATCCGAAGTTGTTGGTGGCCAAGAACGCGGCGTTCGATGTCCTCTTTGGTTCGGCCCGATCCGGTTTGTCAGCTCACCGTTCGGAACCGGTCACCGATGAAGCTGTCCGTGCACTCGCCCTGGCGGGGTGGTCGCTGTCTCACGGGTTGGCCACGCTGGCGTTGACGGCCAACATCGCCGAGCAGATCGAGACGGACCCCTCGTTTCTGGCTTCGCAGATGATGCAGGGAGTTATCGCCTTGGCGGAATTGGCCAAACAGGTATCGACTGATCGGTCGTAACAACCGAGGACCGCAGCGCATGCGCGGTGAAGCTGATCTGGTCGATGAGCAGCGCGGCGTCATAGCCAGGGTGGTCATGGCCGGTGGCCCGTAGGTGTGCAGCCAGTAGCGCAGCGATGGAGTCGCTGCGCAGGAATTCATCAACGATGGTGAGCACTGCTGCGATGCTGTTCAGCTCACCGTCGCTGACCGCGGCGGGGTCCTTGACCGGCCCGTCGGGATCCTCAGTCACCGGGCGACTGGGTCTGATCGCTGCTCTTGGCGCGGGTGTGCGCCAGGCGGAAGGAGTCGGTACCGGTTTCGATGATGTTGCCGCCGAACGTGAGTCGGTCGACGATGGCTGCGCAGAGCCGTGGGTCGGTGAACGTTTTAGTCCACCCGGAGAAACTCTCGTTGGAGGCGATCGCCACCGAGGCCTTCTCTTCGCGTTCGGTGAGCACCTGGAACAGCAGCTCGGCGCCGCGGCGGTCGAGTTCCATGTAGCCCAGCTCGTCGACGCAGAGCAGATCAACGCGGCCGTAGCGGGCGATCGTCTTGGACAACTGTTTGTCGTCGGAGGCTTCGACGAGTTCATTGACCAGTTTGGTGGCCAGCGTGTACTTGACCCGGTAGCCGGCCATCGCCGCCTCGGTGCCCAACGCGATCAGCAGATGGCTCTTGCCGGTGCCCGAGTCGCCGATCAGACATAGCGGCAACCCTTTCTTGACCCATTCGCACTTGGCCAAGGTGTGCACGGTGGCGGCATCGACGTGCGGGTTGGCGCCGAAGTCCCAGGCCCGCAACGACTTATCACGGGGAAATCCAGCGCCTTTGATTCGTCGCGCAGCGCGGCGCCGGGCGCGGTCGTCGCATTCGGCCATCAAGAGCTCGGCCAGGAATCCGCGGTAGGACATCTGCTCGGCGACGGCCTCATCGGCCAGTTCGGTGAAGTTGGTGCGGATCGTGGGCAGGCGCAGCATCCGGCAGGCCTGTTCGACCGCGGCGTCAGCAGCTTGTTCGGTCAGTCCGCGCCGGTGCGGCAGGCTCGTACTCACAGAAGTGGTGGTGCTCATGGTGTGGCGGTGTCCTTCCTGGGGTTGCGCAGCAGAGTGTCGTAGGCCGCGACCGAGGGCAACGGCCGGGAATCGGTGGGCAGTGACGACAGCCGCCGCGCGGTCAACGACGCCACCGCCTCGGTGTCATCAGCGGTCGCCGGGTGTTCGTCGGAGTGTTCAGAGGTGTTGTCCTCAGCGGCCTTTCGCGCCTCCAGGACCACGGCATCAGCGGTCAGTGCCCCGGCGGCCAGAGCGCGCACCAACCCGATCACCACCAGCTCGTGGGGCAGGTGGCGGTGCGCCAGCAGCACGCCGATCAGTTCGCGAGTGCCGGCGGCGTCGCCGTGGGTCTTGCGTGCCGCGGCCCACCAGGCGTCGTGCACCGGGGTGAACCGTCCGGCGGCGCGGGCCTGCTCCAACGCCGTCGATCCCGGCAGAGCGCCGGGTTTGCGCAGCAGGATCTCCAGGTAGTGATCCAACTCCAGCCGGGTTTCGGCCTTACCTGGTAGGCGTTCATGGGTGGCGACCAGCTGGCGGTCGCAGTACACCTCCAGATGCGAGGCGTGCAGCTGCACCCGTACTTGGCGGCCGGCGAAGCGGACCGGCACCGAGTACCGGTTGGTGCGCACCGTGATCTGGCTGTGGCGATCCACCCGCAGGTTGAACCAGCGACCGGTCTCGAATGCAGCTTCCGGCAGCGGCACCAGCAGCGGGGCTTCGACGGTGAACAGTTCGCCGACGGTGCGGACCCGGGCACCGATCCGGCGGTCGAGGTCGTCGGCGTCCCATTTGTCGATCATGGCGTTGAGTTCGGCGATCGATTCGACCTGCGGGACCGGCACGAAGTGGTTGCGGCGAAACCAGCCGATCTGGCCTTCCACTCCGCCCTTCTCGTGAGCGCCCTCGATGCCGGGCTGACAGTAAAAAGCTTCTGCGGAGTAGTGCGAGCGAAACGCCACCCAGCGGTCGTTTTCAACCCGGTGCCGCGATAACCCCAGCACCGCCGAGACCGCCGATTTCAGGTTGTCGTACCGGATCCGGCCGAACGGCACCCCACCAAGCACCTCGAAGGCGTGCACGTGGCCCTCCAAGAAGGCTTCCTGCCCAGCAGACAGGAACGCCCGGTGCACGGCGCGGCCGGAGAATGACAGCCGCAGCGAGAACAACGTGCACGTGACCGGCTGCCCGCGCAGCTCGATCACCACATCGCCGAAGTCGACCTCCGCCTCATCGCCGGGACGGTGCGACTGCGGCACGAACACCTCAACCAGCGCCCGGCCGGACTCGGCCAGAATCTCCCCGCGGCGCACCGACACATACGCGCGCACCCGCGAGTACGACACGTCAGCCTGATGCTCCTCACGGAGGCGATCGAAGATCCGCTTGGCCGTGTGCCGCTGTTTGCGCGGCGCAGTCAGATCCGCGCGCAGCCAGCCGTCGATGACTTCGCGGTACTCATCGATCTTGCTGCCCCGCTCGGGGTAGTGCTTGCGCTCCGAGGGCCAGGCCGATCCCAGGGCTTTGTGCACCGTCGTCCACGACACCCGGTACTCACGCTGAATTGCCCGCGCTGACTTACCAGCGCGGGCATCTCGGCGGATCGCCGCATACAACTCCACCTTCGACCCCGAAGGCCGCACCCCGACATCACATCAATGCCACATGGACAGCCGGTGACTCCCGAATTCACAGTCAACGACTTCGCCGCAACATCATCGACTCCGAAATCCGTGATCAAACGACTCCCGAATCAGCGGTCAAAGTCACATGCTCCGGCTCGGCGCACGGAGACTTGCAGCTGCAGCGTTTTGACTGCCCAGCCGAAGTGGAAAGCGCGCCGAACCCTTATCCGTTCGCTACGGATACCGATGTCTGGCGCCATGTACGATCACGCGCTGCCGGTGGCTCGGCGCTGCACAGGAAGGCGCTGGCGATCCTGAGAACCATGAATCCTGAAGAGGCGCAGCGGATTGCGCGGATCGACGTCTAACGCGAGCGCCTAGCGGTCAAGCCGTGCTCTCGTGGTGACACGCCGAAGTGTGCCTCGCGCGCTGCTGACCCGTCGTGTTGGCGGTGCTCAATAGCGTTCTGGCGGGCTTGGACGCACGTTAGAATCAAGACAGTCTTGAAACTATGGGGGTTGCCGAAGTGAGCACCGACGATCAGCGAGTGGTCGATTCAGGCCGCGCCAACCGCCTCGGCCCGACAGCTAGCGGCGCCGCGGATCACACCGGCGATGTGGTGCGCTTCCACGGGAAAGATGCTGTCGCGGTGAAGAAGTCGGCCGGAGCCGTCCGAGCTGAGGCGACGCGCGCTGTTGCTGAGATCGAGCGGCAGCAGAGCGAAATGAAGGCGGAACTGGATCGCAGACGCGCCGAGCTGGAAGCCGACTTTCAGGCCAAGCGGGCCGAGTTGGCAGCCAAGATGGGTCCGCTGCGTCAACAGTTGGAGCAGATGCAGGAGGTCATGTGGACCGTCGATCTGTACCTCGGCAGGGACGAGTCCCTGAGATTGCTTCGCGACGGAACCCCCGCGGCTGCTGACACCCCCATCACGATCCGCCAAAAGGTCCTGGTGATGGCCGAGGAATCCCTCGTGCTCATGGACCGGAAGACCACAGGCATGGATGCCGACGACATCCCAGAGTTCGTGAACTGGCTGCTGGACGACCCCGCCCACCTCGACCGTGTTCTGCCCGAGCAGCGCGGCGTGGTGGTCCTGATCCCAACCCGCGTTGAGTCCCGCACCGGAAACCCGTTGGGGGACACGGCGAAGAACGCCGCCAACCAGTCTTCGTGGTGGTTGCTGCGCAACGGCGAGCGCATCTACCTGCTCACCGTGGACCCCGAGCTGCGGGTAACTCAGCGGGTGCTGCCGCGCCGCGACGAGTTCACCGAGGTCTTCGGCAAGCGCCTGTTTGGATTCGGACGAGCCCACGGCGAACCCATTATCCCCGGCTCACAGGAGTGGCTGGAGATGGAAAAGAAAGCTGACGCACGCCGGCGCCACTACATGCGGATACTGCTCGTTCTCCAGGGCATCATCGACCGCACGCCCGTCTGGCATCCCCTGCCGGCTACGGGCGTGAACTTGCTGTCCTTAAGCGACCAGGACAACGGCAAGATCGTGCTGCTCCAAGATGACGAGGACTCGATCCAGTTGACCGACGGCCGCGAGTCGTTCCGTACTTGGCAGCGTCGCCTGAACGGCCTTCTGCGTCCGGGGCTGCGGATTATCGGCAATTGGCGGGCGCACGGTTTCGCCGATCTTCACGATCCTGGCGACCGGTGGACCCGCGCTCACCACCCCCGCCTATCCCCGCCGAACGCCAGCTACCCCCCGTCCGATGTCCCGCACCTCATCGAGGACCGCCGCGATGGCGGCTTCGTCATCCGCTACGCACGCACCGATGAAGTTTGGAAGCGAAACGTCCCAGTCCCCGACAAACCGGGCTACGTCTACCGCGGCGAGCATCCGGTCGCACCGGCGCGTCGCGCGAGCTGCGTCGTCATGCCTGACGACGGCTGGGTGCTGCCCTACGACCTTGTCACGGTCGATGATCTGACCTACTACCTCAACAGCCGCGACAATCGCTCCCAGCACTTCCTGTCCATGGTCCCGGTCATCAAGGCGGCCCTCGCCGCCAAACAGGCTGAGGCTGAGGCTGAGGCGCCGTTCCGGGACCTCATCGGACGCGTGTTGATCACCGAGGGTGCCGACAGCGACGATGTGAAGTCTTTGACCGACGAACTCGTGCAGTGGTGGAAGATCGCCAACACATGGTCTCGTCCCCTCATTGGGGAACCCGAGCACGAGGCAAAGGCCGTCCGCGACATCACCCGCGAGTACCAGGCGCGCGTCCGGCGGGACTCAGATGGCACCACCGACGCGATGATCACCGCGGGCCGCCGGATGTCTGGTGTTATCGCTGTGGCCCGCAACAGGCAGGGCAAGTGGCATGCCTATGCCCCTTCCTCTCCCGCGCACGACCAGGGAGTGTTCCTCGACATAGCCGCCATCCGCAGTGACGGCACCCTTGGCACACCGAGAACGTGGCAGACGGTTGCGCAGCGGACTGCCAGCCTGCTTCAGGTCGCCTGGTCGACGGCGACGTGGAACGAGTGGAAGTTCACCGCCAACCCTCGCTGGTACTTGACGGCCCCCGAACGCGACGCTCTCATCGCCGAGACGCTGAATCGTGCTGACGGACTTCCGATATGTGTCACCGAGTTCTTCAATCCGGCAACTCCGAGCGGTCGGGTCCTGATCTCCTACTCCTGGGCGGCCGGCACCCCCGAATCTGCTCCGCTGCGTGACTCGAACAGCCCCCTGTCGTGGCATGCCGAGCGCGGAGCAACACGCCTCGTGACCGCCCAGGCCTGGCTGGTCACCAAAGACAAGGGGGGAGCACGCCTTGCAGGTCCTGCGCCGGACGATGGCTCCTACCCCAGCGAGTTCGCCCACTTTTCGGCCGGCGGCCGCTGGGGCAACACTCCTTGGTGGCCCGACGACGCCGCCAAGTATCCCGACGTGCGCCCGCGGCTGGTGTGGTCCGATATCGGCATGCTCGATCGGATCGCCGCGTACGCAGATCGCTGCGCAGCGGCGTACCGAGCGCGCCGCGAAGAGCGCCGCAGAGCCGACGATGAGATCTACCGGTACGTCAACGCCGTCGCGGCCGTCATCCGGGATGAGCAGGAGACCAGGGCTAAGGCTCGGTTTCTTGAGGACTACGGGCACGATGCCTCGGACCTGTGGCCTGCACACCTGAAATCCCTTGGCCTGCCCGAGAATCCGATCCACCCGCGAACACTGTGGGGTCTGATCGCCATTGCCATGGAACACGGCCACCCTGTGATCGGACAAACTCTGGAAAGCCTCGCCGACTACGCCTGGACCGAACACCAAAATCGCGCACCCGGGGAATGGCACCCCGAACGCGGTCGCCCCGTGAACCTGTCCGGATACGGGCACATCATGATCCCTATGCCGGAAGAAAACGAATGACCGCCAATCAACGACCCGCGGCCCCATCCACAGCGACGGCGGACACGGGCGGTGCAATGCCACGCGCGAGTGTGGACAGCGAGGCCGACCTCGTGGCCGACCTCGTGGCCGCGCATCAGAGCACGGTCGAGCACACAGACCTCCTGGCTGAAGCGCGGCAGCGCCGCCGGCAACTGGCCGCGCAACTGCACGCTGATGGCCACTCCTACAAGTGGATTGGCGAACAGATCGGTGTCACAGCGCAGGCCGTCGAGGGCTTCATCAAGTACCGGCAACGTCGTCAGAAACAACGCTGACCGGCAGGGGAGGGGCGTTCTGGCTGTTTCCTTGACGGCGCGATTTCGGCGAGGGGCGACAAACTTTGCTCTGCCTGATCAGAATCTGACGGGGGGATTCACCCTCATACTTAATGAGTATCAAGTATGAGGGTGTAGAGTATGGATATGCCCACAGAGCAGTCGCCGCGCGGCCGCGGTCGAAAGACTCAAACGGAACGGCAGGCCTACACCCGCCGTCGTGCGCAGCGCACCGCCAGTGAAGCAACCAGTCACCGCAGCCGCTGGACGATTGACGACGCGCGCACTGCGCTGGACGTCACGATGTCGGTCCCTGAGATCGCCCTGCGTCTGGGGCGCACCGCATCGGCGGTGGAGGGGCTGCGCGCCAAATGGCGAAGCGGCGCACTGCCATTAGCGCTGGCTGACCAGCTACCGCCCTACCGACCGGATGCCGAGGCAAGAAATGACTAACGCAGTTTTCGTCGCTCTCGATCGCCGGGCGGCCTACCTGCCCGTAGCGGAAGGTGTGACCTTCGAGCACGACATCGCCGATCGCGCTGAACCTGGCAGGCGGCCGCGATTCGGTATCTACCAGGTGAGCACACCACCACAGGGGGAGCAGCGATGACAGGCAATGGGCCGAGCTATTTGGTGACCCCGGACGGCACGTTTCAGATCCGTGACAGCCAGGACGCCGAGTACGTGACGCTGACGCTCCTTGAGTGCTACGTCGATCCGATCAGCGAGCCGCTGCAGGTGCTTTCGCGTCAGCAGATAGCGACCCGGCTGGGTCATGGCCTTCCGGAGGAGTTTCCGGTCGAGGATGTCGTCGCAGGTGACGTGAACCAGGCCAAGACCCGGTTCTGGTTTGAATGGACGCTGCAGCGGTATCTGGCTGAACTGGCCGCGAAAGAAGCCGCCCCCGTGGACGCTGCAGGCGGCGGGGAAGCCGGCGCTGAAGCGACTAGCGAGACCGACGGAGACGCATGGCCGCTGAAATCGCGTCAGTGGACCGATGTAAACCTCAGCGGCGTCGACCAGCGGGTCCTGCTCGCCGGCAGCAAGGGGCTGGTGACACCGTCGGGTGTGGTGAAATCCGGGGCGCTGCGCGTACCCGAACGACTCGGCGAAGTGGTGTGCCGCCGCACCTGGGCTCCGTCCCCCGGCGGGCTCTCACCGCAGATCTGGATCACCCCGGAGGCCTTGGACACCGTCGGGTTCCCCATCGACGGTTTGACCGAAGATGAGGTGCCCACCACCGTCGAGGAGTTCTTCGGCTGCACGGTCGGATTCCACCAATCAGGCTGGTTCGCCTGCGAATTCGACGGCGCGGTCTTCGGCGGCGACACGCGCAAAGCGGACATCATCTTGATGCCGTTCCTGTCGCTGGACCCATCCACGGCCCGCCCACTCGACCGCGGAATGGCGGGGATTCAGGGCACCGCCAGCGAATTGCCCGATGACGAAGACGACGCCCTGCATCTGCTCGGGGACCGGATCGCCTGGCTCTACAGCATCGAGGGACTGCTGCCGGCGTCCCGCTGGACGCTCGTCGGCGCGCAACTGCTGGAGGCCAAGAGCCGTAAGGCGAAGCCCAATCCCAAGAGCGGCAAGGGAACTGCGCCCGATTTGAAGGCCTCGCCGCTGCCCCCGGAGATCAGCTCGACAGGCCGCTTGACCCACCAGTGGTGGGTGCAGGAGGGCGTCGAAGCGGTAGGGGAGGTCGACGGCCGCGAAGGAACGCGGCCCGGCGCCAAGATCAAACAGACCGCCCATCGGTCACGGGGACAAACCGTCGACGTCGAACTCGATCAGCAGGCCGCCTATTTGCCGTCGGCCGAAGGCCTCTACCTCGGGTACGGCAAGCCGGACTGGGTAGAGCCTGACCCGCGGGTGTTCAACGACACGCGGCCGCCGTTCGGCGTGTACCAGGTGACCACCCCGCCCGGCGAGGAACTGGGTCTGCATCGCAAACTGCCGCTACCTCACCCGCTGATGAGCTGGGATGAACCGACCACGTGGTGGGCCACCACTGCTGACATCCGGCATCTGACGGCGGCGGTCGAGGTCGGTGGTGCGGGGATCGTCTGGCAGGAGCTGCAGCTCGACGCGGCCTGGGTGTGGCCCGAACAACACCAGTGGCTTAAGGGATTTGGCGGCGAGCTGCGCGGCAAACGCATTGAGGCGGCTACCGCCGGCCGCCCGGATTTCGAGGAGATGACCAAGGCGATCTACACCAGCACCCTCGGCCGGATGTCGGCCCTGGGGGATAGCGCCTGGAAGCACCCGTACATCAAGTACACCCAGCCGGCGTGGTACGCCGCGATCGAGGCAGTGACCCGCGCCCGGGCCATGAAGTACGCCGTGCGGATCGCCACTGAGCACAAGCTCTACCCGGTCGGGTGGTGGGCTGACGCCTGGTTCTACCGGGTGCCGGCCACGTTCGACATCAAGCTGCTCGAAGACCCGCTGCGCAATGGTGTGCGCACCAACGGCTCCTACCGCATCAAGAACGTCGAGTATCCGAAATCTGACAAATGAGATTCGCGAAGATGGCCGAGCCGCCGCGGCCTCCGGAGCGGGGGTTCCGTGACTGCTTCGACGATCTCGTCGAGCGCAAGGGCCGAGAACTCGGCGCGGCCTGGGATGGCGTTCCGCGGCGGAGTCGCCGGGCCGAAGCCGCCAGGCGGGCCCGCGTGGAGATGGCGCGCCGCATTGCGGTCCGTGGCGGCCGGCGCTACGCCGAATCCACCATCGCGCGGTGGGCGGCGCGCAACCACTGGCCCCCTGGGGTGGAGACGTTCTGGTTGGAGCGCTGGGCACTGATCGACCGGGCGGGTGGGATCGCCGCCCTGGCCGAGCTGCTGGGCATCTCGGCAGCACGGATCATCACGTGGAGGGATTCACGCGACCCCGACGCCAAGCTGCCCGCGCGGCCCCAGCCGAAGGCGCCCAAGGGCAGCAGGCGGATCGGAGTCGCGGTCAACGGCTACGCCACCATCGGCACCACAGTCATCCTGAAGCCGGTGCCATGGAAGCCCGGACAGGAATACCAAGCCCTGACCATTGATGCTGACTCAGAAATCCTCGAGGCCTGGTACGACGGCGACGAGGACCTACTCATGGAGCTGTTGGGGCCGGTGATCGCCGATCAGGTGATCTCCGAATGGACGTCAGCCAGCCACCACGATGTCGACTACAGGGTCACTGAGATCTACCGATTCTTCCCCGACGTCGACGAGTAACCATTGGCACTTGGAGGAAGCGCACTGTGGCTATCGATCTAAAGTCCCGGACCGCGACCCTGCACGATCACCGAGCACCCTGACCCGAGAGGAAGCTACCAACGATGACTGAGAACTCCAGCGGTGCACCGGATATCACCGACCCCAATGATCTGGCCTTCCTGAAAATGATGCGCATCGCATCGTTCGGGGGCAACGTCACCTTGCCCTCCGGACTGACCCTGACCCCCGAGCAGATGCGTGAGCTCACCGCCGACAGCTGATCGCCGACCACGATTACCCGTTGCGGCCACCGGTGCCGTTCAATGTGCCGGTGACGTCCAACCGCCCCGCAGCGCCACGACTGTCGAGCGCTTGTACCGGCTGGGCGCAGACAGCCCGATTCGACATCGAGACCCAAGACGGTGCCACCGTCCTGCAAGCCCAGATGCGCGACCGTGGCGCCTACCGGATCGCGTGGCGAGGACCTGACCGGCTCGACTTGACCGAGATCGACTCCGACGACAATGAACGCCAGCTTCTGTTCACCGCCAATATCGATGTGATCGAACGGGCGCTGATCGGGCTGCTCGGCGACGACATTCGCGACGACCTCGAACTGCCGTTCCTTGACTTGCCAACGGCGGCAAAAGAAGTCGCGGCCGGGTATCAGCTCTCGGAGATGGTTCGCGGCTATCGCACGCTGACGCGGATAGGGACCGGCCCGGTCGCCGCAGCCCGCGACGAGACGCTCTCGCTGATACTGCTGGTCCCGCTGTCCCATTTTCTCACCGTGAGCATCGACGACCTGAAGCGCTCATTCCTAAACGAGAGTGGGCATCCGCTGCTCACTCGGTAGCGCGGACCTGACGGTCCGCCAGCGAACGGCGGTCTAGTAGCCGATGACGGAACCGTCTGGGCGCAGGCCGTAGCGCATGCCGTTTGTCGGGTCCGGTCTGCCGATCTTGGTGACCAAGATTTGGTAGGTAGTGCCGTCGTCGTAGTCAATTTCGAGTGCGCCGTTGAATTGTCGAAGGATGTATTCGGCAACTGCCTCGACGGCGTTGTCGGTGGCGTCTTCGCGATCTTCAGTGAGGTCGGTTTGCGTCTCGTCGATGCGGCCAGCCATGACTTTGCCGGGGTCGGAGCGGAACTGGACTCCGTACTTCCTACGTTTGTCTGGCATCGTCTCGCCCTTCTTGCGGTTGACCTATACAGCGTGCCAGAGGAGGCAGGTCCGGACATCAGCAGCGCCGGCGGAAGGCGGCCCCAGCAAGCACCGTCTCGGGATGGCCGTCGCAACGGTCAATCTCTCACGAGTTTGCCTCTTAGCTGAACGCCGATCGGGCGACGGCCGCTTCGACAGCGTTATTGAGTGAGCGCCAATCGTAGATGCTCATAAACAGCACGAGCGCACCGCTCCCGGTACCGGTCGGGTAGATCTGCAGCTCCCCATCTGCATCTATGTCAACATTCGGCTCGCCGGTGACGCGCATAGACATCTGGTGTCCGGTGATGGTGATTTCACGCATGGCTCCGCCGTCCCGCAGGGGTACGACATTTCGCCCGGGCTCCGAAGTAAACCTTGAGGCCTGCACCCCCTCGGGGCCTGCAGGCGGTTCCGGAAACGGACCAGACGCGCTGCGCACCTTCCGCATGGCCTTCGTGGCGGCGGAGTAGGTGATGCCAGCGGCGGTCGCGACATCTGCTGGTGCCAGCCCCTGCGCAACTGCGTGCGCCATCGCAGCGTCGTATCGCGCATCGATATCGCGCCTTAAGTTCGTCGCTTTCCGCAGCACCTCAAGTGGATCATTCTCGTGCGTGTCCATAGCGACCATGGTCGCATAGTCCTGGGAAAATCTGACCGTCCTCGGTACTCGACGTCGCCCCCGCAGCAGTTCCCGCCGCCTGCATGTTGGCACCTTTGGGTACGGTGCCGGATTTTGATGGTTCGGAGGAGTTCGATGGTCGGGTGGAGAATCGGCCGGCGTTTGGGGTGGCAGTGGGTTGGGATGCTGTTGCCTGACGGTGGGTAGGTAGAGATTGATCTGGGTTGGCCCCCGGTGGCGTGAGCTGCCGGGGGCTTCCTTGTGTGCGCGCAACGCTATGCGAGAGTGTGCGGTGCGGTTCAGTTGACCGGCGGGGTATTGAAAGTATGAGGGGCGGCGGAGCCGTCCCGATGAGGTGTGCTGGCAACCACCACAGGGGGAAGAAGAGGGGAGAGCGCGGTGATATCGAAATCCATTGCTGGACAACGCAAAACAAGATATGCTGAAATAGCATAGGGGGACAACGGAAAAGGCGCGAAGCGCCGCCGTGACGCATGAAACACAAAGGGCGGCAATGCCAAATCCAAAACGGAGGCGAAGCCGACGCCATGCCTACTGAAACACATTGATACGCAACAATGTTCACCCTACCGCTGGGCGGCGGCGAAGCCGACGACCATGCACCACTCCCAAACAACGAAAACGCCACTCGCACAACACAACTCGACCACCCACGGCAGTAGCCGGCCCCCCCGGCCGGCGGTGCGTTCGGCGGCCCCCGGCCGGCGGTGCGTTCGGCGGCCCCCGGCCGGCGGTGCGTTCGGCGGCCCCCGGCCGCCGGTCTCCCGCGGCGGGGCGGGAGACCGGCGGCGACGCCGAACGCACCGGCCGAGACGCCGCACCGAACGCCGCCGGCCGAATGCGAAACCCGCGAGGCGGGCGGCGCGGGTGCTGCCGTGGGTCGGTTAGTGTGTGCACGTTGCCTGCGTGTTGAGTGGTGCATGGTCGTCGGCTCGCTCATCTCGAAGCGGTAAAGACGAACATTGCGCGTTTCGAACTCTGGGCATGGCGTCAACTTCGCCTCAGCGGCGATACCACTGTGTTTCATGCGTCGCGGCAGCGCGCTTCTTCCGTTGACCCCGCCCCGACCGCATCTTGTTTTTGCGTTGTCCAACTGATATTTCACCACGACAGCTCTCTTCTTCCTGTGATGTTGCCAGCTCGCCCCACCCCCTGCCGCTCAATGCCGCCGACCGACTGAACCGCGCCACTACCCCACGGCGTTGCTAGCGCGCACCGAGAGCCCCGACCGCTGCCGGGTCTCTGCCGTCGAACAACAGCATCTGGCCGCTGCCGCCCCAAACGCCGCCTCAACCGCATCGAACCTCCGAGCCATCAGAAATCGGCGCCGCAGATGCTGAAGCATGCGAGGCGGCGAGAGCAGGGGACTTGGCTCGATCGCGCGGGCGAATCATTTCCCGGGACTATGCGACCATGTCGTTGCGAATATTGAGGTGCTGCGGGGCAGCGAACTAGCGCGATATCGTGCGCGATCTAACGCGATGGCGCACGGTTGCGCGAGCTGCGACCGCCATCACCACCTCCGCCTTTAGGCTGTGCAGGTGCACTGGCGCATGTCCGTTTCCGGAGACACCTGCAGGCCCCGAGTACAGGCCTCCACTTCGGAGACCCCTCAATCTTGGGTTGATTAATCCTGGCATCTGGTTATCAAATCTAGCGTCACCATTTGAGGAGCTGAGGTATATAAATGCAGATGAGAATTTAGATCTACCGACCTGGGAGCCGGCTCAGCATCGTGGCAGCGCTCGTGCGCTGTCGGGGCAGCCTCAGCAAGAGAACAGAGCTCATGGGTGGCAACCCGACAGTAGCTGCTGAGGCCACTGCTGCTGTGATCCGGACCTGCCTCCTCTGGCACGCTGTACCAGCCACTGCAAGAAGAGGCTGAAGGTTGTGCCAGACAAACGTAGGGTCAGTTGCGCTCCATTTTGACAGAAAGTCGAGCATCACTGGACACAAACCATTTCACTGAAGATCGCGAGACATAGACAAAAATAAATCCCGAATCATCTAAGACAGTTCGGCGGCATCGAGAGTGTTGACGACTACCTGATCTTGGTCGCCAGATCCGCGAGCCGACAGAGCGGCATGCGCCGTGCACGCCCAGACCTGAGTTTCAATCATCGACACTGAACCGCCGTTCACGCTACCTGAATGGTGAAGACAGCCACTCTCGGTAGGAGTGAGCAACTCGAGTAAGTCGACTGGAAATGGGCGGCAGAACCAGCTGTATCAGCAGGCATAAGAATAAGTCCCTATCACGTCGGCATTGCGAGCATAGCTACGGGCCATCTTCCGAGGCTACCCAGCCGCGATCTTTGCAAAGCCAGACAAGTCAGGACGGCAGTTCGAAGGTCGTCGCAATGTCGTCGCTCGAGCTGGCCCGGTCGGCGCCCGTTCGATCACATCGATATTGGCGGTGATCCGGTCGATCTCGATCGAGCTGATCGGGTCCTCGCCGCGTCAGCAGGCGCCACGGTCGCATCCTGAAACGCCGGGACGGTGGCGCTGCCGTGTCAGATCGAGCTGTCAGCCAGTAAGCGCTCGACGTCGTGGCGCTGCGGAAGCGGTGTTCGTCACCGGCGATGAACGGCGCGACGCAACTGGTAATCGTGGTCGGCGATCATTCGCATCTGCTCGAGAGTCAGGTGGGAGCAGACGTTGATGCGCTCGAGGCCGAGATCATTGGTCGGTGACGATGCGCCGCTGGGATTCTCGGTCGTGTTGACCTCTCGGGTCGGGACAACTCGTGTCGTCTTGCTCCTTTTAGATCGACAACCTGCTCCTCAATGTTATAAGTCGACGTCGAAGAAGAAATCGATCTCGGTGACCCGCAGTAGTCGGCTGTCGTGACTCGGTCACCTGATCGTCACCGGCGCTGGTAGGTCGTCGCCGTCAGGCATGGCACCGAAATAGAGTTGACTGTGGGGGCGAACCACCGATCGCCTGCTGCAGATATTTCGGCTGAGGGCCGCGCGATCGCCAGATCCCTCCGCGATGATCCGTGCTTCAGATGCCAACAGCTCGAACGCGTCGATCGGTGCCCCGCGCTGGCAAAGACGTCTCCGCCCCAGGCCGATGAACGCCGCCCGCCGCGCGATGTGAGATTCGGCGTAGCGCCCGTGGTTTGTCGCGGCATCCCACGCGGGCGCACGGCGGCTTTCGGCGACTTCCGCCGCGGAACCACGCCAGTTCATTGCGCTCGACGAATCGTCGAGTGATCACCGCTCCGAGGCCGCGGTATCGTATATCGCGAGTCTCATTCGATGATTTCGACGTTCTGATCGCGGTAGGCGTTGTGCGCACGCCGTGCGCGGCGGGTAACTCGGCGGCGAGAACGTGACGAGCAGGCGTCAGCCGCCGCCCGACCGGGTAAACCGATGACGTCCGCACCGGCATGCACTCATGGCGGGCGCGAATCTGCGATGCGGCGTGCGCCACGCCGACTGGAGTATGATAATTGCCAGTGCTTCCGAGGCGTATCCTGGCCGACGCATCCATGCCGAAGTAGCCTGGTGTAAATCGCCTTGTGGCCTCATGCGTTTGCCGCGAACGCCAGATCGCAAACCACTGGTGGTCGGGCCACGCGAGCCGCGTCGAACTTCCGGCTCACGCGGACGTCCCCGCCGACCTGCTGCGCAAAATATCGAATGCCGGATGTCAGCGTGGTGGCTTCAGTTCATCAGCTCATCAGCGAATGTCAGCGGCGGTTGTCGCGGGCAGTTCTAAGCCGGGCGGAGTGTCATTTTTTCGAACGGCTGGCCTGGGTGAACACCCGCGGGCTCTACTGTGCCGAAGGTAGAGAATTTCGACCGGCAGTAAATAGACGACATTCGTACGATCGGCAGTTGTCCCCGTGTTCTGGGCGATCTGCGTCGCGGCGCTGGGCCACTGGCGACGATCCCCTACCGCTCATTTGCGCCTCCTGCCGCTGGTGTCAAGCGGCCTGATGACTGATCTCCGGGGGCGCTTGGCGGGCCTTCCGTCGGGCGCAGTTCCCTGCCGCTCTTGGATTGGAGCTTCGCGCCGGCTCTTGGCCTCCCGCTTGATTGCACTTTATCGGGCGGCGATCCAGCCAGGACCGACCTATCACTGGCGCGAAACCGGGCGATCCGGTCCCAGCTTGAATGCGGGGCGTCTTCGTCATCGGGCAATTCTTTAGCGTGCCTGAATCCCGCCGTCCGCGGTCAGGCGGGCGTCGGGCGTCGCGAACTGCCGTCGGTCGCGACGAAACACCGAAGCGGCCGTCGCAGCCGAAGAACGTGGTGAACGCATCTTCGGTCAAACCTGTCGTGAAGAACCCGGCGGTGATCCATGATCAGATCGCCGGTAGAGGAGCCCGCCGGACGAACAGGTGCGACGGCACTGGTCGTTCGGAAGCGCGCAGCGCCTGGGTCGCGACGGTGTCACCAGCCCCACGCGGCCCGCTGGTCGACGCCGCTGGGGTTACATCGGTCACTGACTTTTCAGCAGCCCATGCGATCTCTTATCGCTTCGGCGCCAGTGCCGCCTGCCTGGCGGGCAGCTACTCTTGTCAGTCAGCCAGGTGCGGCATCATTCAGACCGAGACCAGTCTTAACAATTCCCCTGCGACGACGGAAACTCCTCCGGAAGACCATGAGCCCGGCCGGAGTCATATCTGCTGACGAAAGCACTACTGGCTGAAGCTCGTCCGGATGACATCTTGCCTCAGAAAGGCGTCGGCGTCACGTACTCGGACGTCCTGGCTGTCGCAGTTAAACGTGCCGTCGAGTCGCAAATAGCTCGGCCCGACCGCTGATAAATCGCTGCCTCCCACAATGATTGAGTGTGCTCACCTGACAGATACCGAATCGCGACAAATCTACCAGGTTCAGCACGGTAACGATAATCATCGAAGACCTTCCGCTTGCAGGCAAATTAGCCGCCCGGCGTCGAGGAAGCGGCAAACTTCGTTGGTGTCGCTGCCTCGGCATCAGTCGGGCGACAGCTGGTACCGCTTAACGAGATGCGCCACTTTCGCCGGCGCCCTCACTTACCGGTACGATGCGCCTGAACGCAGGGGCGTCTCAGAGACCGACATCGGCAACGTCCAGCAGTCGCGCTGCGTCGAATCAGCCCGGCGGCAACTGGCCTTCACTGGCGGTGCGCTACGGCGGCGGACGGCGCAAACCCTGCCGTTCCGTTTGAGTCGACCGCGACCGCGCGGCGACTGTAGATAATCCAGCAGCACGCCCTCATGCCCGATACTCATTAGGGGGTGAATCCCCGTCAGGCGGGCTTGAGAGCGAGTTTCGCCCTCGAGATCACGCCGTCGAAGCAACTGCCGGTCAGCGTTGTTTCTGACGGCGGTGCCGGCGCTGATGAAGCACTCATTGCGCGGCGTTTCCTCTGTTCGCCAATCTGGCAGGAAGTGTGTCGGCGTATGCGGGGGCCAGCTTCGGCCAGAGGAGAGATCATGATGGCTTTCGACCGTGCTCTGATGCGCGACTGCAGTCGACCGCAGCTGTCTGGCGCGTGGCGTACTTTATCCGCCGTCATGTGAATCGGGGCGCATTCGGCGGTCGTTCGTTTTCTTCCTGTGATGTGCCCGTATCCGGACAGTGGGAGCGACCGTTCAGCAGAATCCCGGACGCGTGCGGCAGTGTTCGGTCAGGCAGAGTGCGAGGGCTCACGGGGACGATCGTTGACCGTGTTCCAGCAAACGTAATCGGTACTGATGAATCGGGTGTGTGCGGGCTTAGTGCTATCAATTCGTTGTAATCGTCTGTTTGGCTCCTTGAACGATAACATAAACGG
>NZ_AP023364.1 GCF_018326285.1 Mycolicibacterium sp. TY81
TGGTGCAGGCGGCGGGGTACGGGATCAAGCAGGATGTACCGCCGCCGGCGCCTGCCGTGCCACCGGGACCGAACGCCGCAGACATGAAGGGCGTGCTGGACAAGCTGCCGCAAGGGAGCCAGCCCAACATCCGGGAGGTTCGCACCCCCGAGGACTTGCAGGCTCTGAAGCGCTGGATGACGCAGGGCGGCGTCGAGGGCCAGAACCGCTACGGAGACCCAGGCAGGGGCACGTGGAAGGTCCTTCCCGACGGCAGCGAAGTCGGCGAACGCTACGCCGCGAAATCGACCGGCACCAACTCCCTCGACATCGATCTCAAGAGCGCCAACGGGGCAGAACACTGGAAGGTGCACATCAACCCGAAGACCGGCGGCGTTCCGGAAATCCCCGCACCCAAGGCGCCGCCGATCGAGCCTCAGGCGCCGAAAGCAACACCGGCAGAACCGAACTCGCCGAGAGCACCGGTCACCGAACGGGCCCCCGAGATTGGGGTGAGGGGATGGGGCGGACCATCAGCGGAACCATTCGGGCCACAGCCGGTGCACCCACCCGGCAGCATCCACCACCATTTCCCGATCCTGGGCGTTGACGACCCGGAAGAGAACCCACGTGACTTCGAGGGGCACTCATGACGATGATGAACACGAGGAGCATTAGGTGATGACGGAACAGCAGACCAGTACGCAGGAAACACTGCGTGACGACATCTTGGGCATGGGGCTCGACGATTACGTGTCCATGGCCGACGTTCTGGCATGTATCGCTAACGGCGCGTCAGCCGACGCCCTCGCTCCTTACAAGCAACTGGTGGTCGACACTGTGCGATCGCTGCTGGTCGACGGGCTTGTGGTGGTGGGTGACATCCCCGGGAGAGATGACCCTGGATTCAAGCCGTGGCCAGGCAGCGTCGACGAGGTGATGTCACGGTTCATCACGCTGTTCGTTGACCGCTACGAGGATCGGATCGAGTGGGAGTACAGGATCTGGATCAACCTCACCGACGCGGGGGAGCGGGTGGCCACCGAGGCGCGACAAAAACGCCAATGACAGCCCACAGCGGAATGCGGCTAGCGAGGGAGGCCGCCGCGGTGGCCGAGGCCGCCGTAGCCATCGCTGGCGGCGTGATTGATCCGTACACCCGGGAACTGGTCGCCAAGATGGGGCGCGGCGAGCTCACCGGGGACCAGGCCGCCGCAGAGATCATCGCCCGATTCGTTTCACCGGGACCGTACCCTCGAACTACATAGTTACAGACTTCCGCAGTTCGGGCTGGCGGGGAAAGGTGTCATCGTGACGACCGGCAACAAGGACCACCCCGACCCTGATAGCAGCAGTCAACCGACCGGGTGGGTGCGCTACGACGAACTCGAACGCAAAGAGACCCGGATACGCACCGACCAGATCAGCCGCCTCACCGAACTCAGCCGCGGCCTCAACCGGCAACGACAAGGCCGGGGAGAGCGGATCACCGAGAACACCCTCATCCGCGTCGCCATTGATCTGCTCCTGGCGCGGAGCGCCGACCTGGCCGGCGCTACCGAAGCCGAACTCCGAAACTCTCTGGGGCTGTAATCCACACCCTAAACCTGTACTCTGTAAGTTACAGACTTTGTTTTGCTTGCAGAGTGCCAGGCTAGGAGGGGTTCCCATGGCCCAATACATCCAGTATTCGGCGACCCGACCCCCGGCCGAGATCGATCTGGAAGAACAGTTCCAGCAGCATCTGGAAGTCATCGGCCACCTGCTCGACAACCCCAACGACCCCGCCGCGCTCGCGTGGGCCCAATGTCTCATCGATGAGCACCTCGCCCGTGAGGAGTACTACGGCCGACTGTGCCGAGTGCGCTACGGAACGCTGGACCCGGCCAATCGTCGCGCGTCTTGATGTCGAGAAAAACTTTCGCGCCACGCCGAGCAGCTTTAACTGTTAGATCCGTTTCGGCTGGCAGAGTCACCCCCATGGCTCAGCGCAGCACGCACAAAGGCCCACGTGCCCAAGTCTCTGCACCAGTGACGGCCGTGGTGTACGCCAGCATCCAAACTCTGGCCGAAATTCATGCGACCGGCTTCAGCCAAGCGGCTGCGGACCTGCTCGCCCTAGCCACCGGCCACCCCGACCTCGTACGGGTGATTCACCAGGGAGCGCTCCTGCCAGCTGCCGTGGCGCGGGACATCTCCGCGCCGGCCGAGACTCACCTGGTCGGTCCGAGAGTCCCGATGGCGGCCTACGAGGACATCAAGCATCTGGCCGCCGACAACAACGTGAGCGCCGGCCAGATTGCGGCGGACCTGCTGGCCCTGGCCACCGGCCACCCCGACCAAGTCCGGGTGCTCAACACCGCGACCAACGCGGAGGTGTTGCCACTGGCGATGTGACACCAAAGCCCGGCCCGAAAACTTGCTTTGTCTTGGTCGGCCGCGGGCGGGCATACGTGACATCTGAATAGCCGGTGCACGGGGCTACACCCCGTAGACGACGAAGGCCCCGCCTAGGGCGGGGCCACGTCTGGAGATTCGAACCGAGATTGGGAGCTCGGTTCCGGTTCTCCGCACCATCCCCGAAGGGACTTTTGCTTTTGTCGAGCAAGTCTCACGGTAGCGCATGCGCTGAATCTGAACCAGGTTCGCCGCGCAAACAATGCGCAAACCGTGACCAATCACTTTCGCGGGGGCGTCGCAGTGCGCCTGCGTTCTCCGCACCGGGCACCACGGTGCGCGCACACGCCGCCGCGGCGGACACCGCCACCCGTTGGCGACGCTGGATCGAGCGCGTCGGTGTGGCGGCCGCCACACCGCGCCAGCCAGTGTGGTCCAGCCGTCAGTCCTGGCTGGACAGCCTGCGGGACTGGGCACAATCCCGAGCCCTGGCCACGGTGTGCATCGCTGAACGGGCCTCGATCACCGCGACCACGCTGCTGGCCATCGCCGCGGTGATGGCCGAGCACGCCGACCACGCCACCGGCCGGCACGTGGCCATCACCCGCGCCACCATCGCCGAGCGCATCGGCTGCCACCCGAACACGGTCTCCACTGCGTGGGCGGTACTGCGCGCCTCCGGCTGGGCCGTGGAGGCCCAACGCGGCCACGGCTCCCCGGGTACACCGAGCGTCGGCCGACGCCCCTCGGTGTACCACCTGGTCCAGCGCCGTCCGTCGTCTGTGCCTGTGGCACCGAAACCTGTGGAGCTAAGGGGAATCGAACCCCTGACCTCCGGCGGCACTGTGGAAAATTGTGACCTACCGCCGTCAGGCGGTGTTGGTTCTCTAACTCCCGTAGGGAGTAACTCACCAAGCGCGTATCCGCGCGAAGAAAATTCAACTCGACCCCTCAAAAGCCGGCGCTGGCGCGCCGAGCCCCGACCACTGGCCCTTCAGCAGCTCGCCGCTCGACTCGCCAACTGCTGCCACGGCCTCCGCAGCGGCCACATCGGAGCCATCTGCGACGCCATCGCGGCCGTCGGCATCGACCCGACGGTGTGGTCCGCCGCCGACATCAAGCAGGCCCTAGAAGCGGACATGCGCCGCACCGGCGGAACTTGGCCCGACCAGATCACCAACCCCGGTGGATTCCTGGCTAGCCGCCTGCGCAAGCTCGGAACCTTCACCGACCGAACTCCCGCACGCGCCGCAGCGATGTCACATCCTTCGGTGCCGAGCGCGCCACCGTCACCAACACAACCGGCACTCTCGTCCGCCACGAACACCGGAACGGGCCGCGTCGAGGCCTTCGCCGAGCTCGCGGCAGCTCGCCGGCGCGCGCTACACCGGCGTACCGCGGCCGCCGCCGCGGACACCGCCCGGCGCGACGCGCTCATCGCCACGATCCGCGCAGCCACCCCACCCGGACGCTCAACCACAGTGTGGCGGTAGACGACAGATTCTCGCCACCGCAATCGCGTCACACCCCAAAGTTCATGACCGCCCGCCCTACCGTCGAAAACACACCACAACAAAAAGGGGGAAAACATGGGCACCAAGCTCACCGTGGTCCTGGCCAACGGCCAGAAGGACGAGCACCAGGACGCCGACCACAGCGTCACCGCCGGCGGGGTCCTCACCATCAAAGTCCCTAAAAACGGCTTAGAAGGCACCCGGGTAACGACCTACAGCCCGCCGGCATGGATTTCGATCGAGACCACCGAGTACCACACCCAGGGCCTCAACAACCTGAACGTCGGAGGCAGCCCCATCACGTTTGGGCACTAACCCCCCCGGCGGACAACTACGACATTGGACCTGCGGATTAAAAGTCCGCAGGTCCAATGTCGTGCTGCGAAAATCCCGCTGGAATGTTTGCCGACACCGGCTCCAGGCCGAGACGTCACAACATCCACTCTGATGGCGGGCCCGGTGGCCACGCCACAGTCAGACCAGGGACTCGCCCCGGCAGAGTGCCGTTGACAAGCCAGTCCAAAAGCGCATCCGCGGCGCCGCTGTCGCGCCGCGCGAACGCGCGCAGCAGCCGCCCCTCCAACCCCACACCCTCATCACACACCCCACAACCACCTGACCTCTCACCACCACTTCCTCCACCGCCCACCCTCGCACCTCACGCCCAAACCCTGACCCCTCGCCCTACCCAGGCCCCGCACCTCGCCCTCCCTACCACTACGCTACAAATCATTGGCACATTTGCACAAGATGTGCAAGGCTGGTCGTGGCCGCGCGGGGCGCGTCCACCGACCGTTCGTCTCCGGGCCTGGTAGCGACCGTCACCCGAGCTGGAGGGAGTCGATATGTTGACGATCTCCAAGCTCAGCCGGTGGAGCGTCAACTACTACGAGAAGACCGCGAACGATGCCCAGCAGGCGTCGATGGACCGCCAATCCGCCAACGGCGGGCTGGGCGAGTACTACTCCGAGAAGGACACCCGGGCACCGCAGTGGGTAGTGGCCGGGGATCGGCCACAGGTTGGTGAGCTGACCGGTTTGAGTGAGTCTGATCTAGCTGGCGGGTTTGCTGACGGCAAGGCCGTAACCCGGTGGCTCGATGACGGGATCGCTCCGAACGGGGCCAGTGGGCGGGCGTTCACCAAGGCATCGGTGCACGGGTATGACCTGACGTTCGCCGCCCCGAAGAGCGTGGGGCTCATGCGGGCTCTGACCGATGACGTCGCGGAGAAGGTCATCGGTGAGGCCCACATGAAGGCGGTCAAGGTGGCGATGGAGTACCTGCATCAGCACGCCGGTTACACCCGGGTGCACAACCCGATCACCGGACAGAAGGACTTGCAGCGGCTACCGGGCCTGGTGGGCATCGCCTACCAACACGAAACGTCGCGGTGTGGTGATCCGCACCTGCACACCCACCTGCTGGTGCCGAACCGGCAGGCCCGCGCGGACGGAAAGCTGGCATCACTCGACGGCAAGTCGCTGCTGCACGAGGCCAAAGCGGCCGGGGTCATCTACCAGGCCACGCTGCGTCAGGTGTTGCATGCCGAGCTCGGGCTGGAGTGGGAGCGTGTGGACCCGCACACCGGGATGGCCGAAATCGCCGGCATCACCCGCAAGTGCATCAAGGCGTGGTCGCGGCGCTCAACGCGGCTGCGCGAATGGGCGCGCGACAACCTGGTCCTGGTCGATGGGACACCGACCGCGCAGCAGCTCGCCGCCGCGCAGAAAGCGACGCGGCCGCGCAAACCCGAAGCACTGCCGTGGGCCGAACTCAAAGCGCAGTGGCGCGACGATGAGCGCGGATTGGAGCTCGACCGCGCCGCGCATCACGAAGCCGGGCGCGCACGCCGCGCCGCGCAACCGCTGACCCGCGCCCAGCTGCTGGCGGCCGCCGCGCACATCGACAAAGCCGCGTTTACCCGCGCGGATATGGTCGAGCTGATCGGCGCGCAGACCCCGGTCGACGCCCAAGGTGATGTGCGCGAACTCATCGAAAACAGCGTGGACATGGTCGCGATCCGTGTCAGCGAACCGCGGCAAGCGCACCAGCGCGAAGGACATACGCGGTACACCGTCGACGCGATCATCGCCGAAGAAGAACGCGTTTTTCAGATGGTGGATGCGCGGGATAACCGCGCGCGCATCGACCTGCGATCCGCGGATGTCGCGGATTTATCCGCGGACCAGGCCCGCGCTGTCACCAACATCGCGCATTCGCCCTGGCTGGTGCAGCCGCTGGCCGCGCCAGCCGGCGCGGGGAAAACGCACTCGCTCAAAGCGCTACGCGCGGGCGCGCACCGCGGCGCGAAAGAAGTCCTGGTGCTCGCGCCGACCGGGAAAGCCGTCGACGAGGCGATGCAAGACGGGGCCGGTGACCGCGGAATGACCGTGCACAAGGCCCTAGGCAAGATCGAGGACGGCACCCTGACCATCACCGGCCGCACCGTCATCGTCGTCGATGAAGCCTCCATGGTCGGCACCCCGGACCTGAAGAAGCTGCTCGCGGCGGCGACCGGCGCGAACGCGAAAATGGTGCTCGTCGGTGACCCGTACCAGCTGGCGCCGGTCAACAAGCGCGGCGGCATGTTCGAGCACCTATGTGACACCTTGCCCTGGTCGCAGCAGCTCTCGCAGGTGTGGCGGATGCGCGACCCCGAAGAACGCGGCGCGTCCCTGGCGGTGCGCAACGGCACCGGTAAACGCCTATCGAAAGCGGTCAAGTGGTACCGCGCCCATGACCGGCTACACACCGGGGACGAGATCGCCATGGCCAACGACGCCACCGACGCCTACATCGCAGCCCGGGCCGCCGGCAAAGACGCGGCGATCATCTGCGACCGGTGGGAAATCGCGGACGCGATCAACCGCAAGCTGCACACCCACTACACCAAGACCAGCGGCGACACGGTGCAGGTGGCCCGCGACAAATCCACCCAGAAGACCCCGACCGTGCGGGTCGCCCGCGACCAGGACGTGCGGGTCGGGGACATCATCATCAGCCGCCGCAACGATCCGACCATCGAGGTCACACCCGGCCGGGACCACCACCACGGCGATCGGGTCGATGAGGTCCGCAACGGCAACCGCTGGGTCGTCGCCGACATCGACCCCAAGAACGGGCGCGTCGCCGCCGCCCGGCTCACCGACACCGCCCGTGTCGTCTTCGAGGGCGACTACCTACGCGAGCACGTCACCCTGGGGTACGCGACCACGCTGCACTCAGCTCAAGGCATCACCGTGGGCAACGCGACCACCCGAGGGGCGGCGTTCACCGTCCTGTCCGAGCGGGCCACTCGCGCCATGGCCTACGTCGGCACCACCCGCGCCAAAGACGACAACCACGTCTACATCTACCAACCGCAGACCAACGAAGCCGATCACCAGCACGGCCAGCTCGTCGCCGGCGAGGACATCCACACCCTGCACCGCGGCAACAAACGCACCGCCGCCACCCTGTTCACCCGCATCCTGGCCAACAACGACCGGCCCCGCACCCTGCACGCCGAAGCCCGTCGCACCAAACGCGAGTACCTCCCCGACTTGATCGACGCGCTACTCACCCGTGACGACGACCGCACCGAAGAGCGCACCGACGCCCAGATAGCGTCCCGGGGAGTGGTGGACTTCGGATCTGGCGTGGTTCACGCGTTGTGATCAACGAGTCATGGTGAACGCTAGGCGATTTGGTGTTGTTTGGCAAGTGCTGCCGCGGCGTGTTTGGCGGCGATCACGGCGCGTAGTTCGTCCATGGAGACATCGGAGAGGTAGCGGCGGGTGACCTGCCACTCGTCGTGGGATTCGATGACCACCGCGGTGGCCAGGCGAAGGAACGCCGCCGGATTGGGGAAGATCTCCACGACATCGGCCCGACGCTTGATCTCTTTATTCAGACGCTCTATCGGATTATTCGACCAGATCTTCTGCCAATGCGCCTTCGGGAACGCAGTGAACGCCAACACGTCGGTCTTGGCCTCGCCCATCATCGCGGCCACCTTCGGGAACGACGCGGCCAGGGTGTCGGCGACCCGGTCCCACTGCGCGGCGACCTCGTCGGGTTCGGTGTGAGCGAAGATGGTCTTGACCGCCGCGGTAACCGCCGGGGCGTGTTTGGCCGATACCGCGGTATGCAGGTTCCGCATGAAATGCACCCGGCACCGCTGCCACGATGAGTTCGTGAACTGCTGTGCCACAGCGACTTTCAACCCAGCGTGCGCATCGGAGATGACCAGGTGCACCCCCGATAGGCCGCGCGCCTTAAGCGAGGCGAGGAACTCGCGCCAGAACTCGAACGACTCGCTGTCACCGACCGCGGTGCCCAGCACCTCACGGGTGCCGTCGATCGACACGCCGGTCGCGACCACCAGGGCCTGGGAGACCACGTGCGCCCCCCACGCGGACCTTGCAGAAGGTGGCATCGCAGAACACGTAGGGGAAGCTGGTGTGGGTCAGCGAGCGTTCCCGAAACGCTGTGATCTCGCGGTCCAGGCCGGCGCAGATCCGCGACACCTCCGACTTGGACACCCCGGTCTGCACGCCCATCGCCGTCACCAGGTCATCGACGCTGCGGGTGGACACCCCGTGCACGTAGGCCTCCATGATGACCGCGTGCAGCGCCTTGTCGATACGCCGGCGGGGTTCCAGCAGCGACGGGAAGAACGATCCCGCCCGTAGCTTGGGGATCTGCACCTCGATGTCCCCGGCGGTCGTGGAGACGGTCTTGGGGCGGTGCCCGTTGCGGTGCACCGTGCGGCCGTCGCTGCGTTCGTAACGGCCCGCGCCGATCGCCGCGGTGGCCTCGGCCTCGATGAGCTGCTGCAACCCGGAACGGATCAACTCGGCGAACACCGCACCCGAGTCAGCGGACTTCAGTGCATCGAGCTGAGCGAGCAGGGCAGAATGGTCAAGGGTCATCGCGCGGTTTCCTTCGGTGAGTCACTTTGGTACGTAACTCACTGACCACTACGCGATGGCCCACCCCAACACCGGCACCGACACGGCCTGAACATCTCCGCCCACCTCAGCCCCGTCCCCGAATTCCCACCACCCCAGGGGACTTAGCCGACGCCCACCGGAGCGAAACCGCGGCCGATCAGGCCCGCAACGAAGCCTGGGCGCGAATGGCCGACCGCGAGCGCCAACAAGACGCCGAACAAGCCATCAAACGCGAACGCAGCAACGACGGCTACGGCCTAGAGCTATGACAGCGGGCCGACCGTGATGGGACCAACATCCGCGCACACTGCGCGGACGTTCCTGGATACCAATGCGCGTTAGAGCGGCAACTCACGGGTCATCAGCGCCCGTGTGTAGCCTTCCACACCTATCGAAATTTGATGAAAAGTGTTCAGCACCAACGGATCAGCTGAAGTCCACAAAGCACACCCCTCCAGGGCGCACCACCGTGGCATGTTATACATGCCGCTTGCCGCTTTGGCTTCTACCCGGGCTGCGTCAACCTTTGAGGCCCATGTTGGCGCCGCCACCGCGGGTAGCGCGGCCACCTCGAACCCGGTGCTCGCGTCGTACCGCGTGTACGCGCGGACATGGCGCTGATCAAACTCGTAGTACAGCCGCGACTGGGCCATCGCCAGCGGCGACAGCGCCGCAACGTAATTCAGCACACCTGCATCGTCGCCACCGGCCCATCCCACCGCCGAGGCCGCGGCCGACACAGTGATTTCCGCCGCTGACAGCAGTTCACGCAGCCGCGCGTCGTAGTCGACAACCTTCGGCGGGTTGGTCATAGCGTGTAGACCGTGCCTGACGCGGTGGCCGACTCCCCCACCTGACGCAGCAGTTGCTGACTCTGCTCGTCCTGGTTCTGGAACCGCATCACACCGTCAGTCGTGGCGGTCTCAACCTTGGGCCCTTGCCCAACGAACACCGAAGCCAGCGCAGTGGACACCACAGCGATATCCGCCGACACCGCCATCAATACACCATCAACCGGCGAGCCAGGCGCGATTTTCGGCACGCCCCCAGCGGCTGGCTGCGCCATCTGCATCGCAGTCGCAACGGACGTGGCCTTCGCGCTCAGCATCGTCTGCGCGTTCACCTTGATGACCGGAGCCATATCCAATCCCCCTCTTACCTCACACCTGCGGTGTGCTGTTGATCGACTTAGCCAAATACGCCAGCTCCGTGAGATTCACGTCCCCGCGTTCCCAGAGCAGCAGAAGCTCGCACAACCGGGTTAGGTCATGACTCGCCCGTACGAACGCTGTGGCCGGCGCATCATCGGCACCAAAGCCAGGCCGAAGGCCGTTGCCCATCTGAGCAACTTCAAAAACGGCTTCGCGCAACGTCTCCCAATACTCAGGGCGAGGCTTCATACCGTCCTTGAGGGCGGACATGATCTCGCGGATCACCGGTGGCACCGCCAACTCGCGCACCAAGCCGGCACGTTCGAACACCGTACGTACGGCCGCCTGAGTCTCGCTCCACGCCTTCGACTGACCAGTGCGCGGGCCCTCCCCCACAGCCATCAGCTGCGCATACTCCGCCGGGTCAACAGTCTCCAACCGATGCATATGAGACCCATCCAACGGCGATGACGACGCCATGTGAGCAAGCGGTGAGGAATCAGACCGCGTCACCTCATCGACATGCGGGACCCCGGCCGCCCGGGCCGGGACCACCGACCCGCCAATACCGGTTGACACCGCCAACGCCCACAACTCAACCGACGGATCAACCTCTGCACAAACATTCGCGTAGGCGATGATCGGCTCAGCCGGGTTCGCCCAAGCAAACCACTGAGACCGAAAGCCTTGCGGCAGAGAGCTATCACTGAACAGCATCCGCGCCGACCGAGGAATGAACATATCTACCGGGATGTGCCCCAGCCCGTCACCGTTGTTGATGATCGTCTCGATGCCAGAGCGCGTCTTGAACACACCCACGGCCCAGTCCATCACCGGCCAGGACCGCGAATCATGAAGCAGCTGCTGCAGAATCTGCGTAGCCGACTCCAACAACGGGTCCGGCAAAGATGACCGGATGCTTTCGGCTGTCGCCCCTGCGGACGCGCCGACACCAGTACCCACCACACCCGGAGGAACCGGCGCCACCGGGCCACCCCCGGGTCCACCTCCACCAGCGGCAGCCGGGGCACCCGGAACCCCCGACGACGCCGGCGTCACCGCCGGCCCAGCCACCGGTGCACTGCGCGGAACATCAGATCCGAACGGCGGCAACGCGCCCATCGGCGCCGAAGGAACACCTCCACCGCCGACAGGACCAGACGGCATCGGCGCAGCAACAGGAGCCGCCGCCGGCGCAGAAACCGGTGCACCACCCGCGGCGGCCACCGGGGCAGCCCCCGTCGGCATTGCCCCCGCAGGCGCACCAGCCCCAGGCGGAGCCTGCGGCGGCTGAGCCGGCGCGAACGCCGCAGGAGGCGGCGCACCAGCAGAGCTCAACCCAGCCCCAAAGCCCTTCGAAAAATCAGTCGACAACGGCGGTGGCGCCGCCGAAGGCGCGGCCGGTGCCGAAGGCGGAGCCATCGAACCCGGCCCGCCCAGCCCACCAGAAGGCAACCCCTGAGGGAAACCACTACCAAGACCGGCAGGCATCCCACCGCCGCCGCCACCACCACCACCCATGCCACTACTCGACGGCAGCTTGAAACCACCACCGCCCGACGAACCGAGGCCGTTACCACTGCCGCCGGATGACGCCGGCATCACTGCTGGCGGGGATACCGAAGGCGTCAAATCCCCAGTGCTGTCGTTGATTCCCTGAGGTCGATGCTGGCCGGGCTGACCATTATCAGCCTTCGTGGCGCCAGCCGGTTCGGTTTGTCCAGACGGCGAATCACCTTTTCCGGGTGACGATCCCGGTTCAATGCTCGACGGATGATGCGATGCGGGTTCGATGTTCGACGGACGGCCCAGTCCCCCGGGCATCTGTCCGGGGCCGAGACCACCGCCGCCCGGTAAATCTTGCCCGGTCCCCGCATGAGGTCCAGTGCCGAATCCAGTCGCTACCGCGCCGGGGTTGCCTGCGAGGCTGCCCGGACTCGTGGCAGTCGGATTCACTGACGAAAACATATTCGTCACCCCAGCCACCGCGGCCATCGTGGCCGCCGACTTGGCATCGGCAGCCGCGGACGCTTCTGCAACTCGCGCAAAAACCTGCGCCATGATCACAGCCTTGGGACCCGGCGCCTGTTCCAGTTGCTGGATGTCCTCCTCGGCTTGGCGGTCGATCTCGTCTAAATTTTCGCGCAGCCCGTACACCAGGTCCGCGGCCTCGGCCAACGCCCGCGACATTGCGAGATACCCATCGTCGGCCTGATGCGTTGCGATAGCGGCCAATTCGTATTGTGTGTCGCAGAATGCATTAACGAACTCGCCGGCCTCTTTAGCGGCGGTGTCCCGCGCTAACTCACGCAAACCTTCTGCACCACGCAGCATCTCAATTCCCTTGGCACGCAAGGCATCAGATGCGGTTTGCAACACCTCAGGATCGGTACGCGGCCACACCCGGCCAAGGATGGCCCTCGACCACTGTCGCGTCGGCATCGAGGACGGTGCGCTAACGCCTACCACTTGATGCCCAAACCCGTGCACACTGACAGCGGGCCGCCATAGGCGGCCACGCTGTCGTTATAGATCGTGTCGTCGTAGGGCGTGGCGGGCCCGGCAGCCACGTCGGCAATGAGCAGTCGATTGTCATCGACGAAGCGCTGCAGCGTTCGGCGCAGATAAGGATCTGCGTCTGGGTGTGCGTCGATCACCGGCTGGATACGTCCGGCCCAATCTTGGGTAGCGGCAACGAAAGGCTTTGTCGCCGCGTCGCGTTCAGGCGAGCCTGTGTGCCCCGACTTCACCCACGTCGTTGTGAAGCGGTCGTTCTCGGTCATCAGTGGCGCGATCGCTAAACACAAATCGCGATTCGCCGCAGTGGTGTCGGAAGAGGCCGCCGTTTGCGACGGAGTCGTCGAGGCGGCCACCGATGCCGGCGGTGCGCTCGGCGTCCGCGTCACGCCAACGATCGCCACCACCAAGGCCACCGTCCCGATGGCCACGCCGAGCAAACCAGTCCATGACCACTTCGGTCGCGGCGGCTGTCCCGGCGATGGCGGCCAGGCCGGAGGAACCCCCGTACTCCCCTGCGGATACATAATCCCAGCTTAAAGCCCACAACCGACAGGTCAGTGCACAACTTTCGGCCAAGCCGATATCGAGGGTAAACCAGCTAACGCAGACACCAAACAAGACACTGCATGAGCCGATTTAGCCGCACTCCAGCTAACAAACCCACCGCACTTTCACCTCCCGGCCCCGGGCGGGACGATTGTCCTCAACGGTGGGGTGGTCACCGTCAAGGCCAACGCCGCTACGCGGTCGACCACGGTCGAGCCGAGGAATTGTCAATACCTGTGGATCGGCTTGTTTCAGGCGACCTCCGTTCCAGTTGATTCGGTCGGTGCCGAGTCCGCCGACGGGGTGATGTCGGTGGGTCGCTCGAGCAGTTTGCCTTTGTGGAAGATCGCGCCGGCCCGGACCAGAGCGACCAGGTGCGGTGCGTTGACGGCTCGCCAGCGGGCTTGCGCGGCGTCGATCAGCTTGTAAGCCATGGCCATTCCGGCGACGCGTGAACCCGGCCCCCTTGGTCACCTTGGTCCTCAAACGTACCGTGGCAAACGTTGATTCGATCGGGTTGGTAGTGCGCAGATGGACCCAGTGCTCGGCCGGGTACTTATAGAACTCCAGCAGCACATCGGCGTCATCGACGATCTTGGCGACCGCCTTGGGGTACTTGGCGCCGTAGTCCACCTCGAACGCCTTGATCGCCACCTGCGCGTGGTCGATATCCTCGGCGTTGTAGATCTCCCGCATCGCCGCGATCGCCCCCCGGATGAGCCGACTTTGGCAGGCAGGCAAGAACATTGGCCTGCTTGTGAAACCAGCACCGCTGCTCGCCGGTGGCCGGGAACACCTCACGCACGGCCTTCCAGAACCCCCAGGGCCCCATCGCCGACGGCCAGCACCGGTGCGGTCATCCCGCGACGTCGGCACGACCGCAACAGATCAGCCCACGACTCGGCCGACTCCCGGTACCCGTCGGTGAGCGCGACCAGCTCCTTGCGGCCGTCAGCGCGCACACCGATCATCACCAGCAAACAGAGCTTCTCCTGCTCCAGGCGCACCTTGAGATGGATGCCGTCGACCCACAGGTAGACGTAGTCGGTGCCCGACAGATCACGGGCCTCGAAGGCCTTGGCCTCGTCCTGCCACTGCGTGGTGAGTCGGGTGATCGTCGTGGCCGACAAGCCGGCACCCGAGCCCAGGAACTGCTCCAACGCCGGACCGAAATCACTGGTCGACAAGCCATGCAGATACAGCAACGGCAACACCTCGGTCATCTGCGGCGACTTGCGCACCCACGCCGGCAGGATCGCCGAGGAAAACCGTTGCCGCTCACCAGTGTCCGGGTCAACACGTTTGTCATTGACCCGCGGCGCGGTCACACTCACCGCGCCCGCCGCGGTGAGCACCTCGCGCTCGCGGTGATAGCCATTGCGCACCACCAGCCGGTGCCCGTTCTCATCAAGCTCACCGGCATGAGCCTCGATGTAGGCGGCGACCTCAGCCCGCAACGCTGCGGCCAGCATCTGGCGGGCACCGTCGCGGACAATCTCATCGAGCAACGACCGCGACGAGCCAGCATCCTCGTTGGATGAATCCGCATCGTGAACTACCGTGAGCATGGGCGTACCTTCCCGAACCAGCGCGCCAACGCCGGCTCTTGATCAGACCTTCGACATTCAGATCATCCTCGGGAAGGTGCGCCCTTTCCTACGCCGCCTCGCCGAGGCTCATCCACAGGTTCTGATCATTGCTCGTCGAGCCTTGACAGTGACCACCCCACCGGACAACTCGCCCTTATCCGGGGCAGGGAGGATGAGAGCTGAAAAGAACTTAGCCGCAGCACTTTCCGTGCCTGCGATGGAAAATCAGCGCGCCACTGCACCCAGCCCACCGGCGGGCGGCGGGAACCGGTACGCGATGATCGCCAGAGCCACTGCCACCACCACTGCGACGACCTCTTTATCAGCGCCTGGCCACGCCCGCATCACACCTACCGCGACGGCACCGGTGCCTATAAATAGGCACAACACAAGCCAGCGCCGCCAGGGAATTTCCCGGGGCCTCTTGTCCCCATCACGTCGGAATCGCTGTAATGTCATGGGCGGAACCTCTCCTTTCGTCGTTGCTGGTGGTCGGGGAATCCATCGCGAGGCCCCTGCTGGTACCAGGGGTCTCGCCGCATAACGGGCGCAAAGCCGCCGGTCTTCGTTGCCGCGCAGTACTCATCTTGTTCTCTCCTACTGTTGGGTTTCGTGGACCAGCCTCTATTGATGCCCACACGTCGCGAAATATCCATCAACCGAGCCACATTCGCGTGAAACTCGTTCACCCCCGGACGTTCCTCCTCTCAGCCTGAGCTCTGCGGGGCATTCCTCTCATCTAAAACCCACCCCACCGCTTGCAGCCACGTCCCAAAACCATTTCTTCAAACCCACTTTCGGGTACCAGCTGTAGATATCGCCGACCATCGTGGACATGGTGCGTACTTAGCGCAAGCAGCAACGGCACCGCGGGACAATCAGTTTCGTAGAGGTTGCCTGCCTCCAGCCCCAGCGCATGTCGAGTTCTCACAGGCACAAGTGTGCAGCTTTCCGAACTGTCGTGGGGTGACACGCCGTACACGAATCGGCGGAACGCTAGACCCGCTTGCCATCACACGAGACATGCCATACCCATTCCGCCACAGCACCATTCGGACTCCCCTATCGTCGCATGCGATTCTCGGTACTTGTCCGCATAAAGGAACCTTCGAGGCCACATCGTGGGCGGGCAATCGATTGAACGCAACAACCAGGCCCCGACCGCGCTCAGCGTCGACCGAGCCACACCCTGGCCCATTTCTAAAGAAACGAGCTCGATCAGATAGATCGAGTTGACTGACCTTTGACGGCGCGCCCCGCAAGCCTGTCTAGAGGTCAGGGCTGCGGGGTGTTGATCGCGCCATCTCGGTTATTCGGGGCCCATCAGATGGTTGAGCCACACCGTGGCGGCGCCGAATGCGCCACCACCCGTGAGGACCGCTGCGGCGGCCGATTTGGTGATCAAGTAAGACAGGATGCCGGCCACAACTCCGACGATGGCCGCGAACAGCAGCACGACGACGGTACGGAGGGGAATCATGCCGCCGTCGCCAGCGGCTTTCTTCGGTGTGGACATCGGGGTTTCTCGCTTTCTCGGGTAGGTCCGGGTCTAGTACCGGGCTCATCTGCTCTGGGCGCTCGCGGCGCGGTTCACATTGAAGCGGGATGGGGTGCAAACCCGCCCCTGTCGGGGAAGTACCGACTGCACTGGCGGTTTCCGTCAGTCAGGAGCCGATCTGATTGCCCCCGGCGCCAGAGAATGGGTCAACATGCTGTGAACGGTAGGGCGATTAATCGTGGTGGAGGGCGCCGCTCCGCGAGGAATTCCCTGGTTGTGGACCCAATCGGAGTTGGAGACGTGCAGCCGCGGCCGTAGGCCGGCGCGGGGAGCTAAGGGGAATCGAACCTTGACTGCTCGCAGCGCGGACAATCCACTACCAACCGCCGTGCTTGCGATGCGATTTCTGGCCCGTCTCAATTTTTCACGGGCGAGAAACGGCGACTCGGCCGGGTCGATACCAAGCGAACGAGCATCGCTAATTGCGATGATCGACGGATGGCGGACAAGGTGTGGCCCTTCGAAGGCCATTTCGTAGTCGGCGGCTCCGGTCTCTATGTGACGACAGGATGTTTGGGTCAGACGGTCGACTCGCACACCGCGGGTTATGACCTCACCATCGGTTTACCTCAAGTCGATAGGACGCCCGATCCGTTTCCGGCAGAGATCCGTTCACAGCTGAATGAGCCCCCCGTGCCCCGGTTAAATCTCATGCCGCCGACCTGGACGTATGGTCCCCGGAACTCGACGGAGCGCAGGGAAGAAGAACACATGATGAACCCTGTCTGGGGCGGCGTATTGGACGACGGGAGGAGTAATTGTCAATACCTGTGGATTGGTGTTTTTCAGGCGACCTCCGTTCCGGTCGGGGTGGCCGGGTTGTCGGCCGGTTCGGGTGGGGTGATGTCGACGGGTCGTTCGAGCAGTTTGCCTTTGTGGAACACCGCTCCGGCCCGGACCAGGGCGACCAGGTGCGGGGCGTTCACCGCCCGCCAGCGGGCTTGTGCGGCGTCAATGAGCTTGTAGGCCATGGCGATACCCGCCGCGCGGGAACCCGGCCCCTTGGTGACCTTGGTGCGCAACCGGACCGTGGCGAAGGTCGACTCGATCGGATTGGTGGTGCGCAGATGTACCCAGTGCTCGGCGGGATAGTGGTAGAACTCCAGCAGCACATCGAGGTCGTCAACGATCTTGGCCACGGCCTTGGGGAACTTGGCGCCGTAGTCCAGTTCGAAGGCTTTGACCGCGACCTGCGCGTGGTCGATGTCCTCGGCGCCCGCGATTTCCCGCATCGCCGCGATCGCCCCCGGATGCGCCGACTTCGGTAGTGCGGCAAGGACATTGGCCTGCTTGTGAAACCAGCACCGCTGCTCACGGGTATCGGGGAACACCTCACGGACCGCTTTCCAGAACCCCAGAGCACCGTCCCCGACCGCGAGCACCGGGGCGCGCATGCCACGGCGCCGGCAGTCCCGCAGCAGATCCGCCCACGAGTCCGCTGATTCGCGGTACCCGTCGGTCAGCGCGACCAGTTCCTTGCGGCCGTCGGCGCGCACCCCCAGCATCACCAGCAGGCACAGTTTGTCCTGCTCCAGGCGGACCTTGAGATGGATGCCGTCCACCCACAGGTACACATAATCGGTGCCCGACAGGTCCCGGCGGCCGAACGCGGCGGCCTCGTCCTGCCACTGCGCGGTCAGTCGGGTGATCGCCGGAGCCGAGAGCCCCGCCCCCCGAGCCGAGGAACTGCTCCAACGCCGGACCGAAGTCGCTGCTGGACAGGCCATGCAGGTACAGCAACGGCAGCACCTCGGCCATCTGCGGGGACTTACGCGCCCACGCCGGCAGTATCTTCGACGAGAATCGTTGCCGCTCACCGGTTTCCGGATCGACCCGTTTGTCGTTGACCCGCGGCGCCTTCACCTCGATCGCCCCAGCGCCGGTGAGCACCTCCCGGACGTTGTGGTGGCCGTTGCGGACCACCAGCCGGTGCCCATTCTCGTCGACCTGATCGACGAACTGGTCGACATAGGCGGCGACCTCGGCCTGCAAAGCGGCGGCCAGCATCTGCCGGGCACCGTCGCGGACAATCTCATCCAACAACGACCGACCGGCACCGCTGCGGGTGTCGTTGGCCTGCGCGACATCGTGAACTACGGTGAGCACGGGCGTGCCTTCCCAACCAGCGCGCCAACGCCGGTCTTGATCAGAAACGAACTGGACTTGTGATCATCCCCGGGAAGGCGCGCCCACATTCACGCCGCCCTACCAAGGCTCATCCACAGGTTCTGATCATTGCTCCGACGGGAGCGCAAAAGTTGTTTATCCCGAGACCGCGCGAGACAGCGCCGTGGTCCTCCGCTGTCGATTCGCTACGACGTTAACTACGGCCGACGACGAAGAGTTCGAGGCGGCCGCCCAGAGGTTCCTTGGTGAGCTCGACGATTATTGGACGCGGTTCACGTCATGGGTTGGGATTCTTACCGGGCAAGACTTCGTTGGTCTCGGTGGAGACTCAGGCGGCCTTACTCGCACGCGCCCGCTGTTCACGTGGACGGGTGACGAGGATGACCAGCGGGTGGACATGAGATGGCGCTATTTTCCGCCGCCGATTGGGGGGATTCCGCAACGCCAGCTGCGGTTGGACGAGCTGCAGACGTGCGCGTCGATCGCTGGCAACCAAGCACCTCCGGCCGAGTGGCTCCTTATTCGCGACACGCGCTCGCTCTTGCGTGCAGGTCAGAACCGCCGCGCGATTATTGACGCGGGGACAGCCGCAGAGGTTGCGATGACGACGCTGATTGACCGGTATCTCGTTGCCGACGGTGTTACCGAACCGGTAAGGAAGGCATTGGCGGACAAGTACCGGGCGCTCGAAGGTCGCGAATCGTTGATACGGATATTGAGGCCGGGCGTTCTGTCAGACCAGATGAAGCGGGATCTGATCTACCCGCGGAACCGGGCAACTCATGCTGGCCGTGAATACACAGCCACGGAGGCGGAGGCCGCAGTCGAAATGGCAACCACGATCGTCGAAGCGGCGCACCCGTTCGCGGGCCTGCTGTCTCAGGGCGGTCAGGCTGCAAGCTAAACCCGTTCTTCGGACGATCCGCCGCCGAAGGCTGGTTGCCGGGTCCAGGATATTGACGACTACAGCGATGCCGCATGACAGTCTTGCCGGTTCCGTACGACGCTCAATCGTCCTTAGTGCGTGACTATCTCGAATTGCCGGGCGGTGCTGTCGACGCGGGTGAGCCACCACCTTCAGCATGCGCACGGGAAATGCCGGGCCGGAGCGCAATCCTCCGGCCCTGTCTCGTTTCTAGAGAAACGAGACAGTCCGCCTGGTCTCCCCTCCCCCGCCTATTGGCCCAGGTCGCGGTGTCTCATTTCCTGTCTCACACCGCGTGTCTCGAATCCCCGCTGTCGGTGGGTGGTGAGACAGTGCCGATATGGCATCGATCCTCGGGTACGCCCGCGTCAGCACCATCGGCCAGGATCTCGACACGCAACTGGCCTCCCTGGCGGCCGCCGGCGTCGACGCCGGCCGGGTCTACACCGACAAACTCTCCGGCGCCGCCAACACCACCCGTCCCGGCCTGGCCGCCCTCCTGGACTACGCCCGTGACGGTGACACCGTCGTCGTCACCGCGATCGACCGACTTGGCCGCTCCGCCGCCGAAGTCACGCGCACCATCGCCGATCTTGGACAGCGCGGAATTCTGTTGCGCGCCTTACGGGAAGGCATCGACACCGCCACTCCAACCGGCCGCGCTGTCGCCGGCATCATGGCCACCCTTGCTGAACTCGAACTCGAGCTCGGCAAGGAGCGCCGCGCCGCTGCACGCGAGTCACGCCGAGCACGCGACCTCCCGGCCACCAAACCCCACAAGCTCACTGCCGACCGACAGGAACAACTCCGCCGACTCGCTGCCACCGGCGAGCCAGTCGCTGAACTCGCCGCAGCTTTCGGCATAGGCCGCGCGACCGCTTATCGATACCTCTCGGAATAGGGCTTGAACAGCGGTTTCGCGTGAACCGGGCAAGGCGTGAATCTTTCCTGGCCACATCTGACTGGATCGTTCGTTGCCCACGCATATACCTACCGGCAGTGAGCACCACCCACCACCTATCTCGTCTCGGCGTCAGCGGCCGTCCCTGGTTCCAGCTCGGCGATGTGTTCGGGATGTCCGAGTTGTGTGCGATCGAAAACTGCGTAGCGCGGCGGACCCCCGGCTTTAGCCGTGGGGGTGAGCGCATCAAATCGGTTGGTGTGGTGACCACGGCTGCCGGGCTTGGCGTGTGTCGCTGTGGATAGATAGCGGTGCGCTGTCTAGCATTGTCGGTTGTGGGTGTTACGTTGCGGACGAACGCGAATATCGCCTTCCAGTGCGCGTATCACGTGGTGTGGTGCCCGAAATACCGCCGCAAGGTGATCGGTGGCCGGATGGAAGTCCGGCTCAAGGAGATCATCGCCGAGGTGATCACCGAGAAGGAGGCGTGGTTGATCGAGATGGAAACCATGCCTGATCACGTGCACCTGCTGGTAGAGGTGGATCCGCAGTTCGGGGTTCACCGCCTAGTGAAAGCAATCAAGGGACGTTCGTCGCGGGTGCTGCGCGAAGAGTTCCCGTGGCTGAAATCGAAGCTGCCATCGTTGTGGACCAACTCCTACTTTGTCGCAACCGTAGGCGGTGCGCCGTTGTCGGTGATCAAACGCTACGTCGAGACTCAGAAAGAGCGCTGAATAATGTTGACGGGGCGGCGGTTTCGGGTCGAGTTCACCGGCGAGCAGGCCGAATATGCGCAGCGGATCGGGGATGCGTGCCGGTCGGTGTGGAACACCGGGCTGGAGCAGCGCCGGGAATACCGCCGCCGCGGCGCCTGGATGAACTACCAGCCTCAGGCGCGCGAGCTCGCCGAGGCTAAGGCCGACCACCCGTGGCTCAAAGACGTTCCGGGGCACTGCCTACAACAGACCCTGATGGACTTGGACAAGGCCTGCCGCCGGCATGGGACGTTTCGGGTGCATTGGCGCTCGGGGCGCCGGTGGGCGCCGTCGTTCCGGTTCCCTGAGGGTTCCAAAATGATCGTCGAGCAGTTGAATCGGCGTCATGCGCGGATCAAACTGCCCAAGCTGGGGTGGGTGAAATTCCGCTCCTCACGCTCGCTGGTTGGTGAGGTGATCCGATCGGCCACCATCGCCGGCGAGGGCCGGCATTGGTATCTGTCGGTGCTCGTCGACGACGGTATCGGCCTATCTACGGGCCATGGCGCCCCCGGCGTGGCGGTCGGCATCGACAGGGGCGTGGCGGTCGCGGTCGCGACCAGCGCCGGCGAGCTGCTCGACCGACCGTTCATCACCACCGGTGAGCGCCGTCGTGCGGTGGCGCTGCAACGCAAGCTCGCACGAACGGCGAAAGGATCGGCCAACCGCACTAAGGCGCGGGCCGCGCTGGCTGGTGTCCGTGCCCGCGAACGGCGCCGCCGGCAGGACTTCTGTGCCCAGACCGCGCACCAGCTCACCGCCGCGAATTCGGTGGTGGTGCTCGAAGATTTGAAAACCCGCAACATGACTCGTACGGCGAAAGGAACCATCGACCAGCCCGGGCGCAACGTCAAAGCCAAGTCCGGGCTCAACCGTGCCATCCTCGCCAAAGGATGGCATCAGTTCGCGTTGGCGCTGTCATCGGCGGCCCGGTACACCGGGACCACCGTCGTGACGGTGCCGGCGGCGTACACGTCGCAACGCTGCTCGAAGTGTGGGCAGGTGGACCCGAAATCCCGTGAGAGCCAAGCGGTATTCCGGTGCTCGACCTGCTCATATTGCGAGCATGCGGACGTAAACGCTGCCAGAAACATATTGGCCGCAGGGCTTGCGGTCACCGCCTGCCGAGTCTCCTCAGCGCCCTCGGGTGTTGCGGGGACATGGACGCAGGAACCAGCAGGAAACCGCAAGGGATTACTGCTCCGACCCGACCACACTGCACCTGCAGCATGAACGAGTTGGAATCCCCCGGCTTCAGCCGTGGGGAGGAAGTCAAGGTGCCCGCTATGAACACCAAACCCGCTGCCCCGAAGGAGATTCCCTCTATGACCACGCCAGCCATCCGAAGCGGAGCTGTCTCACGTTGGGTGACCGCATCCGCCGCCGTCATTGCGGCGGTCGGCGCCGTCGCGGCCGCGTATAACTCGTTCGTCGAACGGACTGCCAATGAGCTGATGGTTTCCGGAGCCGTTAAACCCGGTTACGAAGCCGTATGCGTCGCCTACAGCAACTTCGTTCTTACCCAGGCTCACAACGGATACACGCCCGAGCAAATCCAGCAGGTCATCAACTTCGCGGGCAGCCACAGCCTGATGCCCGGCCAGCCGGACCACAACACGATGCCCAACAGGTGGCCAACCATCAGCGACGCCAACGCATGCGGCACCCCCGCGCAGGTCATCGCCCAGACCCAAAAGCACTGATTGCGTCGACTGCGGACCCCAAGGCAACAAGCAGCATCGGCGTGTCCCACCCGCGTGCACCATCGACGGTTAGCGTCATTGCCCATGCGAGTAGGCATGTACATCGACGGATTCAACCTCTACTACGGTGGCAAGTTCCTGTGCGGACCAGGAACCCCCGGTTGGCGATGGCTCGACCTGCGGGCTCTCGCTAACCACCTGGTCACCACGCAATCCGCATGGACGGGCGCCACCATCGACCGCATCGTCTACTGCACCGCCCGCATCTCCGGAGCAGGTAACCCGGTCGGAAGCCAGGAACAAGACGCCTACCTCACCGCTCTTTCCACCACCGGCACCGTCGACCACATCGAATACGGCCTCTACGTCAACCGCACAGCCACCGCTCCCTTGGCCACCAAGGACCGCCGCGGCCGGCCAGTGCTGACCAACCCGGCCTGGCCCATAACGGTCAAAGACGGCGCCGGCCAAGCCGATCCCAACGCGACATTCTTCGTCTCCGTCGCCCGCCGCGAAGAAAAAGGCTCCGACGTCAACGTGGCATCACATCTGCTCATCGACACCCTCGCCGGAAGCATCGACGCCGCCATCGTCATCAGCAACGACAGCGACCTCAAGCTCCCCATTGACGAAGCCCGAAAGCGCATCCCAGTCGGCCTGATCAACCCATCGAAAAACCAGCTCGCCGGCGCTTTACGCGGAACCCCCACCACCGGAGTCGGAAACCACTGGTGGTACCAACTCACGCCAGCCGACTTTCAGGCCTGCCAACTCCCCGACCCGGCAGGGCGCGTGCCCAAGCCAGCACCCTGGTAGCCGCCATCCCAGATGCCGCCGGACGGACACGCTCCCCTAGCAGGGAATTCCGCCGGCGCGACACGCCGTTGTATAGTTACGACATACCACCCGTTCCCCGGCAGGGGACGGGTTTTTTCTTGCCTCAAATAGTTCGTACAGCCTTGGGGCGGCCCCGGTACCTGCTCCCATCACCTGAGACGCCTGGGTGAACACGTAGTCCGTATCTACGGATGTCAGTATCTACTGATTATGTGGTTGTTCCATTGCTGCAACGGGATAAGCCGCACAGCGCCTTCCTCCGGGGGTTTCAACACGCCAAACGCACCGAGAAATCACTGAATTACTGATCTACTGATATACGGAATAGCGCAAATACGGAAGTACTGAACTAGAGTGATCTGTGAGTTTGGACCGCCCCCAAAGCTAGGGGTGGCGCGCCGGTATCAGGAACTACTGATCTACTGAATGGATCGATCCTCATGTCACCTGTTCTGACCATTGTTGTGGCCAACCTCAAGGGCGGCTCGACCAAGACCACCACGGCAGCGTTCGTCGCCCACGCACTCGCCGAGGCTGGACTGACTGTTCTGTGTGTCGATGCGGACGGTGAGAACGAATCACTGCTGTCCTGGTCCGAAGCAGGGGAGTGGTCCATCCCGGTCATCGGCATGCCCGTAGCCGATCTGCACCGCAAGCTGCCTGGCATCGCCGGCGACCGGTACGAGGCCGTGGTCATCGACACCCCTCCTATGAAGGAACGGCGCGGCGTCGTCGCATCAGCACTTCGCATCGCCACCCACGTTCTGGTCCCCATGGCCCCGACAGGCATGGAATACGCCCGGATACCCGCTATTCGCGAACTGGTCGAGGAAGCCGGCGTCCTGGCCGCCACACCGCCGCAGCTGGCCGTCGTGCTCACCCGCACGGTGTCCAACGCCGCCAGTACCGACGTCTACCGACAAATGCTCACCGGTGACGGCGTCCGGGTTCTCGGGGCAACCGTCGGCCGCCTCGAACGCTACGCACAAGCATTCGGTTTACCCATCGCCGGCGCCACCACCACCGCCTACGGTGACATCGCCGCCGAACTTCTCGGATAATCAGTACGTACTGATATACGGATATACTGAATAATATCTGCGCAGCGAACAGGGAGGACCGCAGTGAGCACCGCCGCCGAGAAGATCAAAGCCAACGCCGAGCGCCTGCGGCAAAAGCCGCCGACAGGCAAACCAGCCGGCGATCCTTCTGTCCCCACAGAGCCGCAGACACCAGCCCCGCAGCCCGCACCAGTGGCGCCGGCGAAACAGCCCATCGTCCGACAAAAGACCGTCCGCCGCACTGTCGACCTATCGCCAACCGCCCACCGAGCGCTCGACAACTGGCAACGTGACGCAGCCGACCGGCTCGGCCTAGCCCGCGTTACAGGGCAAGAAGTTCTCGCCGCACTCGTCGATCGACTCCTGGCAGACCCCGAGCTCGGTGACCGCATCACCGAAGCGATCAGCTCCCACCAGTGACGTAGCGCCGCGCCAGCAGAACCCATAGCTCCCCGTATAGGCCACATGGCACATACGGGAGCTATCGCTTTATCTGGCAGGTCGCCCATCGCAGCTCGTGAAAGTGGTCATAAGAGGCCGTGAACGGGCACCTCCCGCAACCAGCCACAAACATTCGTCGGCTCTTCGTGACGGGATCGTGCACCGCCCA
>NZ_AP023365.1 GCF_018326285.1 Mycolicibacterium sp. TY81
ACCGCTGGCGGGGATGCGGTTCGAGACGCCGGAAGGTGCGTCGACACAGGTCCCGCTCGCCAAGGATCACGAACCGGCGATGCAGGCAGCAGGGTACGGATTCAAGCAGGATGTGCCGAAGACATCTAACGCAGAGCCGGAAGGCAACAGGCACCAGAATCAGATCGACGCGTTCCGACACCTGTTCGGTCGAGAACCAGCGTCACGGGCCGACTGGGACACAGCCGCGGCTCTCGATCCGCACAGCTACGACCCCAAAAACGGCGGCACCCGCCCGAACATCACCGTCGGCACCATCACTCCGCGCCCTGGTCAGGGAGTGGTCCGCACCAATCTGTTCATCCCCGGAGAGTCCGTGTTGGACCCCCAGCTGACCAGCCTGCCGCACTCCAATCTGGGAGATAATCGGGGGTTCTCACCCACAGTCGGTCCAGAAGCCTCCCGGGTCTCGATCCTTGTCGACTACGAGAACGGCATCATCGTGGCTCGCCAAAACCCTTCGGTGGACGCCACCACCGGCCAGATCCAGGCTGGGACTCCTACCGTGTCCGCCGTGCAGCGCAGCGATGGTGGAATCCTGCTGCACTACAACGCGGCCGACCCGTTCTCCCCGGGCGGTCAGGACGTCGCCAAGAGCATCCCGTTCTCCGTAAACGGGGAGCTGGCGATCACACCGACACCGAACGGACCGGTCGTCGGCGGAAACGTCACCAACTATCCCGCGATCGAGATCTACCACGACGGCGCCAGCGGACCGCCCCAGGTACTCGCACAACAGTGGCCGGCAATCTCCGACGGTTCCACAGGTCCTGCAGTGGGACTCTCGTGGCACCGGCCGATTGGCGACGCAGGCTTGGTACTGGGATTCAACGACCTGAACCCTCCGCTGCCTGGTGTACCAGTTCCCGGAGCGCTGCCACCTCACGGCGGGCCAACCGCAGTCCCGGCCGCGCCTCCACTGATCGCGACGCCACCGGGACTTTCCGACCTAGGGCCGGTGAGTGCACCACCTGTCGTACGACATCATGACCCGGTAATCACGCTGCCACCATTGCCGCCGCACTGAGGGAGACAAGGAAATGAATTCCACTGAGCCGACCTCGGCTCTCCGATCGCCGCAATGGTGGGTCGGCATGATCCTCGGGGTGATCTCCACCCTGACGGTGGCCACGTTGATCTTCTTCACCGTGCCGTATCTGCTGATATTTGTGCTCATCTGGCCGCTGCTGTTCACCATGGCCACCATGGCGTTGGATCGTCCGTCCCTCACGAAGGGAGCGTTTTCCTCGCTGTTCGTGGTCCTGGTGATTGCGGTGGTATCGCTCGGAGTGAGCCTCCTATGATCCAGCTGCCCGCGCCCATTCCCTTGCAGATTCTCGATCTGCCGCGAGACGACCGAGGCTATCCGGTTCCTGCGGAAAATGAATGGTTGGACAGTGGCCCGCTCTTGGCAAACCAGGACTGGCGACGGTTCGCCACGCTGCTGGCGTTCGAGCGCTGTGCAATTTGTGGCTGCAAATTCGCCGAAACTGAACCGCTGTACCGACTATTCGCCCAAGAAGACGGCGAAGCCACCGAAGCCGCGGGCAGATGTGTGCGCTCGGACGGACCTGCGCACTACGCGTGCACAGTGTTCTCCGCGATGATTTGCCCATTTTTCGCTAGCCCGGGCGCTCGACGGAAGTCCGGGCACGCCGCCAGGGGGCGCCGTGCGGCCATCATGGGTTTCCGAAAAGTATTGGTACAAGCCGAGTTTAATTCGGTCGGCGGCATCAACACTGTGGATTTCCACTACCAAGGCTTACTGCACACCGATTGGTTCGACACTTCGTCGCGCCTCGCCGATCAGCTCGTCGACGCAGTGGCATGTCAACAGCCAATTGCGGTGGCGGACCGGATGTACTGGCGATCGCAAAAAGATCTGCTGCCCGACTTCAAAGAAGCCAGGAAGGTGCTGCGGCGAGCCTGGATGGCTCAGCACGGTCACAGCAATTCGTCACAAGGTGGCCTGGCCACAGAGCGGTAAGCGCTACGCGCTGACTCAGGTTAGGCGACGCCCGCGTCGGTTGACGGCTAGCCTTGCTAGCGCGGGTAGCAAATGCCTTTACCAGGGCAAATAGGCCGCTGCGTCGCCTGTTACGGATGAGTCGCTCTGCGTTCCTTGTACTTCATGAACTGATCGACTGCCTGCTTGGTCAACCCAAGCTGGTCGGCAATCCATGTCGTACGTCGGCCGCTGTCGACCAAGAACGCCGCCGCCTTACGCCTACGCTCTCGTGCATCAGCGATTTCATCAGTCAGCCGCTGTAGATCTGCGTGCGCGCGCACCAACGCATCAAGTGCATCGCGCTCGTCCACGCCACCATTCCATCACGAACCCCGACCACTTCCAGCGCTTAAACATGAGTCAATACTGTATTGACGCAGTATCTAGCTCCCAATAAGGTCAATGCAGTATTGACTTTCTGGCAGGGGGTTTAGGTCCATGAGTCTCATCGCATTCGAAGACGACGTCCACGCGCACTTCGCTAATCCGCCGGCCACCTGGCGCATCCAACTCGGCCCCGAGGGCTGGAGCATCGTCGATATACACGGTGCGGTCCTGGACTCGTGCGCCACACCGGCGCAGGCCGAGCAGTGCCGCCATAGCGGGGCGTCGGCTCAACGCTGGTACCGCCGCACCGACTGGTACCTGGGCTACGACACATACGGCCGGTCCTTGACCGGGCCGGAACGACTCATCGTGGCCGACACCGTCGACCGCGTCACCATCGCCGGCCTCGAAATCCGTTGCGCCATCAACATTCGAACTGCGCGTTTTGCCGACCAAGAACCCGACGACGAACGCCTCTGGCTGGCAGCACTGCTGCCGAACGGTCGCTACCGAGTCCGCGGCCACTACTTCAGCACCTACACCGCCGATCAGCTCGACTTCCACGACGAACAAGCCACCGCCGAACTCGTCACGATTCTTCGCGAGCTCATCGCCGGCCGATCAACGCTCCCTGCTGGTGTATCGGTTGGACTGCGTCGGGCCGTGTGAGCGCCTCGCCCGACGGTCCCATCACTTCCGCAACAGAAATCTCATCGGTGTCCGGCGTGGCGTGTCTGTTTTTAAAAACAAGCCCGGCATGATCGGCCTCATGACTGGACGAGCGAAGACGGGACGCCCCTCCCTCGGCGACCGGGTCGTCATGACGGCCAAGCTGCCGAACGTGGTCCGCCGGGCCGCCGATACAGCAGCAGACGATCACAAGATCGATCGCTGCGTTCTGCTGGCCGAAATCGTCTCCTTCCACTACGGCCGTCCAGACTTGATGCGCCATCTCCCTCAGCGACTTTTATTCGAAACCCAAAGGGACACAACGGCCCTGACCGATGAGGATCGCCAACTCGGGCAGCACGTCCCGGTCAAGCCACCGCCCGCAGTTGCCGAGCAGGTCCGTGCGGAGGCCGAGCGCCTTGGTATCCCGCGCTCGGCTCTGTTATCCGACATCATCTGCCATCACTTGGGCTATCCCGAGCTGGTCCGTGAACTCGATACCCCGAAGGAGGGTCTGCCGCTGGCGATGTGAGAACTGTGCCCGTGGGGAGAGAACTCGGGCAAGACGATCACACATCTGAATAGCTGGCGTACGGATGAACCCGTAAACGACGAAGGCCCCGCCTAAGCGGGGCCACGTCGAAATTTCAAGCCGAGTGGGGACTCGGCTCCGGGCTCTCCGTACCCGTTGCCCCGAAGGGACTTTGCTCTGGAAAGCAAGTCTCACGGTAGCGCATGCGCGTATCTGATACCAGATAACCCGCGCGAACGATGCGCAAACCGTGACCATTCATCGTTGCGTGGGCGCGCTACTGCGTCCGCGTTCACCGCACCGGACACCCCGGTGCGTGCATACGCCGCCCAGGCGGACAGAGCTGTTCGCTGGCGTAGCTGGATCGAGCGCGCCGGCGCTGCGACTGCCACGCCCCAACGGCCGGTGTGGTCCAGCCGTGAATCCTGGCTGGACGATCTGCGCGCATGGGCGAAGTCCCGTGCGCTGGCTGCGGTGTGCACCGCTGAGCGGGTGTCGATCACCGCGACCACCCTGCTGTCGATCGCCGCGGTGATGGCCGACCACGCGGACCACGCGACCGGCCGCCACGTAGCGATTACCCGGGCCACCATCGCGGCCCGGGCCGGGTGTGCCGAGCGCACTGTTACGGCGGCCTGGCGGCTGCTGAGGGCCTCCGGATGGGCCGTGGAAGCCCAACGTGGCCACGGCTCCCCAGGCACTCCCAGTATCGGGCGCCGGCCCAGCGTGTATCACCTGGTGCCGCGCCGTCAGGCGCAGTCGACAGAGCTAAGGGGACTCGAACCCCTGACCTCACCACCGGTCACCAACAGCGCCGCTGGGTCTGTGGATAACTCGGCCGATTGCCACCTACCGCCCTTGGGCGGTGTTTGTTCTTTACCTCCCGTAGGGAGTAACTCACCAAGCGCGCAGCCGCGCGCGAAAAATTCACCATCCACCCGCAAAAGCCGGCGCTGGCGCGCCGAGCCTCGACCACTGCGGTTGCAGCGGTTGGCAGCTCAGGTCCTGATGCGCTGCCCAGCGTTGCGACATGGTCACCCTGGAGCGATTTGCGATGCGCTCGCCGGCGCCGGCGTTGACCCCACGGTGTGGACCGCTCACGACATCCAGGCTGCCTTGGAGACCGACATGCGCCGCACCGGCGGGACATGGCCCGACCAAGTAACCAATCCCGGCGGCTTCCTGGCCAGCCGTCTGCGCAAGCTGGGCACCTTCGCCGGACGAACACCAGAACGCACCGCGACCACTCCACAGCCAGGCCACGGTGACACTGGAATTCGCGATCACGCGACGCCGAAAACCTCGAATACTGCCGTGTCGGCTTTTCCTGCTGCGAGCACCGGAACCGGGCGTGCGGAAGCTTTCGCCGAGCTCGCTGCCGCACGCCGCCGCGCGCTACTCCGACGGACCGCGGCGGCCGCCGCCGACACCGCACGACGGGACGCGCTCATCGCCACCGTCCGTGCCGCCACACCCGCCGGACACCACAGAAACCCCTATGGCGATGAACAGAAAGACGTCAGCTGTAAATAGAGGGGTCAAGGCACCCGATGAGCATGAGCAGGTTGATGACGGCGATGATCGCGGCCACCGCAGCCGCCATGTCGTACGGGGTGACGACGGCGTGGCCGTGGTCGTGGCAGCGCCGCAGGAACCCGGCCCGTGGACGTCGGCAGCGGGACGTGCCGTCATTGATCCACGCCGAACACTGGTAGGTCCACTGTCCGGCCAACACAGCTGGCACGCCGATCGCGAGCACCCCGAGAATCATGAGCCAGAGGTGGTCACTGACAATTCGTGCCAGCACGATCCACACGATGAAGTCCACGCCAGCCGCCCCGCCGGTTTGGCGCGCCCGTCGGTCGGCCGTTGTCACTGTCTTCGTGACGCGCGGCGTGCGGGGTGTGGCGGCATACGCCGGCGACTGAACGCGAGCTGCCCGCGGCACACCGTGCACAGGGCATGCTGCTCTGGCTGCGGCGCTGTGGTGTCCCCGGCGCGGCGCTGTGCACTTGGGCATGCCACGAGGCTATGCGGGAGCACCGACAACACTTGCCGGTCCGCCGTCAGCACTCAATGGCGCCAGCGGTCGGCGGTCTGCTCCGCAACCGACTGCACCGCCACTGATGCCCCCGCTTTCAACGCATCACATGGTGTTCTGCCGTTGAACTGGTCATTGGGTGTGCTCAACCACAACGCCACCTGCCAGCGATCCTGCGTACCCGACGCTAACGCGGTCAGTACATGCTCCAGACCAGCCACCGCGGTGCCGTCCGGATTGAACTGGAACACCGGAAACACCAACCGGCCCTCGGCCGTCGGGCACGCCAGCAGCCGGTGGCTCTGTGCTCGACGCCGCACGGTCTGCGTGGTCAACCGCATACGTCGGGCCACTCCGTCCGCGTCGTAGAACGGGCCGACAGCTTCGTCAAAAGACCCGAGCACGGTCACATCGAGGTCGGCTCGGGTGCGGTCATCTGACCAGTATCGCTACGCCCCCCAGCGGGGCGAACACCCACGCTCTGGAGCTACGGACTTTTAATCCGCAGGTGCGCCAGGCCGGGCACAACAACCGGGAGCCCGGCCACGGCAGGCGGGCATCACAACTCCACGGTCACGTCGTACACACGATGTGCATGCACAGCGTCAGAGTGGGCAGCGCCTGCGGCCATCCGGTCCAACCGGCCCCGTCGCCACCCGGGTCCAACACATACCGTCATCGCAAGCGTGCTAGCGGCTTACTCGGTTAACGGGCCAGCGCCGCGCACGCGCGCGAGCAGCTCAGCGCGGTACTGATCGCCGGTGATCTTCCCAGTCGCCACATCGGCCAGACGTGCAACCACTTTCAGGTCGGGTATATCGCCCTCGATGACACCGCTGGCCACGACGTCATGCAAGAGTCGGCGTTCCCGCGGCGGCAGGCCCGCAAGTATCCGCTCATAGTCAGCGCGCCACGTCGGCGGCCAGCCGTCGTTGCGGGTGTTCATGCTTCACCGAAGCGCACCGTCATCGCGGCATAGAACACACCACTGCCGCACGCAGCGACGCCCCGGATGGACCCGGCAGTGGTAGCGGTCGCGCCGGTGGTCATGGTGTCGATACTAAGCCCGCTCGCGCAACATCTATCTGTGTGCGAACACTGCGCGGCCCGGCCTTCGGCCCGCGCCCTGCGTTTCGTCCACCGCTTCGTCACCTCAGACCGTTCCGCTGCGTGCTTGTTGATGACCAATGTCCGTCACCTGTGATGGTTCGTCGTCCTCGTGCCCCTCACCATCCGCTTTCATCTCCCCGTTCCCCGCCACCACCAGGCCATTGACCCCTACCTTCGTTTCTTCCCCTTCGCACCACACACCTCTTGCACTAAGGTCACAAAAAGGTGACATATCGTCGGACGAAAATTAAGATGAGGCCCATGGACCACGCCGCGACGTGCCCGCGCTGCGGGGCCGCGCTGCCCCCGGAAGCCGGACCCAGACGGGGTCGACGACGGGTCTGGTGCTCGCAGAATTGCCGCCGCGCCGCCCACGCCGAACGCGCCAGCGCAGAGCAGGGTTCTCAACCCGTGCGGGTGGTTGAAGTGCCCCGCCGCGCCCCGGTGCTGATCAAACCGCTCATCGTCCCGCGTCCGATGACCAGTGGCGAAGCAGCCCAACGGGTTCTCGCCGATCCCGAAGCGCTGGGGCAGGTTCTTCGCGCGTTAGCCGTGCGCGCGCGCAACGACGGATTGGCCGCCGACCTCGCCCACGACGCCCGAGAACTCGCACAAGCGATCGGTACACAGACACCAACCGTGCACGGCGGTTCCCTGCTCGATCAGTGGCTGAGCGAGGGCGGCGTGCGCTGAAATTCGGCAGGTTTGCACCACAAGGTAGGCAAAACACCGCCGCCTTATTCGCGTCATCGACGGTATTTACCGCAGGGCTGGCCATCGACCGCCGCGCGCAGTTCACGGGCACCGTTTTCGGCACCGGAGTTCTAACGACTCATCGCAACGAAGCCAGATGCATCGAGTGCGTTGGACCGCGGATGGCCGAACACGCCCCGGCGGAACGCGGCACCCGTCCGGTCCGCGACACCCATCGGTATTCCCCCATCGTTTCACCGCTTGGTCGCGAAAAACGGTGCGCGTCATGCCGATTCACGGGTCCGCACACCGGGCCGCTGAGCAGTGCCACCACCCCGAAGCCAGGGTGTCAGGGACCGCCCGCGCCGTCGCGGAAACCGTGTCCGAGTCGCGCAGCACGCTGCCACCACAACCATATCTACGGCGAGGCACGGCGCGCGGTGCGCCGCCCTGGCTGGCCACCGACCATGACCCGGCCGGCGGTCACCACCCGCCGACGAAGTGCCCCAATACACGACCTACACAGCCAGGGCCAGTGCACGACACCGACCACGGACACAACCACCGCAGCCTGAACAAGCACCCAGATAGCGTCCAACTCAGGTCAACCGTATTGGTCCGATGCATGGTGGCATGCAGGGCGCCAACATTGGTCACATGCATAGGCCCCAGCTGGTAACGGAGGCATCGAACGCCCTTGCACCACCGCCACAGGGCGCCCCGTGGGCACAGAACGTCACGACAAACAGGGCCACCCAATCAGTGAAGTCTTCTAGATCAGAAGAGCCTTCAAGCGCTTCGAGACCGGCACGCATCCGTGCTTAGTGCGCATCGACAGCAGCCCGGTCAACTGGCCGTACGGGGCCAGCCAGCCAATCAACAAAGTGGGCCCACCGTAACGGAAGCTGACGCCCATGTTCCCCATGGAAATTCACGCCTGCTCACGCCCGTCCCACACCATATTTCGCGGCATCAGCGCCTCAAGGACGCAGCCCGTCGTCGGCATGCAAGACATCGATCGGGCGCGCTGCGCGACATCAACCTCGGCACTCGACGAACGCCCGGCGAGGTCTACGCCAAACTCATGAATCAGCCCACCGATTCCCGCTTCCACCACGAGCGCTCGCGCCTGACCGCCACCGCTCGCAGTCGCAACCGGGGGCCTTGGGCCGCGACACCGCAGGCCCCGATATTGTGCTTTAACGCAGTCCCGGCACCAGCCACGACATCGGCAGGGGCCGGGCCTCCATCCTGCTTAGGCGGGCCAACTCGTCGTCCCGGTCCTTGGCCATGCGCCACCGTCGGACCCGCGTGGCGTGATTGCCACGCCAGTCAATCTCGTCGCCACCACCGGCTAGACCCATGTCAAACCGCAGGGCGATTCGGTCCAGAATCTGCTGCAGCACTTGCGCGCGAAAACTGTCGCCGCGTGGCACGCTGCTGTCGCGACAGCCGGTCGGCCACGGCCCTTCATGGCGATCCAGAACCGATTCCCACTGGTCCACCGAAGCGTCAACGAGATTGAATCCAGCCCACCGGGACACCGCGCGTGGGTCGAGCATCTGCGCGGTCCGCTGGCTCATCAGTGTGTCGGCATGCCACGCACTCAACGCGATTCTCCAGCCCACCGGCTGCCCAGCCTCGACCGCCTCCGCGAGTGCTTGTGGTTCCCACATCCGCGGAGTCATGCCGCCGATCTGCATCCACAACGTGATCTCGCGCGACCGGTTCTTCGCGAGCGCATCGTTGAGACCCTGTTCCCGCCAGTTCGCCGCCAGGAATCCGCGTAGCGCTGATCCAGCGGCGGACTCGATCAGAGCCCAGCGGTGAATTTCGTCGTAGATCTCTGCTTGCGCCGCCCCGCGTGCTTTCCAATATGCATTCCAACCCTGGCTGTTGAACGCTTCTCTGTCGAGCTCCCAGCAGGCAGGTAAAGCAGGCAGCGCACCTGGTCCAACAGGGTTCGCGTCAACAGCGTTCACGAGCGGACACCGGCCCGCAGCTGCTGCTCCAACGTGCCAATCTCTGCCGCCACCACCGCGCCGAAACCGGCGTGGATGCCGCAATAAACCACGTCCGCCAGTGGCGGTGGCGAGAACTTCCAGCACCGCACCAGCTCCACAATCTGGCCCATCCGGAAGTACTTCCGGTACACCTGGGCCATATCGTGGTTCAGCTTCGAGCCGTCGAAGTCCTGCGGCGCGTGAGTCTCCGGCCACTCCAAAACGCCGTTATGTCGCCTTCGGACCAGGCTGTCATACAGTCCCCACCCGACGGCGTCCGCGGTTCCCCTGTGCACCGATTGCAGCATCGCGAGCTCGTCATCGGTCACCAACTTGTCGCCGGACGGATCCAGCTCGGCATGCGCCGCATTGATCACTGCGGCCGTCACATTCGCCGACGCCCAAGCCGATACATCAGCGGCTCTATTGAGATTGGCCACCCGATGGGCCAAGCCGGCATCAAAGGCAGCCAAACGATGCTGATGCCCACCATCCAGACGCGGAGCCTCACTCATCAACGCCAACGCATCACGATGCTGCATGCCCAGGAAATCCTGCACCCCTTCGGGCGCCTGTGGCCACAGCTCGGTCGTTACCATCGCCGAAAGCTGCGCTCCAGCAGTCTTTTTGCTGAACAAATCGAAGTGATCCGCCAGAATCTTCGACGGCCTCTGGCATCCCATCCACCGTGCCGCCCACCCAAACGGCAGCACCGGATCAACCACGGCCAGACGAGCTGTCGTCGGCAGCACCACCGGCGGAGGAACATACCCACCGCCGCCAGCACTAGTGGCGATGATGATCTGCGAACCCACAGGGGTTTTCACCACACTCACCGCCCAGGCAATCAGAGACGGCCAGTTCTCGCAGGCCTTCACCAACCCGCCAAGTACCCTCTGCGCCAACAACAAATCAGGATTGACCTCAGCGCCGGTAGAAACCAGGCCCGCTGCTGAGCCAGCAGAACCATGGCCAGCCGCCATCACCGGACCCGCAGCCGGACCACCACCGCCGGAACCACCGGCACCCGCGCTGGCCGGCGACGTCGCCGCCGAAGGCGCAGCAGGGCTCGCTCCACCAGCTCCACCAGCACCAGCCCCCGGCGCACTGTAGGGAGCCATCGGACCACTGGCCATCGCGCCAGCCGGCGGCATCATGCCGCCACCGCCCATCGGCGCCCCGCCCGAGCCACCCTGCGCGGCACCGCCGCCCATGTCACCGCCCGACGGGCCGGCACCCATCGGCACCCCAGCAGGAGTACTGCCCATCTGAGGCGCCATGGTGGCCGGCGGCTGTGCGGCAAAGGCGGCAGCCGCTTGCTGCTGCGAAAGTGACTGCGACACAGGAGAAACGGGAGCAGCGCTACCACCTCCACCGGTTGCGCTCATGCCTGACGACAAACCGCTCTGAAAACTCGACCCCGCGTTAGCCAACGGCGACGCAGACGCAGGCGATGTGGATGCACCGCCAGGCATACTGCCGCTGCTAGGCATCGCCCCGTTACCCGGCATGCCTCCACCCGGCGAGCCGAGCCCGGACGGCGGCTTCATGCTCGACCCAAGCCCGGACAAACCCGAGCCGCCCATGCCACCACCGCCAGATGATCCACCACTTGAACCGCCGAGTCGGCCACCGCCAGCGCTGTTGGCACCATTTCCGGGTGAGGTCAACAGCGGTTGGCTGACCTGACCAGGCTCATCTGTGTGGGGTGTTGTGGCACTACCAGGTTGAGCTTCGGTAGTCGCTCCAGCTTTTTGGGCCGAGCTCTGATCGGTGTCGTCGGTATGGTGACCGTCGTTTTTGTTAGGTCCACCATCATCAGTGTGGTGTGCGTCCGGTTTTCGGTCGGTTTTTCCAGCCTGTTTCGAGTCCTCGGAGTGGCGCCCGTCGTCTTGGCGGCCAGTCCCTTTCGCACCGTCCGCGGGAATTGTGAATTTCCCGGTGAGCGCCTTTGTGATGTTCGAAACGGTTTCGGTCACTTCATCGTTCGCTTGGGTGCTGTAGGTGGCCCAAATAGCCTGTGCGGCAGCGGGATTGCGACTTTTCACCGCTTTGTCGAATTCTTCCTGGCCCGCTTCTGCGAGGCTGTCGATCCGGCCTTGAAGGCTCTGGGTGAGGTGGGATGCCCAATAGGCGGCCTTGGCCGCCTCCTCGTGCTCGGCTTGGTCAGCCTTCCAGAGGCTGGTGTTCTTGTCGTGCGAGGCGAGCAGGGCGTCGCCTGCCTCGCCGGTCAAAGCGTCGGCGAATTGTGGTCGGTAGTGGTTCTGCGATCTGTCGATTGCCTGGTCGAGGTCTCTGGCGACACCGGCGTGGAATTCGTGGAGTTCATCGAGGAATCGCCACTCGGAGTCCGATGGCCTACGGCCTTCCTTGATCGCCATCGCGAATGGTCCGTCACCGAGGTCGCCAGCGGTGCGCGCTGTTGTGCTCGCGGCACCGGTGCCCGTCTTGGCTACGGCATCGGCGGCCGTGACCGCCTTGTGAAACAACTGCATCCCGATATGTGCAGCAGCAGTGCCGCCCTCGTTGCTAGTCGAGCCGGTATCCATACGCTAGCCCCCGTAGCCCCTGCATAAGTCCCATACGCGCTGGTCAGCCGTATTCGCCATACTCGCTGTCCACCCGATCGCCGGCTGTACGGCGCCACGTGCCGGCTCATGAGAAAGCTTTGATGCCTGGTCTCGATAGAGCCGCAAGCTGTCGGCGATGGCGTCTCGGATTGTGCTGTCTGCGTCGGCGTTCTCGCGCAGGGCTTCGGAAATGTAGTTGTAGCTTGGGATCACATCGAATCCCGTGGCCTGTGGCGTCGGCATCGCGCGATCGCCTGCGGCGAAGCGCGTGCACAGGTCGACCGTGGAGGCATGGACCTGCTCGGCGGTCGCCCCTGGCGGTGCAGCGGGTGCTGCTGCTGCCGCTGGCGCCGGAGCAGCAGCCATGTGGTTGCCGATAAGGCCACCAATCCCGCCCGCGGTGAGCGCGATCGCGGCGGCACCGACGATCGCCGCAGTGATCAGCCCGCCCTTAGCCTTGCGCGGCGGCGTCGGCGAGTAACCGGGCTGCATCGACGATACGAACGGGCCTCCACCACCGTGCGGGACTACGGGAGGGTACTGCGCCGTCGGGTATCCAGTACTCATCGTTTATGCCTCGATCCCGGCGATCTCTGTCGCGCTGTCGGCATCAGTGCCGGTGATGTTCGCGATGGTGCCGCCGTTGGCGGCCACAAACTCGGCCGCGGAACTTTCGCGACGAGCAACACGGGCTACGTGCGCGGCGTGCCAGTCAGCCACTACGGCGGCGATAACTGCCGACGTCGCGGTCGCTCCTGCTGCCGGCACCGGGTGGACCCCAGCGTCGATCGGCGCAGCAGCAAGCCATTCTCCGCTGGAGGTCCCCAACTGAGGGGCGTCGATGTGGATAGCGCTCATTTCATTCCCGCCGTTGCTTTGTCGCCTGTTCACGAATTGTGTTAGTTGCTTCGTTTGTTCACGTCTAGTGCCTCATTTCCCAATGGGCACAACCACTTTCGACAAATCGTACCGCTGACCGGTGACACAAATTGCTGATGTAAACAGGGGGATAGGGTGTGCGCAGCGGAACGGTTTCCCGTCGGGGCGCGTCATACGTCGGCGGATTCGCTTAATCCGTTGTCTTGTCCGGTGATTCATCAGTGACCTTGCGGTCCAGGTCGACAATCCGAGCATGTTCGGCATCGATCTTGCGTCGCTGCCTATGCGTGAGCCAGAGCCCGAAAAGTCCTGCCACCGCGATGTAGGACAAAAAACTGATCCCGAACGCCACTCCACCATGGGCTCGCAGCGGCATCTCCACATACGTTCTGTCACCGGTAGCAGCTGCCGCCACCGACATGACGAACACGCTGAATAGCGGCGCGACCAGGAAAGCCACCGCCCCATAACTCACCGCGACCATCCACGGCGGCACAAACCGGCGTGGAACAGCCAGACCCAGCAGTCGTCGGCGACGGCGGTCGGCTCTCCGGTCCAGGTAGCCGACCACCTTAGCGGCGAGCCCGAGCAGCACCGCCGCCAAGGCCCCGATGAGGAATTGTCAATACCTGTGGATCGGCTTGTTTCAGGCGACCTCCGTTCCAGTTGATTCGGTCGGTGCCGAGTCCGCCGACGGGGTGATGTCGGTGGGTCGCTCGAGCAGTTTGCCTTTGTGGAAGATCGCGCCGGCCCGGACCAGAGCGACCAGGTGCGGTGCGTTGACGGCTCGCCAGCGGGCTTGCGCGGCGTCGATCAGCTTGTAAGCCATGGCCATTCCGGCGACGCGTGAACCCGGCCCCTTGGTCACCTTGGTCCTCAAACGTACCGTGGCAAACGTTGATTCGATCGGGTTGGTAGTGCGCAGATGGACCCAGTGCTCGGCCGGGTACTTATAGAACTCCAGCAGCACATCGGCGTCATCGACGATCTTGGCGACCGCCTTGGGGTACTTGGCGCCGTAGTCCACCTCGAACGCCTTGATCGCCACCTGCGCGTGGTCGATATCCTCGGCGTTGTAGATCTCCCGCATCGCCGCGATCGCCCCCGGATGAGCCGACTTTGGCAGGCAGGCAAGAACATTGGCCTGCTTGTGAAACCAGCACCGCTGCTCGCCGGTGGCCGGGAACACCTCACGCACGGCCTTCCAGAACCCCAGGGCCCCATCGCCGACGGCCAGCACCGGTGCGGTCATCCCGCGACGTCGGCACGACCGCAACAGATCAGCCCACGACTCGGCCGACTCCCGGTACCCGTCGGTGAGCGCGACCAGCTCCTTGCGGCCGTCAGCGCGCACACCGATCATCACCAGCAAACAGAGCTTCTCCTGCTCCAGGCGCACCTTGAGATGGATGCCGTCGACCCACAGGTAGACGTAGTCGGTGCCCGACAGATCACGGGCCTCGAAGGCCTTGGCCTCGTCCTGCCACTGCGTGGTGAGTCGGGTGATCGTCGTGGCCGACAAGCCGGCACCCGAGCCCAGGAACTGCTCCAACGCCGGACCGAAATCACTGGTCGACAAGCCATGCAGATACAGCAACGGCAACACCTCGGTCATCTGCGGCGACTTGCGCACCCACGCCGGCAGGATCGCCGAGGAAAACCGTTGCCGCTCACCAGTGTCCGGGTCAACACGTTTGTCATTGACCCGCGGCGCGGTCACACTCACCGCGCCCGCCGCGGTGAGCACCTCGCGCTCGCGGTGATAGCCATTGCGCACCACCAGCCGGTGCCCGTTCTCATCAAGCTCACCGGCATGAGCCTCGATGTAGGCGGCGACCTCAGCCCGCAACGCTGCGGCCAGCATCTGGCGGGCACCGTCGCGGACAATCTCATCGAGCAACGACCGCGACGAGCCAGCATCCTCGTTGGATGAATCCGCATCGTGAACTACCGTGAGCATGGGCGTACCTTCCCGAACCAGCGCGCCAACGCCGGCTCTTGATCAGACCTTCGACATTCAGATCATCCTCGGGAAGGTGCGCCCTTTCCTACGCCGCCTCGCCGAGGCTCATCCACAGGTTCTGATCATTGCTCCTTGCGCGGTGACAAGGCACTGATGTCACGCTGTGGCGGAAAGCTCAATGCATCGCCCGACAGTGCTTAGCTGGAGCCGTGGAGACTACTCGGCTTACCTATATCGGACCGCCTGCCCACGCTAGCGCGCTCGCGCAAGAGCTCGAAAATCTGGGTCTTGCGGTGAAGTACCGTCCACCGATCGAGGCGAAAGACCTAGCGACAGCGTTGGCCGCCGTTTCGGTGCTCTTGGCTGCTACCGGTCCCGTATCGAACGTCGTCTCCGGCGTTCAGAGGTTTTTGAAGCGTTTTCCTGGCACGCGCGTTGAAGGGCTCCCGGTAGACCAGAGCCCGCTTGATGTCCAGGAGCGGCTTGCGCGCATCGACGAATTGAAAGCCTCCGGGACGATCACCGCCGATGAGCACGCCGAACAGCGTGCCCGCATTCTCCGCGAGCTCTAGCCCGGATTTTGCGTGGTAATTGGTGTGGGTTCGGTGTGATGCCGAGTTGTGTTGTTGGGTAGTGGTTTTCGTGTGGTGGCGTAGAGGTGCTGTCCCGTGTCGCCGGGTGGGGCGGGCTTTCCTGGGGCCTGTGGGTCCTTCATCGTTGATGGGTCCGATGGGGTGGGGTGTTATCCGAAGGCGGTGCGGACGCGGTGCCAGGCGGCGGCGATCGCCGCCGCCCAGCGCCAGGTGGCATCGATGCGTAGCCGCAGTTGGCGGGCGCCGCGGGTGATACGGGCGGCCACGTGCAGGACCCGGTAGCGGAACGTGGTGATCTCGACGCGGGCCAGAGCGCGATCGCTGGCGAACCCGATGAGGCGGGTCCAGGTGACCAGGTCAGCGGCGGCCAGGACGATTTCGAGCCAGGCAGCATTGGCCCAGAAGGAGTGGCAGGGCAGGTTACGCAGCCCGGTGGCTTTGAGTTCGCGGATACGGTCCTCGACGCGGGCGTGCTGGCGGTGCCGTAGTTCCAGACCGGCGACCTGACCGGGTACGACACCCGGTGGTGTGTCGGTGATGAACGCGGTGACCCGCATGCCGTCGGCGTCGGTGAACCGCAACTGCGCGCCGGGGTGGGGGCGTTCTTTACGCAGGATCAGCCGGGTCCCTTCGGGCCAGGAGGCCAGGTTGACCAGGTCGGTGGCTTCAGCGACCCACGCGCCGTCGCGGATCCCGCCGTCGGTGTCGATCGCTGGATACCAGCAATCGCCGAGGTTGAGGGTGTCCACGGCGTCCTGGACGCGGGTATCGACGGGGTACCCGAAGGAGAACCCGGCCCCGGCGGCCCGGCACGCTGCGGCGAATTTGTGGGTGGATCCGGCGGTATCGCAGCGCACCAACACCTTCGGGGCCTCGGGGTTGTCGGGATCGTCGGGGTTGGGCCGCCACGCCGCTGGCAGCGATGCCAAAGCCTGGTGCAGGACGATGATGTGGTCGGAGGCGGTGTTGGAGCCGGCGTTACCGTTGCGCAGCAACCCGGCCAGGGCTTCGCCGCCGGCGATGTCGGGGCGGTCCAGAAACGCCAGCAGCGGGTGCAGCCCGAACGTTTTCTTCCAGGTCGGCGCAGCCCCGGCCTTGTTGTCGGAGTGATCGATCACCAGCGTGGCATCGATGTCGATATGCAGCCAGCCGCCGGTGGTGGGGGCGGCTCCGACAGCCCAGGCCGCTGCCCGCGCCGCGGCTCGGGCTGCGCGCACCCCGGGTAGATGCGCGGCATCGATCCGCTCATCGATCAGCCGCCACATGGTGGTCGTTGAGGCCTTGGCCCCCAGGACGTGCTCCCGGTCACCGCACAGCTGACCGACCGCGTCGATGCAGTCCGCGCCGTCGGCGACCGCGGCCGCCAGATCAGCGAACACCTCCCCCAGGCGCATACACCCACGGGCCGCGGTAGGTGTCGGCCAACGCGGCCGTGACCTGCGCCGATAAGCCGGTCCGGTCGGCAAGCTCACGCAGCATGCCCATCCCGGCATGCGACACAACGCCATGGCCGTCGGCGGAAACTTTCACCGGCGATGCCGCCGCGATATTCTTCACCTGCGAAGTGCCTTCCCGTCAGGGTTTTTGAACCGTAGAGAAGTCCAATTATTCCTTGCAGGACAGGCACTTTCGCTTATCTACACACCCCCACAGTCAACATTCCACGAAAAATCCGGGCTAGGGTGCTGCTCATCTTCTAGCCGTTTCCACGTCTCTAACAGGGCCTGGCCTTGTCTCGTTTTTAGGGAACCAAGACGGCTCAGATTTGTCATTCGAGCAAACGCACGAGGTGTGATCCGTCAGGTCCGCCAACAAGTTTGAGATTTACTTCAGCGCGGGTCGCAAGGTCGAGCGGGGCGACGTTGTCGGTGAGGGCGGCGTGAGTCAGACGGTCGAGACCGGCCCCAACCAATGGCGCGCTGGTTCGCAAAGTGGAACTTAGAGCGATCGATCCCGTGGAGCCGCCATGCATGAGTAAGTTGCGTTGGCGGTACAGGCGCCGCATAGCGCTTGTCACGTGTCGAGCTACGTCATTGAGTGTATTGCGTGGCTCTTGGAGAAGTTTGATCATGCGCTGTTGCGCAGCACGGTCGGACCCACTCGACAGTTCTAGGTACCGCTGTCCAGAGAGGGCGTCCGCCACGAGCTGCGCGCGCTCCAAGTTGGTTTCCGCTTTCGCCAAGTCGTGGCTAAGTCGATCAGGCGTGGCGGGGCTGTGTCGGTGAGATAGGGCAGTGAGTTCCGAGCGTGGCCATGAGCACGCAACCAGCGCAGCCATTCGCTGCGCTGCAACCACACCGCGCTCTTTTGAGTCCAGAGGGTCGCCAGGTGCCACAAGCAGCGCTTCGATTGCAGCCCAGCCACCGGATATTGCTGGTCCCGGCGCACCGTTATTAAGGGGTGCGGCGAGTTCGAGCGCGTCGTCGAGTGGCGTGGGTTGACCCGCGTCGTACACGCGTCCTTCGGTCTGCAGGGATAGCACGAACGCCCCGCGGCTCGCTTCGTTGCGTCGGCGAACTTCCAGGCACAGATTGTTGGCATGGTCGCGAACCCAGATAGATCCTGCTGCCTGTGGAATCCGGCGCCCACGGCCAGTTTTCCGGATGTAGCTTGCTCGCGCACGAAGTCGGTCAACGGTGCTTTCCGCTACGCCGGCAGCCGAGTAGGGGTCCTTGGCTTCGATGCTGTAGCGAAATCCCCCGCTTTGCCGGACCACTCGACCGTCGGCGTGGACAGACAGCCACTCAGAAAGTTGTTGCGGCGATATCCATTCGTCGAGTCGATGTGCGAGCTGCTCAGCTTGTGGAATCGCTTCAAATGGAACGATCACTTCAAAGGTACGGCGTGGTTGTGTGGCCAACTCTGCGGCCGAATCGAGAAGGTCACCAAGGGTATTCGCCGAGCCAATGTGTCCATTAACCCAACGGTGCAGATACGACATGCTGTAGCCGCAGTCGAGCAGGTGGGAGGCGACGGCCCGGGCCAGACGTTCTGGCGACGGCGCAGAGGCCGTCTCAAATGACGTGGCCCAACGTCTGATGTAGTCGGTCTGAACGAGATCGATCAGTCGGACCAGGGTGCGGTGATGACGCGAGCCGTAAGCCGTCCCAGATTTCAAGGCCGCCCGGAGATGCGTACGGACTTCCTTAGCTCCTACGCCGCGATCTTGCCCAGCCTGACGCTCAAGATCACCAGCTAAGTATCCAATGGCAGCGCCAGATAGCACATGGCGGTCGTTCCAGTACGCCGCTTCATCCAGTTCGCGCAGAGCCATGACGAGTCCGGTGTCCCAGAGTCGGCGCTGCCACGGCGTGGAATCTGCAAAGAAGTCGAGTAGACGAGCCGTGATGTGCTCAACGTAGGGGTCCCCGTTCAAGGCCAGGCTGCGCGGGTCGACCGCCGCATTGTTGCTCACAGCGTCATCATCACCTATCCTCGATCTAGGCAAGGAGCCGCATTCTTGAGCTGGGGACCCGTTCGCAGAGCGAACCGGTCCCCGCTTTTTATCTATAGCTCGTCTCAAACGGTAGCCCGCCAGGCTCGCGCGCCTGGCGCGATTTTGTCTCCCAATGCGTGGTAGATCGGCTACGGCTGGGCAGGTCCGACATGCCGAGCCAGCGCGTTTGCGCTGGTCAGGACTAAAACGGCATGATAGCGTCCCGGGGAGTGGTGGACTTCGGATCTGGCGTGGTTCACGCGTTGTGATCAACGAGTCATGGTGAACGCTAGGCGATTTGGTGTTGTTTGGCAAGTGCTGCCGCGGCGTGTTTGGCGGCGATCACGGCGCGTAGTTCGTCCATGGAGACATCGGAGAGGTAGCGGCGGGTGACCTGCCACTCGTCGTGGGATTCGATGACCACCGCGGTGGCCAGGCGAAGGAACGCCGCCGGATTGGGGAAGATCTCCACGACATCGGCCCGACGCTTGATCTCTTTATTCAGACGCTCTATCGGATTATTCGACCAGATCTTCTGCCAATGCGCCTTCGGGAACGCAGTGAACGCCAACACGTCGGTCTTGGCCTCGCCCATCATCGCGGCCACCTTCGGGAACGACGCGGCCAGGGTGTCGGCGACCCGGTCCCACTGCGCGGCGACCTCGTCGGGTTCGGTGTGAGCGAAGATGGTCTTGACCGCCGCGGTAACCGCCGGGGCGTGTTTGGCCGATACCGCGGTATGCAGGTTCCGCATGAAATGCACCCGGCACCGCTGCCACGATGAGTTCGTGAACTGCTGTGCCACAGCGACTTTCAACCCAGCGTGCGCATCGGAGATGACCAGGTGCACCCCCCGATAGGCCGCGCGCCTTAAGCGAGGCGAGGAACTCGCGCCAGAACTCGAACGACTCGCTGTCACCGACCGCGGTGCCCAGCACCTCACGGGTGCCGTCGATCGACACGCCGGTCGCGACCACCAGGGCCTGGGAGACCACGTGCGCCCCCCCACGCGGACCTTGCAGAAGGTGGCATCGCAGAACACGTAGGGGAAGCTGGTGTGGGTCAGCGAGCGTTCCCGAAACGCTGTGATCTCGCGGTCCAGGCCGGCGCAGATCCGCGACACCTCCGACTTGGACACCCCGGTCTGCACGCCCATCGCCGTCACCAGGTCATCGACGCTGCGGGTGGACACCCCGTGCACGTAGGCCTCCATGATGACCGCGTGCAGCGCCTTGTCGATACGCCGGCGGGGTTCCAGCAGCGACGGGAAGAACGATCCCGCCCGTAGCTTGGGGATCTGCACCTCGATGTCCCCGGCGGTCGTGGAGACGGTCTTGGGGCGGTGCCCGTTGCGGTGCACCGTGCGGCCGTCGCTGCGTTCGTAACGGCCCGCGCCGATCGCCGCGGTGGCCTCGGCCTCGATGAGCTGCTGCAACCCGGAACGGATCAACTCGGCGAACACCGCACCCGAGTCAGCGGACTTCAGTGCATCGAGCTGAGCGAGCAGGGCAGAATGGTCAAGGGTCATCGCGCGGTTTCCTTCGGTGAGTCACTTTGGTACGTAACTCACTGACCACTACGCGATGGCCCACCCCAACACCGGCACCGACACGGCCTGAACATCTCCGCCCACCTCAGCCCCGTCCCCGAATTCCCACCACCCCAGGGGACTTAGCCAACGGCATCTCACCAGTTGCCGCTGCTGATGCTGATCGAGATGCTGCCGAACACAATCGCCGCCAGGACGGGCCGAAGCCGAGCATCGCCACAACACGCTGTCTCAGATCTAGAGAAACGAGACAGCCCGCCTGGTCTCCCCCTCCCCCACCTATCAGCCCAGGTCGCGGTGTCTCATTTCTTGTCTCACACCGCGTGTCTCGAATCCCCGCTGTCGGTGGATGGTGAGACAGTGCCGATATGGCAGTGATCTTGGGTTATGCCCGCGTCAGCACCATCGGCCAGGATCTCGAAACGCAACTGGCCACCTTGGCGGCCGCCGGCGTCGACGCCGACCGGATCTACACCGACAAACTCTCCGGCGCCGCCAACACCGCACGTCCCGGCCTGGCCGCGCTCCTGGACTACGCCCGCGAGGGCGACACCGTCGTGGTCACCGCGATCGACCGACTCGGCCGCTCAGCTGCCGAAGTCACCCGGACCATCGCCGATCTTGGACAGCGCCGAATCCTGTTGCGCGCCATACGCGAAGGCATCGACACCAACACCCCGACAGGCCGTGCCGTCGCCGGCATCATGGCCACCCTCGCTGAGCTCGAGCTCGAGCTAGGGAAAGAACGGCGCGCCGCATCGCGCGAGTCCCGCCGCGCCCGCCAGTTGCCGGCCACCAAGCCCCACAAGCTCAGCGTCGAACGCCAAGAACAACTACGCCGCCTGGCCGCCACCGGCGAACCGGTCAGCGACCTCGCCGCCGCCTTCGGCATCGGCCGCGCCACGGCGTATCGCTATATCGCCCAGAACGCGACGTAGACGTAATGACGTATATACGTCATTACGTCTATCGTTTACGGGTCAGCTTGCTATCTCGCAGCGGCAGAACAGTTTTCGTGCCGCGCCGCGTGCCCATTGACCATCTGAGCGATCTGTGGAACACTCTTAGCAGTTGACGGACTGCGCCCAAAAGCCGGTCCGTTTTTTCATGCCCCGGTGTAGGGCAACACGCCGAGCTCGCCGGGAATCCCGTCTTTTGGTGTGCTCATGAGTACGCTATGGCCGGGACAAAGTTGTGTCCAAAGCTATGTCCCCAGCCGGTTTATCCGGCTTTTTTTATGCCCAAAACCGTATTCGCCGGATGGGCTCACCGGGTGCCTTCGCCCTGCTCACGCCCATTTTTGAGTATTTGGCGTGGCACCTATCTGCCTCAAAACAAGGAGGTAATCATGTCCGCTGTTACGGACAATGCATGGCAAGTGGTGCTGGTGGTGGTGCTTGTGGCACTGCTGCTGTTCGCACCACTGGTCTACGCCGCCGTCCTCGGCGCGCGCGACGAACCGACGCAACGCCTCGTGGCGTTTGTTCGGGCCCTCGCCGCGCTCGTCGAGGCCTTCCGCACCGGTGGCCCGCGTTCGTGACCGGCACTCCCCCGTCGATAGAGGAACTCTGATGACGTAGGCCCTGTTGGGGACGCCGATTCGATATCGGGTCCCGATCAAGCCGCAAGACTTCTTGCCTCGCAGGTCGAGCACCGCGCTCGACGCGCGAGGCTTTTTTGTGCCCAAAAGTCGGTGGACGAAAGCCATACCACTTAGACGTAATGACGTATAGACGTAATGACGTCTATACGTCATTACGTTGTGATGCAAACCCCCCTATGGACCGGTTCTCGGGCGCTGTGCCAGCACTGTGCGGACCTGACTCCGGCCCTCGACCCAATCGTGCAGGTCATGACTGATCGAGTTCAACAGCGGCAACAGAACCCGGTCATGCAGGTGTTTCACGTCCACGTAGAGCAGCGAGTCCATGTGTGAAACACGGTTCCGCAGTTTGCGTAGGTCACGCACCTTGTTGCCCGTGCCGTATCCGCGAGGGTCGTGTTTGACGTTGGGAAATCCCGAATGCAGGCAGTTGCGCCACAGGTCGCGTCGAGCTTGCAGGTTCACCTGGTTTTGGACGGGGTTTCCGTTCGGATCTACCCAGCTCGCGTCGAACTTCTCCGGAAGCAGGCTGGCCCAGGCCCCGAACATCACATGCGCCACCAGATCGTCATGGGTGATCGCATCCCCATGGCGTGGGTGGTTCGCCGGCCGGGACCGCCGCGATTGGTCCGCCGCCTTATACAGCTTGTGGCGTGTCGTGGTGAATACCCCGGGTGCTGACAGATGCGGAATGTGGGCGATGTGGTTGATCCAGTCCGGGTCGCTCACATGCTGCTGTGCCCAGGCGGATAGCTGCGTGTCGATCGCGTGTCGTACCGCGACCTCGACAATTCCGAGCGGGTCCTGCAAGGCTGCGGCCAGCTCGATATTCCACTCGTACAGCGCCAATGCGTCGGCGTCCTGCCCGCCGGCGACCACCCGGTAATGCGCCAACCGCGATGCATGCAGGCACTTGAAAATCTCCGCCGGGACCACAGTCATAACCGGTCACTGTGCCAGACAAACAAGGAAGCCCCCCTCAGAGAGGGAGGCTTCTTCACGAACAGCCGGGGTCGAGCCGACTGCATCTGCACTGAACTATACATCACCAGCGCATACCTGCATATTCCATCGGTATGCGAACACAGTTGACTTCGATATACGTCCTTACGTTGTGACGCATATACGTCTTTACGTCCTGTTGTTCTTCGCCAGCCACTGATCGGCCAGGTCAGTAAGGATTTTGCTCATACTCGTATCTTGATCCAGCGCGGCTTGCTTCAGTCGGCGAACCGTCGCACGCGGTAGATAGACGGTGGCCCGCTGCATGTCATCAGTGGGGGAGCGGAACGCCTCCGCGGCCCGCTTGGCCGGCTCGGTCTTGACCCGCGCGGCCATCTTCGAAGACAGATCAGACATGAACCAGAGCCTCCATCAATTCGTTCAGCACGTCGTCGTACCCGTATAGGTGGTCAGGTGTCGCCCCGAACGCCCGGCGAATGCCCTCTCGGCGAACGATCCGCGTCCCAATCACCGGCACGCCCTCGTTCTCCAGCAGGGTTTTCACCTCATCAGCCAGGCGGGTGCGCAGGTCCACACCGGTTAGTAGGACTGCCGTCGGCCGGTGCGCGGTGATCTCCAGCGTTGGCCACACGCGGCGTACGTCCAAAGGTGAGGCTCCCGTGGGCACCACGACCAGATCGGCCAGTTCGATCGCCTCCTGAATGACCTGGGCCGTACCAGGGGGAGTGTCGACGATCGTCAGCTCCTGGCGGCCACTCACATCGAGCGGCCGCCTTGCCGGCACCACAGGGAAGGGGAACGGGTCGTCGCCGGCGGCTGCCGCCCACTCCAGTGCCGACCCCTGAGGGTCGGCATCGATAAGGGCGACATCGAGGCCGCGGCGTTGCGCCGCTGTGGCGAGGTACACCGCCGACGTTGTTTTCGCAACGCCACCCTTGGTGTGCACCAAAGAAACCGTAGGCATGCCCGCGACTATACGTCCCAACGTAATGACGCATATGCATCAACACGCCATTACGTTATTACGTCACATCAGGTCAAGCCACGGTTTCACTAGTCGTTATCGAACCGTTACCACCTTGGTTGTCGGGAATCGGGCCAAAAACAGGTCATAGGGAGGCGTGAACGGCACTACCCACCCGCACGCGCCCAGAACTCGTCGTCACTTCCTGACGAGATGCTGCACCGCCCTG